>JBBRSG010000016.1:0-63010 GCA_038245615.1 Chloroflexia bacterium | reverse complement strand
GAGATGGTAATGCCTGGTGACAATGTGCAGATGGGGGTGGAGCTAATCACCCCGGTAGCCATCGAAGTCGGCTTGCGGTTCGCCATCCGGGAGGGTGGTCGGACGGTAGGCGCAGGCGCTGTCACCAGCATTATTGAGTAACTAGACGCTAGTCAAGTCGAAAGTCGAGAGGCGAATAATCCTCTTGACTTTTGACCCTGTAGGGAAGGAACAAGTAAAGCATGGCCGAGCAGAAAATCCGTATTCGTCTCAAGGCTTTCGATCATAAGATTCTTGACCAATCGGCGGCTCAGATTGTAGACGCGGCGGAACGGACTGGGGCGATTGTGGCTGGGCCGGTGCCTTTACCGACCAAGCTAGAGCGATACACCGTTACTCGCTCCCCGTTTATTGACAAAGATTCGCAGGAGCATTTCGAGATTCGCACTCACAAGCGCCTGATTGATGTCATCAAACCGAGCCAGAAAACGATTAACGCTCTGATGCGGCTGAATTTGCCTGCCGGAGTCGAGATTGAAATTAAACTGTAATCAATAATCACAGGTCAGTAGTCAGTAATAAGTTTAGACCTTACTCCCTGAAAATTGATTATCGAAAGTACAGAGGCGCGTTCCCGGCGGAAAAGCCCAGGTCAAGTTAGTTATCAATCAAACTTGACTTGTGAGAGCTGCCGAGGAACCTACCCAAGAAGGAATGTAGCGATGATAAACACGATACTGGGCAAAAAGCTCGGTATGACCCAAATCTTCGATGAGAAGGGCGTGGTCATTCCGGTGACGGTCATCCAGGCCGGGCCTTGCCGGGTAACTCAGATTCGGACTAACGACAAGGACGGTTACGAAGCGGTACAGATTGGCTTCCAGGAAAGTAGCCGCCTGAAAAAGCCCCAGCTTGGGCATCAGAAGGGTTTTACCCGCACCGAAGAAGCTGGTAAGCACCCCAAAGAATACGGCTTGAAGCACTTGCGCGAAGTGCGCCACAGCGAACTAAGCGAGTTTAGTGTCGGCGACACGATTACCGCCGGACAGGTTTTCGAGAATGGCGATATAGTGGACGTGACCGGCATCAGCAAAGGTAAGGGTTTCGCCGGGGTAATGAAGCGCCACAACTTTGCTGGTGGCCCGCGTACTCACGGACAAAGTGACCGCGCCCGCGCCCCCGGTTCGATTGGTAGTGGTACTACTCCCGGTCGGGTGGTCAAGGGAATGCGGATGGCTGGTCACATGGGCCAGGAACGGGTTACAACCCAGAACCTGAAAGTCGTCCGGGTGGATAGCGAAAAGAATCTGGTATTAATTAAAGGGGCAGTACCCGGCGCGACAGGCGGGATTGTGACTATTCGCAAGGCCGTCAAGGTCCGCAATTAAGGTGGAGGAACAGTAAAGTGCAGGCATCAGTTTACAGTCTGAGCGGCGATGTGGTGAAATCCATCGAGCTGGACGATTACATTTTTGGCATCAAGCCAAACAAGGCGATAATGCATCAAGCTTTGGTGCGTCAACACGCCAACGCCCGCCAGGGAACTGCTTCCACCAAGACTCGGGCCGAGGTGCGTGGTGGCGGCAAAAAGCCGTATCGTCAAAAGGGAACTGGCAACGCCCGACAAGGTAGCCGCCGCGCTCCCCATTATCGGGGTGGGGCAGTTATTTTTGGGCCAAAGCCCCGCAGCTACGAGAAAGATATGCCGGTTAAAATGCGTCGTCTGGCAGTTCGCTCGGCTCTGTCGGTCAAGGTCAGCGAAAAAATGCTGACATTTGTGGATAGCTTCGAGACGCTTGAGCCAAAGACTAAGGCGATGGTTTCGGTGCTGAAGGCGCTTAATCTGGCGGACGGCAAAGTGCTGCTAGTTATTCCTGACAATGCCCCCGAACTCAAAGAACTGCTTTACCGGGCGGCCTGGAACTTGCCCAACGTCAAACCGCTCTTGGTCAATTTCTTGAATATGCACGATATGTTCAAGTATGATCGGCTGGTTTTGCCGGTGGCGGCGCTGGATTGGATTAATGAGAAGCTGGGGGCTGAAACGCCCGCCGTAGCGGAAGCCAAGTAGGAAGCGGGGGAAGATAAAGATAATGAACATTTATCAGGTAGTCAAGCGCCCGCTGGTAACGGAACAAAGTGTAGATATGTCGGAAAAGGGCATCTACAGCTTCGAGGTTGACCGCGACGCGAACAAGCTGCAAATCAAAGAGTCTATTCAGACCATCTTCAAGGTCACAGTGCTGAGTGTCAACACTTTGCGAATTCGCCGCAAGCAGAGCGGGCGCGGCAAGTTTGCGGGGTACAGCCCAATGACTGGCAAAAAAGCGATTGTACGGCTAAAACCAGGCGACAAAATCGAAATTTTCGAGTCAGCCTAAATCCATTTCAGATTTACGGTTGAGGCTTCGTCAAGCAAGCCTCAACCGTAAATCCTAAATTGTAAGAGGTAAGAGAGATGCCGATAAGAAAATTTAACCCGACCTCGCCCGGTAGCCGCCTCAAGCGCCTTAGTACCTTCGAGGAAGTTACCAAGAAAAAGCCTGAGAAGAAGCTGACAGTTATTCTCAAGAGCAAGGCGGGGCGTAATAATCAGGGCCGGATTACTGTCCGCCATCAGGGGGGCGGTCACAAGCGCAAGTATCGCTTGATTGATTTCAAGCGCAACAAGTATGGCATGGCGGCCAAAGTTACGGCGATTGAATATGACCCCAACCGCTCGGCCCGTATCGCGCTGGTACGCTATGACGATGGTCAGTTGAGCTACATTCTAGCTCCCAACGGCCTCAAGGTGGGAGACCGGATTATGAGCGGGCCAACCGCCGAAATTCGGGTGGGCAATGCCTTGCCGTTAAAGAATATCCCGCTTGGTACACAGATTCACAATATCGAGATGTACGCCGGACGGGGCGCACAATTGGTGCGGAGTGCCGGAAATGTCGCGCAGTTGATGGCGAAAGAGGGCGACTATGCCACGATTCGGATGCCGAGCGGGGAATTCCGGCTTATTCGCATCGAATGTATGGCAACTATTGGGCAGGTAGGCAACCTGGAACACGAGAACGAGCGTTGGGCAAAGGCCGGACGGTCACGCTGGAAGGGTATTCGCCCGACGGTGCGTGGTAGCGTAATGAACCCGGTAGACCACCCTCACGGTGGTGGTGAAGGTCGCGCCCCGATTGGTGGGCAGCCCAAAACCCCCTGGGGTAAACCGGCTATGGGCTATCGTACTCGTAACAACAAGCGGACGAATCGGTTTATTATCCGGCGCAGAACGAAGTAGTAATGGGCGGCGGTCAATCTTCGCTTCGGCTAAGGATTGGCCTCTAACCCCCTATTGGGAGGAAAACGTTGTCTAGGTCAACCAAAAAAGGGCCGTTTATCGAAGAGCGGCTGTTGGCGAAAATTGAAGCAATGAACAGTACTGGACAGAAAAAGGTACTGAAAACCTGGTCGCGGGACTCGACGGTTTTCCCGCAAATGGTTGGGCATACCCTGGGGGTCTACGATGGTCGTCGCCATGTGCCGGTCTATATGACCGAAAATATGGTGGGTCACAAGCTGGGCGAATTTGCCCCGACCCGCACCTACAAGGGCCACAAGGATTCGGAAAAGAGTACCAAATCCCGCTAAACGGGGCTGGGGGTTAGGGGTTGGTTCGCCAATTCCTGAACCGATTAATATGTCGGGGTAAAGCTGTCGGCGGCACGGGTTACGAACCTCTAAGCCTCGACCCCAAACCCCTACCAGAAAGAGGAAGCGATGGAAGTAAGCGCGACATTAAAATATATCCGGCACTCGCCGCGTAAAGTGCGTCTGATAGTAGACGTAGTGCGGGGCCGACAAGTGGATGAGGCGTTGGCAATCTTGCGACATTTGCCGCAGCATTCGGCCCGTGACGTGGCGGCAGTGGTAAAAAGCGCCAGGGCCAATGCCGAAAATAATTTGTTGCTCTCGCCCGAAACGTTGTACATCAAAACTATTTATGCCAACGAAGCTCCTCGCATGAAGCGAATTCAGGCCAGGGCGCGAGGTCGGGCTGACCGCATCATCAAGCGGATGAGCCATGTGACTGTAGTAGTAGAAGACCGAGAGGAGAAGCAATAGTGGGACGCAAAGTTCACCCGACAGGTTTCCGGCTCGGCATCATCAAGGATTGGCAGAGCCGCTGGTACGCTGACAAAGACTATACCACCCAACTGCACGAAGATATTAAGCTTCGCAAGCTGGTCACAGACCGCCTGACCAATAATGGCAGCGCGAATGTGGGCTTGAGCCGGGTAGTCATCGAGCGTTCTAGCAATAATATCGAGTTGACGCTCTATACCGCCAAGCCGGGTATGGTTATCGGCAAAAATGGCGATAAGGTAGACCAGCTAAAGGCCGAAATCGAGAAAGATACGGGCCGCAAGGTCAAGATTAATATCGAGGAAATTCGCCAGCCGGAACTAGATGCCTATTTAGTCGCCGAAAGTATCGCCGAGCAAATCCAGAAGCGGGTCAATTATCGCCGGGCCATGAAGCAGGCCGTTACGCGGGCCATGCGGCTGGGGGCCAAAGGGGTCAAAATCAAGTGTAGTGGTCGGTTGGCGGGGGCTGAAATGGCCCGCAGTGTGCCGGAAAAAGAAGGCCGCGTCCCGCTCCAGACTATTCGAGCCGATATTGACTACGCGATTTATCACGCCTATACCACTTATGGACGGATTGGGGTCAAGGTCTGGATTTACAAAGGCGATGTGTTGCCGGGCCAGATGAAAAAAGCCGCGCCGTTGGCTTCGGTCGTTGCCGACGAAGACCTGGCATAATAGGGAGTTATTGACAAATGTTAATGCCGAAAAGGACAAAGTACCGCAAGCAACATCGCGGCAATATGCGGGGTCGGGCCACTCGTGGCAACTTCATCGCGTTTGGTGAATTTGGATTGCAGGCTCTCGAACCGGGCTGGGTGGATAGTCGCCAGATTGAAGCGGCGCGGCGGGCGATTACTCGCTATGTGCGGCGCGGTGGTCAAATCTGGATACGGATTTTCCCGGATAAGCCGGTGACAGCCAAGCCCGCCGAAACCCGTATGGGTAGCGGTAAGGGTGCGCCCGACCATTGGGTAGCCGTAGTCAAGCCTGACCGGATTATGTTCGAGATTGCCGGTATCGCCGAAGATAAGGCGATTGAGGCCATGCGCTTGGCGGGCCATAAGCTGCCGATTAAGACCAAATTTGTGACCCGCACCCAGGCTCACAAAGAAGGTACGACGATAACTGACTGGGAAGCGCCAGTGGAAATCAGCGAGAAGGCCCAGCATCATATGGATATGTTGGCGGAACACGATGCTGAGGAAGTAGCTGAAGTAGCGGCGGAGGCCTCTGCTGAAAGTGCTGCCGAAACTGCGGCTGAGGAAAAGGGTGAGGAGTAGTTAGCCAATGCTGAAGATAAACGAAATCAGAGCGATGAGCGATGCTCAATTGCTCAAGCAAATTGAAGAATTGAGCGAGGAAATGTTCAATCTGCGTTTTCAGCGGGCGGCTTACAAGACCGTCAGCCCGGCGCGGTTTGGTCAAATCAAGCGCAATATCGCCCAGATAAAGACGATACTGCGAGAGCGGGAAATCGAAAAGCTGATTGCCGAAAGCGAAGCGGTTACGGCGGCTTCTTAATTTAGCTAAATTTAGCTTAAATAAAGCGAGTTGATTGCACCCAGGCCGCGCTGCCAAAGCGGGCGGCCTAAAGTGTTGAAGGAAACAGGTAATGACGGAAGAAACTGCAACTGCTACAGTCGAGGACAATAAAGAAACTATTGCTCCGACGGCGGTAGCTGAAAAGAAACCAAACCGGATGGTTTTGACCGGCAAGGTGGTCAGCAACAAGATGGATAAAACCATCGTGGTTGAGGTCGAGTATCTCAAAAAGCACCGCCTGTACAAGAAATCCATCCGCCGCCATAAGCGGTTCAAGGCTCACGATGAGACGAACACCTGCAAAACCGGCGACCTCGTCCGCATCGAGGAGTCGCGCCCGATTAGCAAGGAAAAGCACTGGCGGCTGCTGGAAATCGTTAAAAGAGGAGTCCAGTTATGATTCAGGCTACTACTCGGCTGCGCGTGGCCGATAACACCGGCGCAAAAGAGGTAATGTGCATCCGCGTCATGGGTAGCGGGAACCAGAAGTGGGCGAATGTGGGCGATATTATTATTTGCTCGGTCAAAACTGCTACTCCCGGCGGTCAGGTCAAAAAAGGCCAGGTCGTGCGGTGTGTAGTGGTGCGAACCAGCAAAGAGTATGGTCGGGAGGATGGGAGTCATATCCGCTTCGATGATAACGCGGCGGTGTTGGTGAACCAGAACAATAACCCGATTGGCACCCGTATTTTTGGCCCGGTAGCCCGCGAATTGCGCGAGCGACAGTTTATGCGAATTGTTTCACTCGCGCCGGAAGTTCTTTAGGTTTTAGTTGCGCTAAAATCAAGAGGGCAGGAGTAATAAAAAGATGAAGATTAAAAAAGGTGATACAGTCGAGGTCATCACCGGCAAGTATCGCTCCAAACGGGGCGAGGTCAAGCGGGTAATCCTCGAAGACAATAAAGTGGTGGTCGAGGGCGTAAACGTGGTCAAGAAACACGTCAAGTCCCGCACCAATGTCCGTCAGGCCGGAATTATCGAGGTGGAAGCTCCCATCGCGGTCAGTAATGTAATGCTGGTCGAAGATGGCGAGCCGACGCGGGTGGGCTACCGTTTTGAGAATGGCGTGAAAGTGCGCTTTAGCAAAAACAGTGGCAAAACCATCACCGATAACACTGGTTGGACGCGCCGCAGTACCGACGAAGAAAGCAAGTAGTTAAGGATAGTTTTGAGTTCTAAGTTTTGAATTTTGAGTTATTAATTCAAAACTCATAACTCAAAATTCAAAACTAAAAGAAGTTCCGCTCAAATACCGCTGCCCTTCACTGGTCGAATAGGACTAAGGTGGCAGGCCGACGGAAGCCAGTAATCAGGTATTCCGAATTGGTTTGAGAGGGAAGGAGAAAATACAGTGGCAGAAAAAAAAGCCCCGGCAAAGGGTGGTCAGACCAAAGGGGGTGCGTCGAAAGGCGGACAACCTAAAGGTGGCCCACAGCAACAACAAGCAGCTAAAGCTACTCCTCGTCAAGCCGCGCCTAAAGGCGTGGAAATCGAGGATGGGTCGAGTGAAAAAGGGCCTCCCGCTCGCTTGCGCCTCAAGTACCATTCCGACATAGTTGAGGCCATGACCAAGCAATTTAACTACCAGAACCGGATGCAAGTCCCTCAGCTCAAAAAGGTGGTGGTCAACATCGGGTTGGGCGAAGCGATTGCCAATGGCAAGGCTCTGGATGCCGCGCTCGGCGACCTGACGGCGATTGTTGGTCAAAAGCCGGTAGTCAATCGGGCCAAGAAAAGTATTGCGGCCTTCAAGTTGCGAACCGGAATGCCGGTTGGCATGTCGGTCACATTGCGCGGGGACCGGATGTACGAGTTTATGGATCGGCTGGTGAACATTGCCTTGCCGCGAGTCCGTGACTTTAGCGGGGTAGCGAAACGCTTTGACGGGCATGGGAATTTTACCCTGGGCCTCAAGGAGCAAATTATCTTCCCTGAGATTGACTATGACCGGGTAGACAAAGTCCGCGGGATGGAAGTAACGATTGTGACCAGCGCGAATACCGATGAGGAAGGCCAACAGCTTTTGCGCCTGTTTGGGATGCCTTTCCGCAAGTAGAACTATTTATGAGGAAGAGAAAAGACAATGGCTAAAGAGTCCATGATTGTCAAAGCCAACCGAAAGCCCAAATTTTCGACCCGCCTGGTGCGGCGCTGTAAACTTTGCGGGCGGTCTCGCGCTTATATTCGCAAGTTCGGGATGTGCCGAATTTGCTTCCGCGAGAATGCTTTGCAGGGCAAACTGCCGGGTGTCACTAAATCCAGTTGGTAAGATTGGCAAGACAAGGAGTATCAGAGCATGAATGTGACTGATCCGATAGCGGATATGTTGACTAGAATTCGGAATGCCTCCAGCGCTCGGCATCTGGAAGTGGTTATGCCGGCCAGCAATCTGAAAATGGCGATTGCCCAGATATTGAAAGATGAAGGGTTTATCAACGATTTTGGGACCGGGCAGAGCGGGCCGATGCGGGTTTTGACCGTTTCGCTCAAATATGTTGGAAGTTCTTCCGGGGGTACTAAAAAAGCGGTTATCAGCGGCCTCAAACGGGTAAGTAAACCGGGCCTGCGGATTTATACCAAACGAGGTGAGATTCCTAAAGTGATGAACGGCTTGGGAATTGCCATCGTCAGTACCTCTAAAGGCGTGATGACCGGGCGGATGGCCTGGCGCGAAGGGCTAGGCGGCGAAGTCCTGGCTTACGTCTGGTAGCCAGAGGGAGGAATAAAAAGTGTCACGTATTGGACGAAAGCCGATTTCTATGCCCAAAGGGGTGGAGTTTAATCTCGGCGAAAATAATCTGGTGACGGTCAAAGGGCCAAAAGGCTCGCTGACCCGCCAGTTTGACCCGGAAATGATTATCAAGCTGGACGACGGTACGCTGTCGGTCAATCGGCCCAGCGAGTCGAACCGCCACCGCCAGATGCACGGCCTGAGCCGTACTTTGCTGGATAACATGGTGGTGGGAGTCAGCAGTGGCTACCGGAAAAACCTCGAAATTGCCGGAGTCGGCTATCGCGCCCTCAAGGATGGCGATATGCTGGTGCTACTGCTGGGTTTCAGTCACTCGATTCGGCTTGAACCGCCTATCGGTATTAAATACTCGGTAGAAGGTACGACCAAAGTTGCCGTCGAGGGAATTGACAAGGAGCTGGTAGGTCAGGAAGCCGCCCGCGTCCGTAAGATGCGTCCCCCTGAACCCTATAAGGGCAAAGGCGTGCGTTACTCGGATGAGGTTATCCGCCGCAAGGCCGGAAAGTCGGGTAAGGCTGGCAAGAAGTAATAGGTGGCAAGCTGGATTAAAAGGTGTATTTCACCAAAGCTCCCAAAATAATAAGGCAACTGACTAACAGGTTGTGGACTGATGATAGTATTCAGGAGGTATTGGATTATCCAGTAATGTTGCTTCCGGCTGTAGATTACAGCAAGCAGGGAACTCCTGAAGAAAAATCTAAGTCTATTATCGCCGCGATGGTCATTATGTAATTCGGAATGACAGTACCGGGGAAGTTTTCCAAATTAGTGACCAAAGTCGCACAATTTGGTATGATGAGCATCGCGGCCTTAATCTTTGTCCTATACCATAACTGAGGAGGTATCAAGATGAGTACAAAACTTGAAAAGCTGATGTTGTCCACTCAGGACTCAGGCTTTATAAAGGGTAATACTCTTCATTTGGAACCTGATGTAGCTCTCCGGCTGGCGGACGACCTGGAAAAAATCGAGGTGCCAATTGTAGCGGTTGAGTTGTGGTATCAGATACCGTATCAGGGTAGTCTGGCTTTGGTGGAAGACCCTTATGGGCCGTCGTTTGAGGAAGAATTGAAAAGCGAAAACCCGGCCCATGATACGGTAGTGGCGGCTAAACGCTATTTACAAAATGAGCTTCCTGAACGAATCAAGTATGTGTCGTTTGTACTGGAAACGGATGAGCGATATTGGGAAGCTTATAGAGTAGCCAAGAGTAGTGTAAATTAAGTTTTAGGGAGTTAGAAAGTAAATGCGAAGAATTAGACGAGATTTGAGTCCGCGCAAGCGGCGGCAGATTCGGGTACGGGCCAAAGTGTATGGCACTCCCGAAAGACCGCGCCTCAACGTCTTTCGCAGCGCCAATCATATCTATGCCCAGATTATTGATGATGACAAAGGGTTTACCCTGGTAGCTGCCAGCACAGTGGAAGCCAACGTCAAATCGAGCCTGACCGCCGAGAGTAAAAAGGTGGAAGAGGCTAAAAAAGTGGGTGAAATGGTGGCGCAGCGGGCGAAAGAAAAAGGGATTACTCAGGTAGTATTTGACCGAGCTGGTTATATCTATCACGGACGAGTAAAGGCCCTGGCGGATGGCGCACGCGAAGGCGGTTTGCAATTTTAAGGAGCGCAAATTTAGATGGCAAGAATTGACCCTAATAAATTGAACCTGGAAGAGCGCGTTGTGCAAATCAACCGCGTGGCTAAAGTAGTTAAAGGCGGACGGCGTTTTAGCTTTAGCTCGATAGTTGTGGTCGGCGATGGTGCGGGTCATGTTGGGGCAGGCCTGGGCAAGGCTGCCGAAGTACCCGACTCGATTCGCAAAGGTAAAGACGATGCTACCAAGAACCTGATTGAAGTGCCAATTTTCGAGGGGCGAACTATCCCCCACGAAATTACGGTTAGCTTTGGAGCCAGCAAAGTCATTTTGCGCCCGGCTTCACCCGGTACTGGGGTTATCGCCGGAGGTGGAGTTCGGGCGGTTTTGGAAGCGGCCGGTATTAAAGATGTGTTATCCAAGTCGCTGGGTAATAATAACCCGGTGAACGCGGTGCGGGCGACCATCAAGGCTCTGCAAACCCTCAAAATCCGCGAGGATGAGGAAATCAAGCGCGGCAAGCCCTTCCATACTTTCGGCCTCGGCCCAAGTGAAGAAAAGGTATATGCCCCTAAAGAAAAGCTGACCATCTTTGTGCCGCAGGCTGGGAGTGGCGGCGAGCGCAACCGGGATGGTCGCGGCGGAGACCGCCGGGATCGCCGCGATAGTGGTGGTGGACGCAGTGGCGGCGGCGGCGACCGTAATCGCGGGGCTGGCGGCGGTGGCGCTGGTGGCGGCGACCGAGGACGCAGTGGCGGCGGTGGCTATCAAGGCGGCAGCGGTGGTGGTGGTAACTTCGGTGGTGGTGGCGACCGCGGACGCAGTGGCGGTGGCGGCGGCGGCTATCAAGGCGGCGGCGGCGGTGGTGGCTATCAAGGTGGTGGCAATCGCAGTGGCGGTGGTGGCGGCTATCAGGGCGGAGACCGAGGGCCACGCCCAGCGGCGAATAATCCTGCCCCCGCTCCTGCTCCTAAACCGGCTAACGAGGCGGCTTCCGGTTCTGGTGAAAGCTAAGATTAGAGGTATATGATGGCGACAGAAGAAAAAGAGACTCCGCTGGGTAAGACCCTTAAAGTTACGCTGATGCGTAGCACGATTCGGACGCGGAGCGAACACAAAGGTACGATTCGGTCACTAGGCTTACATCGCATCAACGATTCTAGTGTACTGCCCGATAATCCGGCGGTGCGGGGGATGATTCGAGCGGTCCAGCCCTGGGTCAAGGTTGAGGAGCAGGTTTAAGAGCCTTTTCTCTATAAAAAAAACAAAAAGGATTAGCCGTCAGTAGTGTATAAATGCGAGGCTAATCCGAATCCTTCGATTAAATATATAGGACTTTCGCTTGAAAACTGCCTCAAACCCAGAAAAGTTATATTTGAAAAATTTAAGCAATAAATTTTTCAAATATAACCAAACCCGGTTTTGGGGTGTGGCAAGCATTTATCTAAACTAGAAAAATTGTCCTGAGCGAAAGTCCTAGTATAGATATATTTGCTAAAAGCCGAAGGATTTTACACACAGAGAGGAACTGAAGTTAGCATGAAACAACATGAATTGCAGCCAAATCCCGGCAGCACTTCCTCGGTCAAGCGGGTAGGGCGTGGCCCTGGTAGTGGACGGGGTAAAACCAGTGGACGCGGACAAAAAGGCCAAAAGGCCCGTACCGGGCATAGCAAAGTTCCAGCCTGGTTTGAAGGTAGTCCCTCCAAAACCAACAGTATCAAGCGCCAGGGTTACAAACGGGGTGTGAGCTTTAATAACCCCAACCGGGTGGAATACGAAGTGGTCAATTTGGACCTGTTGAACGACTTGGAAGGCGATGAGTTTAGCCCTATCAGTCTGGTCGAAGCCGGAGTATTGCACTCGGTTCGCAGCCAAAAGCTGCCAGTCAAAATCAAAACTATGCTGGTCGAAGAAAAAGCCGAGGGTGATTTCAGCCCATTGGTGAAAGTGCTAGGCCAGGGCGAAATCAGTCGGGCAATTACCATCAGCGCCCATCGGTTCTCGGATACGGCTCGCCAGAAGATTGAAGCAGCGGGCGGCAAAGTAATAGAGTTGATGAATACCCGCCCCGCCCCAGAACTGGAAACGGCGGCGGCAGAGTAATTTCCCCTACTTGAAAAGCAATAGTGCGAAAAGCGGACAGGCATGGTAAAATGACCGGCAGGAAACGAAACCTGAGCAGGCCATTTCACCTATGCCTGTCCCGCCTTGCTCAACTTTCCAGCTAAGTTTACAACGATTACAAATTTGAGATATTTTTTCCGGGTTAGAGGAGTTTGATCTTATGCTCAAAGCGGTTATAAAGGCTTTTGGGATACCTGACTTGCGGCGGCGAATTTTGTTCACGCTAGGGGTACTGGTAGTCTTCCGATTTATTGCCCACGTGCCGGTTGCCGGTATCAGTCAGGCCACCCGAACCGCCTTGCAGGGGTTCCTTTCGGGCGACCCCAGCCAGGCCCCCGCCGGTAGCGTCGCCGGGTTGGGCGGGGTATTGGGCTTTTTGGATATATTTTCCGGGGGGTCGCTTTCTAACTTTTCGATTGCCGCCGCCGGGGTATATCCCTACATTACGGCCTCAATTATTATCCAGCTATTGACCCCGATTGTGCCGTATCTGGAGGCCAATTCCAAAGATGCCCGCGGTCGCCAGCTCAACAATCGCTGGACGCATATTATTACCGTGCCGATTGCGGCTCTGACCTCTTATGGTCATCTGGTGATTCTCAAGAGCCAGGGGATTTTGACCGGGACGGATGCTCAACGATTTTCGCTGTTTGGCCCTAATTCTGACCCGCTTTTGACTATCGCAGCTGTCGTGACGATGACTACCGGCACGATGCTACTGGTTTGGCTAGGCGAGTTGATTACCGAATATGGCATCGGGAGCGGGGTTTCGATTATTATCTTTGGCGGCATTGTCGCCGGTATCCCCCAGCGAATTGCCCAGGCCGGTAAATCGGGGATTGGTGGCAACATCGTATCCATCGTTATTGTAGTGCTGGTCGGCCTAGTGGCGATTGTCGGGATTATCATGGTGCAAGAAGGCCAACGCAAAATCCCGGTACGTTTCCCGCGCCAGATGCAGGGGAACAAGGTCTATGGTGGACAGCAGACTCATATTCCGCTCAAGGTCAATTCGGCAGGCATGATTCCGCTAATCTTCGCCAGCTCGATTATCATTTTCCCGGCGACAGTCGCGGGCTTCTTTATCCGTCCCAACCAGCCCGATGATTGGGTCAGCAATGTGGCGACCTGGGTCGTGACCAACTTTGGGACGGGGAGCGGTCTTTATCAGTTGCTTTATTTTGCAATGGTAGTGGGCTTCACCTATTTCTATACGATGGTGATGTTTAACCAGCAAAACATTACCGAAAGCCTGCGTGACCGGGGTGGCTTTATACCGGGCTTCCGTCCGGGCCGTCCGACTAACGACTACCTGATGAAGGTACTGGTACGTATTACCCTGATAGGGGCGCTCTTCTTGGGGATTATCGCGGTCTTACCCTTCCTCTTGGGCTTGATTGTCCAAACCCAGGTAGCGACTTTTCTGAATAGCACCTCGCTCTTGATTGTGGTGGGCGTAGCAGTTGACACCATGAAGCAACTGGAAGCTCAACTGGTGATGCGCGAATACCAGGGCATCCTGCGCTAGAACTAGCCCCAATTATCCATAATAGCTCTATAGCTACCATCGAAAGTAACTATAGAGCTATTATCGGTCTGCAATTGTCCAAGCTTGCCGGGCTATGCTATAATTAACCCACATTGTGAAAAAAGTTATAATATCATTATTAAGTAGTAAGAACTGCGAGGAGGCAGAAGGCCAAACCTGCAAAGATGCAAGCGAGGAGGCTACCGCACTATGTATTTAATCCTTCTAGGAGCGCCAGGGGCCGGTAAAGGGACGCAGGCCAAAGTACTTTCGGAGCGGCTGGGTATTGCTCATGTTTCCAGTGGCGATTTATTCCGGGAAAACATCAAGAACGGAACGCCGTTGGGTCACGAAGCAAAAGGCTATATTGACCGAGGTGAGCTTGTACCCGACCAGACCGTTATCAATATGATTATGTCCCACCTTAATACCCCAATCTGCCACAATGGTGCGCTTTTGGATGGCTTTCCTCGAACTATTCCCCAGGCTGATGCTCTGGATGTGGCCTTGAATACCCACTTTCAGCAAGGGATCAAGCGGGTTATTTATGTCAAAGTCCAGACCGAAGAATTGTTGAACCGCCTGAGCGGGCGCTGGATTTGCCCGGTTTGCCAGACTCCATATCACGAGGTTAATAACCCGCCCAAAGTACCCGGACGCTGCGACCTGGAAGGGGCGGAACTCTATCAGCGCGAGGATGATAAACGCTCGACTGCCGAGCGGCGCTTACAGGTTTATTTCCATCAGACTATGCCCCTAATCGAGTATTATACCGAGCGTCATTTGCTTTCGGAGATTAATGGGCAGCAAGCCGTCGAAACTGTTACTCACGATATTATAGCGGCCCTGGATGAAGAACCGCTAGGAAAATCATCGGGGGAAATTGAGGAGTCGCTGGTGGCGTAGTGGCTCTGGGCAAGTGTCTGGCGGAATTTGGGCCAAATCTGCTATCAGGGGATGAAATTAGCAGCCGTTTGGTGTAAAATAGAAAGATAAATAAGGTGGGGCGGTTTCGGGTTGCGCCTCGAAACCGCCTATTTTGGCCTTTATGAATAATAATAAAGAACAGGAATATAAATATTATGGTAAGTTGTAAAACCAAAGGTGAATTAGATATGATGCGCCGAGCCGGACAGGTGGTTGGTCTGGCAATTGAGCATACTGGCAAATATATCAAGCCCGGCATTACATCGGGCGAACTAGACAAAATAGCCGAAGATTTTATCCGTTCCCAGGGTTGCGAACCCGCTTTCCAGGGACTGTACGGCTTTCCAGGGGCGATTTGCATTTCATTCAATGAGGAAGTAGTTCACGGCATTCCCGGCAAACGAGTCCTCAAGGAAGGCGATATTATAACGCTGGATGTAGGTGCGACCTACAAGGGTTGGAACGGCGATGCGGCGGCGACCTTTGCCGTCGGCAGGGTTTCAGCCGAAGCCGAAAAATTAATGAAGGTTACAGAGCGGGCGACCTATCTGGGGATTGAGCAAATGCGGCGCGGCAACCACCTCCACGATATTTCGGGGGCGATTCATGATTATGTGGAGCGCCAGGGTTTTAGTGTGGTCACGCAGTATGTCGGACACGGCATCGGGCGCAAAGTCCACGAAGACCCGCAGGTGCCAAATTTCCGGCAGCAAAGTCGCGGGATGTCGCTGCGTAAAGGGATGTGTCTGGCGATAGAGCCGATGGTCAACGTCGGGACTTATGAAACTTTGGTCAAAGAAGATAAGTGGACGGTAGTAACCAAAGACGGGGCGCTGTCTTGCCACTTTGAACACTCGGCGGCAGTGACCGATGGCGACCCAATTATTTTGACGTTGCCTTGATTGCTCTCTAAATACTAACCTAATAGCCAAAATCCGGTTGCGAATCAAGAACCAAAGTGGTATAATACGCAACTGCCTGCAAGAATCAGCACGGCACTTTTATGCTCTAAAACTGGTAGTGTCAACCTTCGGGAACGCTGGGGCAGTAGCGCCAGGCAGCTCGAACCGGCTTAGGGTCTAAGCCCGAAATTTATCCAGCTAGTGAGTAAAGCCGACCAGCGTGTCGGCTTGATTGCTGCAACTGAACTGGATTGGTTTCAGCAATATCGGCAGGGGCGGGACTATAGAAGAGATTCGGTCCTAATCGGTAGGAAAAGCGAGGTTTTCAATGAAAGTACGGGCTTCCGTAAAGCCGCGCTGCGAAAAATGCAAGGTTATCAAACGCAAAGGGGTTGTGTTGGTCATCTGCACGGTGGCACGGCACAAACAGCGCCAGGGCTAGACCCGAAACTAGCGGGTGGCAGGTGAGACCTGAACGTTGAGCGGTTAGTCTCAAATCTGAGGCTATTTATTTTTAGCAGTTCTGGGAGGATTTAATGGCAAGAGTGGCGGGGGTTGACTTACCCCGTGACAAGCGCGTGGAGGTCGGTCTGACCTACATTTTTGGAATTGGGCCTACCAGCAGCCAGAAAATTTTAAAAGAAACCGGAATTAGCCCGGATACGCGGATACGCGCTCTGACTGAAGAAGAAGTGGGCAAGCTCCGGGAATTGATTGACCGGGAATATCGGGTGGAAGGCGATTTGCGCCGGGAAGTAAACCTGAATATCAAACGGTTGGTCGAAATCGGCTGCTATCGAGGAAAGCGCCATCGGGCCGGTTTGCCGGTTCATGGGCAGCGCACTCGTACCAATGCCCGTACCCGTCGGGGTGGGCCACGCCGAACTGTCGCAGGTAAGAAGAAGGCAACCAAGTAACGGATTTACGATTTACGATTTACGATTTGGGAAAGTTGGGGATAGAGAAATGCAATATTTCTTGACTATAAATACCCCATCAACAATCGTAACTGCGGAATTGTAGAGCGTAGAATTCTCTGTTTTGGAGGATTTGATGGCTGAAAAAGGCACTAAAAAGAAAGCTGCCAGAGTAAAGCGCCGCGAGCGTAAGAGTGTGCCGAAAGGACAGGCTCACATCCAGTCTACGTTTAATAACACGATTATTACGCTGACTGACCCAAAAGGCAATGTGCTTTCGTGGGGTAGCGCCGGGGCGAGTGATTTCAAGGGTTCGCGCAAAAGCACCCCCTATGCTGCTCAGGTTGCGGCGGAAGGGGCGGCCCGCCGAGCAATGGAACACGGTCTGCGCCAGGTTGAGGTTTTTGTGAAGGGGCCGGGGTCGGGCCGCGAAGCAGCAATTCGCTCTTTGCAGGCCACCGGGTTGCAGGTAGTTTCGATTACCGATGTAACGCCTATACCTCACAATGGCTGTCGGCCACCCAAGCGCCGCCGGGTTTAAGGAGTTTTGAGTTTTGAGTTCTCAGTTTTGAATTAGGAACTGGAGGTACTCAAGCTTGGATAGAGTTAGAACTTTCGCTTGGGAAATAGTTAAGGCAATTTGCCAGCCAAAGTTCTGGTTATGATAAAACTGAATATTGAATAAATCCTTTATTCACAGGAAGAAGAACCGTAATTCAGGAAACTGAACTGCCAAAGGGAGGAACAATTGGCAAGATATACAGGTCCGGTTTGTAAACTGTGCCGCCGTGAAGGTGTCAAACTAATGCTGAAAGGCGACCGTTGCATGAGCAACAAGTGTGCCTTTGAGCGGCGGCCCTCGATTCCCGGCATGCACGGTGGTAAACGCCCCCGCAAACAGAGCGATTATGGTGAGCAGTTGCGCATGAAGCAACGCGCCCGCCGCACTTATGGTGTTCTTGAAAAGCAATTCCGCAAGCACTATGCTGAGGCTCAACGAAGCCCCGGTGCAACTGGTGAACGCCTGCTTCAAACCCTGGAACTCCGTCTTGATAATATTGTGTATCGGCTCGGCTTTGGCGACTCACGCGCCCAGGCTCGGCAGATAGTTCGTCACGGTCATTTTACGGTCAACGGACGGGCCACTAATATTCCTTCGTTTCTGACTAAGGCTGGCGATGTTATCGCCGTCAAAGAGTCGAGCCGGAACAAGGAGTATTTCAAAACGGTCACAGAGATTATTTCCAAGCACCAAATTCCAGGCTGGTTGAACCTCGACCCCAAGAACCTTTCGGGTCGCATCGTCAATGTGCCGGTTCGCAGCGAAATGGATACGCTGATTGATGAGCAGTTGATTGTAGAATTCTACAGCCGCTAGTAGTGCATACGGTATCCTCGGTAAAATACTGGTCGGGTGGGGAATTTGCCCGCCCGCAGTAGTAAACCGGGGTCGAAAGCAAATCAGTTGATAAAAGGAGGCTGATTGCCTTGTTCGATGTAGCGTTAAAAGTTGAGAAAATAGCTACGGCGGAAAACTACGGTCGGTTCAAAATCGAACCGCTAGAGCCGGGCTATGGCATTACACTCGGCAATGCTTTGCGGCGCATCCTGCTCAGTTCGCTTCCCGGTGCCGCAATTACTTCGATTAAAATTGACGGGGTGGCGCACGAGTTCACCTCGCTGCCGCATATCAAAGAGGATGTGACCGAAATCGTACTGAACGTCAAGCGTATTCGGTTGCGCTCGTTCAGTGACCGCCCGGTACGCTTGAATTTGAGCGTGCGCGGAGCAAAGGTAGCGACTGCCGGAGATATTGAAGTGCCGGGCCAGCTAATCGAGGTCATTAATTTGGACCAGCCGATAGCGACCCTCGACAGTTCGGATGCGACCCTTGATATGGAGCTGACGGTTGAGCATGGGACTGGATACAGTTCGGCGGATAACCGCGAGAACATGCCGATTGGGGTTATTCCGGTAGATGCGATTTTTGCGCCGATTCCACGGGTGAATTACGTCATAGAACATACCCGGGTGGGTCAGCAGACTGACTATGACCGCCTGGTTATGGAAATCTGGACGGATGGCTCGATTGACCCCGGCGATGCTCTGAGCCAATCGGCCCAGATACTCAAGGGGCATAGCAGCATTATCGCCGACTTTAACAAGACCAAAGACGAATTGTTGCCTGGCCCAGGCCCGGCCTCAAATATTCCTCCGGCGGTCTATGATACTCCAATTGAAGAGCTAAATCTGTCGGTGCGAACCTATAACTGCTTGAAGCGCAGCAATATCACTAAGGTCGGTCAAATTCTTTCGATGGACGAGAAAGACCTGTTGAGCGTGCGTAATTTCGGGCGGAAGTCATACGATGAGTTGCGCCAGCAATTGATTAATCACGGCTTTATGAGCGCCGGGCAACCGGTTGGGCCTTTTGCTGGAAGCGGCTTTGGGGATGACGACGACGAAAGCGGTGAAGACGGCGTAGCGGTCGGGGTTGGCTCTGGCAGCGATGATGGTGAAGCTGAAGCCGATATTGACAACGAGAACTAGCAGGAGTAGCGGGTCAAGGCGTTTGGGAAACCTAATCTTTGCCCCGCTAACCCCCGATAAGAGGTTTGAACAATGAGACATCGAGTTGCCGGGCGGAAGTTTCACCGCTCCACCGGAGAGCGATTGGGCATGTACCGCAATTTGCTGGTATCGCTGATTGCTCACGAGCGCATCCGCACTACCGAGCAAAAAGCTAAAGAAATTCAGGCGATGATTGAGCAGGTAGTTCGGGTTGCGGCCCAGGATACCCCCCACAATCGGAGTATTGCCACCAGCAAGATTGCTAACTCGGCGGCGGTTGAAAAGCTGTTCACCGTGATTGGCCCGCGCTACACCGAGCGCGAAGGCGGTTATACCCGGATGTATAAGCTGGGGACGCGGTTGGGCGATAATGCGGATATGGCCCTGATTGAGTTCCTGCCCGCCTAAAGGTGGTATTCAGGGGTATAAACCTCTGAGCTATCTGATGTTGAGGGGTTACGAGGTGTGAAAGATGGGCGAGGAAACAAACATTCATCTCTCATCTGGCAGCTCTAATCTTTTACCGGCTTTACGGAATATAAAATTAGTTCTGGAATACGATGGAACTGATTTTAGCGGGTCGCAGCTCCAAAGCGGACGACGGACGGTGCAAGGTGAGCTGGAAAAAGCTCTGGCCCAGTTGACTGGTCTGAAAAATGGCGAGCGTTGCCCGGTCAGTCTGGCGGGCCGCACCGATACCGGAGTACACGCTGCCGGACAGGTCGCCAGCTTCAAGACCGAAAGCTCTCATTCGCTGGAAACTTACCGGCGAGGTCTGAATGCGCTTTTACCGTTTGATATAGCGGTGTTGCAGACGGCGGAAGAGGAAGCAAGCTTTCACGCCCGGTTTAGCGCCAAAGCACGGGTCTACCGCTACACGATTTTGAACCAGGTCGGGCGGTCTCCCCTGGCTCGGCGGTTCGCCCATCAAGTCGCGGGAAAGTTGGATGTCGCCGCGATGCAAGCCGCCAGCCAAAAGCTGCTAGGTGAACACGATTTCGCCAGCTTTGCCGGGGCAGGTTGGGGCGTACCAGCTCAGGAAGCTGATAGCCTTGAAACCGAGGCTGACCGCCAGAGTGACAAGCGGAGTACGGTTCGCCGTCTGTGCCAGGCCGAATGGCGGTCAAGCGAGAGCCTATCGTCAGGAAATGGGCTGGAACTGGAACTGGTGGGAAACGCTTTCCTGCCGCACATGGTACGGAACATTGTCGGGACGCTATTGCTAGTTGGCAAAGGCGAGCTTGACCCGAAGGGTTTTGAGGAAATATTAAGGGCGCGGGACCGTCGCCGGGCCGGGCCAACCGCGCCAGCCTGCGGATTGTGTCTGGTCGAAGTACGTTATTAAATAGAGCTTACCGGATACCGCATTTTATAGCTGGTTCAGGGTAGCTAACCCAGGAGTTTTAAAGTGATTACAAAGACTTTTACGCCGAAAACCGCCGAAATCAAGCACGAATGGTATATCGTGGATGCTCAGGGTCAGACTCTGGGCCGGGTGGCGACGGAAGTGGCCCGCTTGCTGCGCGGCAAACATAAGGCTATTTATTCGCCCCACATGGATACTGGCGATTATGTGATTGTCATCAATGCTAAAGATATTGTGGTGACGGGCAAGAAGCTGACCGATAAGGTGTATGTCCATCACAGCCAACACCCCGGCGGTTTTCGCTCGATTGCCTTCCGTGACCAATTAGCCAAGCATCCTACCCGCCCGGTCTATGATGCTATCAAGGGGATGTTGCCGCACAATCGGTTGGGTCGTGCCATGCTGGACAAGCTGAAGGTTTATGCCGAGGCGGAACATCCGCACGGAGCGCAACAGCCGAAGGAATACACTTTGGAGTATGCGCGTCCGATTGCCGAAGAATAGGCCGAATAATAACAGGAGAGAAGAAAAAAGCAGATGCCACCTACTGTAAACAAAAACTATTTTTATGGCACTGGCCGTCGTAAGACTGCCGTAGCGCGGGTGCGCTTGTTGCCCGGCACGGGCGCGGTTACGGTCAATGGCAAGAGCCTACCGGATTATTTCGGTGGTCGCCAATTGCACGAGATTGTTATTATGCAGCCGTTACGGTTGGTCAACCGGGCCGGACAATACAATGTTTCGGTCAAGGTTGCGGGCGGCGGCACTACCGGACAGGCCGGAGCGATTCGGCACGGTATCGCCCGCGCTTTGCTTCAGGTTGATGACACTTTGCGCCCGGCTCTCAAGAAAGCTGGCCTTTTAACCCGCGATGCTCGCGCCAAAGAGCGCAAGAAGCCCGGCTTAAAACGCGCCCGCAAAGCCCCGCAATATACCAAGCGGTAATTCCCAAAACCTTCGGGTTGATTTGGCTTATAGTCTAGCCGGGTCAAGGGGCAATTTATCAGGCCCGCGTCTGGGTTCGATAAATTAAACCGCTCTGTTATATATTCTTGATTTGCCCGCCTCTAAAAAGGGGCGGGCAGTTTTGTTTTATCAAAACTTGAAAACGAAACATGCAACGCGGGTTTATTTTGACCGGGTTTTAGGGCTGCCAGATTGTAGCCTCACCCGGAAAATTAGTTAGCTCTATCCGCCAGGGAGTTAGCTTCAATAGCCCGAAGTTAGGATGGTCAAGCCGCTCGAAAAGCGGAGCCATATCGTAGCCCAGGGGCGGGGGCGTATTATTAAACAAATTCCAGACGTGTTGTTTTTGGTTCAGGTCGTCCACCCATTCGGCCCGACAGCCGACATAGACTGGCTTGGTAACATCGGCTATATAGGCTAACGAAACATAGGGGTTGTGTTCAAGATGTTTGGCCTTGAGGGTGTGGCGGCGGGTGCCAATCCAGCCAAGTGGCCCCTCCCAGATGGGGTGCAAAACCCGTGAGCGCGGACGGTTTTGGGTATCAATCGTGGCAAAATTACACCACACCATGCCGTGAACCCGTTCGATAAAATCCTTTTCAATTTCCGAAAATGCTGCCACCTTCATTACTAGCCTCCTTATTGCCGCTCGTCATCTTGAGCTAAATTTAAGACGGGCGCACAACCGTGCGCTCCTATCATCGAACTCAGACCGCCCTGCCAGGATTTAAATATTAGCCGATGGGAAGCGAGTTTGCAAGCCGGATAGAGTTTCCAGCAAGATATTTCCACCACTCGCAATAGCGATGACCGGGCGTTCGGCGGGCAGTTCAGCCGAATAAACCAAAGCTGCCGCCAGCCCTAGCGCCCCGGCAGGTTCGACTACCAATCGCTTTTCGGCAAAAATCGCCAGAGTCGCGGCGGCAATCTGAGCCTCACTGACCGTAACGATGTCATCTACATAAGTTTGGATGAGCGGGTAGGTCAAGTTACCCAGGGTTTGTACCCGAATAGCGTCGGCGATGCTTTGGCTGGCGGTGGGCAGGCTAACCCGTTGTCCGGTTTGAAAGGATTGCCAGGCATCGTTTTCCCATTCCGGCTCGACCCCGATGAGGCGTATTTGAGGTGAAGCTTGTTTGATGGCGGCGGCTATACCCGCAATTAGCCCGCCGCCGCCGATGGGGACAAAGACCGCCGCCATATAGGGCATTTGTTCCAACAATTCCAGGCCAATTGTACCCTGTCCGGCTAAAACTGCCGGGTGGTCGTAGGGCGGCACCAGGTAAAGTCCCTCGCGGCGGGCCAACTTTTCGGCTAACTCGCGCCGCGCGATAGAGGAAGGTTCGGACATTATGACCGTTGCGCCGTAACGCCGGGTAGCCTCGACTTTGAAGGCCGGGGCATCGGGTGACATCACAATTGTCGCTTTGATACCCATTTGGGTCGCCGCCATTGCGACGGTCTGGGCGTGGTTGCCGGTGGAGTAGGCAATCACCCCGGCGGCTCGTTCCGGTTGGGACAAATTAGCCAGACAATTATAAGCCCCCCGCAATTTGAACGAGCCACTCGGTTGCAGATTTTCGGCTTTGAGATAAATCGGGTTGCCGCCGGGAGTGAGGGCCGCTCCCGCCCGGATTAAAGGTGTTACCAGAGTTTTGCCTCTTAAATTGGCGCGGGCGGCTTCAAAATGGTCAATTTTCAAATCAATCACTTGCAATTCCACTTTCTTTACTGCAAACGTCCGCTTAGAAATTTGCCGTATTATAGCAGAATCAGGCTGTTTTGAGGGCCGGTATATCTGCTATAATGGGGTGGCCTGCTTTTAGGGCTAAGGTAATACCTGAATTGTAAAGGATGATTTTGGCAAAAGAAACCAAAGAACCGAAAAAGAGAAACCCATCCCAAACGCAATCTCCTAACGGCCCAAGCCAAGCCGGTGGGCTGGCAAGCCAGTTAGGGGCGCTGGAAGCTTTGTTGTTTGTGGCGGGCGAGGCGGTGGGCCTGACCGAACTGGGGCAGGTTCTCAATATCGAGGTGGGCTGGCTGGAAGAATTGCTGGAGACTCTGAACGCCGATTACGAGGCTCAGGGGCGCGGGCTGCGAGTCTATCGCCACAACCAGCAAGCGCAATTAGTGGCTGCTCCCGAAACCGCGCCCTATTTGGAAAAATTTTTGAATTCCCAAAACAATAGCAAGCTGTCGGCGGCAGCTTTGGAAACTTTGATAATTATTGCCTACCGCCAGCCTATCACCCGGCAGATGGTGGAAACAGTGCGAGGGGTGGATAGCAGCGGGGTAATCAACACTTTGCAGGCGCGAGGCTTGATTGAGGAAGTCGGGCGGGCCGAAACGATAGGCCACCCGATTCAATTTGGCACTACGATTGATTTTCTGCACTATTTCGGCCTGAAAAGCCTCAAAGAGCTACCACCTTTTGAGGGTTTGGCATTGCCAAATTCAACGCCAAATTTAACTCAAACTAAGTCTCCAAACCTATTGTAAATCGAACCGAATTACCGTATATTAGGAATATATAGTACTTGAGTACTGGTTTCCGGTCTGAAAACTGTTAGGTTTCGCTTAACGGGCTGGCTGAATTATCCTGATAGCTGGTTTTTTGGAAGTCCAGCTTCCAGCCCAGCTTTTTGATGGGGCAGCGTCGAAGTAACGTACTGTCAGACCGACAATAGCGACAAGGCAAGGTCGAGGAAGTAGAGTTGTCTATGCAACAAGAACATTTTTGGACTGGCAAGCTGGCCGAGATGGTAGAGTTAATCGAGCGCCAGGAACGCGGCGAAACCGGCGAGCTTTCGCTGGCTACCGAGAGTTGGCTGGGCGAGCTAAAACGCGAGGTCGAGAATCGCCGTCTGGTCGAGGCTCAGGCTCAATATAAGCGCGATGTGCTGATGACCCGCTTGATGTTCGAGATGAGCCGGGTTCATGCGGTAGAGCTTCTGGAGGAGATGAACCGGGAACTTCTGGATGGTCAGGGCCGGGTTGAGCCGGTCTATACCAGCCGCCACGAGTTGTGCCTGAGTTGGCCTGTTCCGGGGGGTCATAACGAGATTCGGGTCGGGGCGGAATACGATGACGAAGCCGAGAAGGTGTTTTTGATTACCAATGGGCTACAGGAAGAGCGCCTCGACTGCGACGAGGAGGCTCTGAAAAAGGCTCTAATTAAAGCTTTCCGCGCCCCGCATTTCGACATTCATCGCTGGTAATCCCCGCCTATTGCTAAATCGGCAGGCCGCTGACGATATTAATATTTGCTTAGAAAAGCCGCTTTTTGGGGGAATTAGGGTCAAGACCCTATTACTGAATGGCGGCTTTTGGCTTATAATAATTTCAACCTTAACTTACTCTGCGATTACCAAGATTAGCGATGCCTGCTCAGGATTTAGGCGGAACGGCGGCGCTAAATCACGAAATTTAGAAAGTGCCTGGAAACGATGAATTTCACTCTGGTTTTGCCGCTATTGGCGACTATCGTTAGCCTCATTTTTACCCTTATGGTGTTTGACCAGTTTTTGCAAAGACGCAAGACCTATCAAATCGTCTGGACTATCGGTCTTTTGTTGTTTGCGCTGGCGGCCTTTGCCCAATATTTAGGGACGGCTAACGGCTGGCAAGCTACCCCCAACTATTATCGGCTTTGGTATATCTGTGGGGCGATAGGCACGAGCGCCTTTTTGGGGATGGGTACGATTTTTTTGATTGCGCCGCGCAAAGTTGCGGTTTATACTTTGGTAGGTCTCTTGATAGCTTTCAGTTCGGCGGCTTTGCTGGTTTTAATTGCGCCCGTCGAAGTGACCGCCTTGCCGATAAATTCGACGGATGAGGTCAAGGGGACTGGCTTCCCGGCCTATGTCCGGCTGGTAACGCCTTTCTTTAATATTTTCGGGGCGGGCTTTTTGGCGTTTGGAGCGGCCCAGAGCGCCTGGGTTTTCTGGCGCAAGCGTATCAAGCTCTACCGAGTCTGGAGCAACGCTTTTATTTTTGGGGGCGCACTGGCGGCGAGTGCAGCTGGAACGATTGAGCGGTTTCATCTGGCGAGCGGGGCGGCAGCTTTTTCGCTGGCGACCTTGCTCGGAGTCACCCTGATTTTTATCGGGTTTCTGATTAGCATTGAGGTCTTTAACGAATTTCGAGTACCTTTTACCCGCATTGTCCTCAAACAGCGCAATTTCCGCCCGGAAAATATCGCGGCGAGTGAAGCAAATTCCACTTCGGTAGCCTCACGCTAAAAAAGGATTGGTAAAATGAGCCAGGAAAGTAACAAATCAGAAAACTTGCCGACGGTTGAAACCCAAATTAGCGCCGTAACGGTCTATACCACTCAGGCCCTTGTCACCCGGCGCGGGACGGTGGAGCTGACCGGGACTGAACGCGAACTGATTATAGCCGGGTTGCCGTTGAGTATTCAGACCGACTCGGTGCGGGCTGGCGGGGAAGGCACGGTGGGGGTAAAGCTGCTGGGGGTGCGGACCGAGCGGAAGGTCTTTACCGAGCCGGTCAGCCACAAGGTCGCCGACCTGACCGACCAGATTCGAGGCCTGGACGAGCGCCGCCGCACAATTAGCGATCAAATTGAGTCTTTGAAGTTGCGCCGCGATTTTGTCCAAAATATGAGCGACAAGGCAGTAGACCGCTTTTCGCAAAGTCTGGCGCGTCAGCAAATCAGCCTGGAACAGACCGGGGAATTGATAAACTTTTTGGGTCAGAATTTTACCGACTTTGCCAGGGATATTGCCGGGTTGGAACGGGAACAGGCCGAAATCGTGCGCCAGACCGAGGCTCTCAAACGCCAGCTTGAATTGTTGCGCTATCCGCCCTCTAAAGAAAATTATAGCCTGGTGGTGGCCCTTGAACCGGCGGGGGCGGGTAATTTTGAGCTTGAAGTTTCGTATATGGTCAATGCTGCCAGTTGGACTCCCCTGTATGATTTGCGGGTCAGCAATGGCGCTAACAATCTGAACTTGAGCTATCTGGCGGAAGTGCGTCAGAGTAGCGGGGAGGATTGGTCGGGGGTGGGCCTCACTCTCTCGACTGCCAAACCGGGGCTGGGTAGTTTGCCGCCCAAGCTCGACCCCTGGTATATTGATATGCTGCGGCCCTTGCCCCCGCCTGCTCCGATGGTGGGCGGCGCAATGCGGCCCATGTCCGTCGCTGCCCCTCGCATGGCAAAAATGAACGATGAGTTTGATACCGTAGCCTTTGCGATGGAAGCCGCACCCCAGGCCGCCCCGGTCTTTCAGGCCCAGAATGTCGCGGCGGAGGTCTCGAATGAGGGCGGGGTGGTCACTTTCCGGCTAGACCGAGATAGCGATATTCCGAGTGATGGCGAGCCGCACAAAACTACGATATTCAGCGACGATTATCCCTGCAAGCTGGAATATGTGGCGGTCCCCCGGTTGGTCAGCTTTGCCTATCTTCAGGCCAGTGTGACCAATCCTGCTGGCGGCGTGACTTTACTGCCCGGTCAGGCCAACATCTTTCAAAATAATGTATTTGTCGGGAAAACCCGGCTGGAAAATATCGCGCCGGGCCAGGAGTTCAAGTTGAGCCTGGGGATTGACGAGGGCTTGAAGATTGAGCGTGACCTGACCGGGCGAGAGGTAGACAAGCGTTTTATCGGCGGGCAGCGCCGGATTACCTACGGCTATCGCCTCACTGTGACCAATCTGCGCGACCAGGAAGCCAGCCTGAAGCTTTCGGAGCAGTTGCCGGTCAGTCGTAACGAGCAAATCAAGGTTAAGCTGACCCGCAGCACTCCGCCGATTCAACTCGGTGAATTAGCGGTGCTAGAATGGGCTGTGACCTTGCCGCCCAAAGCCAAGCGCGAATTCTCCTACGAATTCACCGTCGAGCATCCCACCGAAATGACCGTAACCGGGCTGAATGTTTGAGAACGATCTGCTTTAGTTACTCTTTGCCCGCCGTCAGCAGATGGAGTTCGTATTCCCAAGCTTTAAGCTGTTTGGTGGCATCCTCGATATTGACTTCCAGTTTTTCGCGCTCGAACTCACTCGAAGCTTTAGCCAATTTCTTGTGAAGGTCGGCAATCAGATTTTTGGATGCCTCGACGTTCTTTTCCAGCTCCTCCAGACGCTCGAAACCTCCGTTTGTATCAGACATATCCCTTTTTCCTTTCTCGTAAAAATTTAGCTATCCTATTCTCTCGCTATCAATTCGCTGATGATACCGTTTCGCTTGCCGCCCTGTCAATTCTGCAAAGCACGGGTACTTTTACCCTGTTTTGTTTTTCTACTCTTTACGATGGCCCAGGATAGGCATATAATAGACCGAAAATCGAAATCTAAGGTCTGAAATCTGAGATTTTAGGACGTAAGTTAAAGGGCAAATGGAGGCGGGCGGTCATCCCCCCGCCCCGCTGTTAAACCAGCACCTCCGATTTCAGATTTCAGATTTCAGATTGTCCCAATCCAAATTTGAGCGATAATCTGACTTATTTGAATATGCGTATAACTGACGACTGGAATTTACGGACAAAGTGAGTAATAGAACCATAACTTTATTGAATCAAACGGTGGTAAGCCTTGCGCCAATGCCGCCTTCACCTAAACTCGAAACTGATTTGCCGCCGGAAGATTTGCGCCCACGAGTGGCGCTGGTGACGTTGGGTTGCAAGGTGAATTATAGCGAAACCGAGGCTTTGGTCGAAAATTTTCGGCGGGCCGGATTTGCGGTAATCAAGCCGGACACCTCCGATAAGCCAGATGTGCTGGTGGTCAACACCTGTACTGTGACCCATATCGCCGACCGCAAGTCGCGCCAGGTATTGCGACGGGCCAAACGCGAGAACCCGCAGGCGATAATCGTAGCGACGGGCTGTTACGTCTATACCAGCCCAGCTCAAGTCGCGGCTCTCCCCGAAGTTGACCTAATAGTTAGCAAGCGGGACGAGGAGCGATTGGTCGAGCTGGTTTCCGAGCGGCTGAACTATGAACTACCTTTTCGGCCTGAACCCTCCCGCTTGCTTTTCGCGGGCGGGTTCGCCGGGCCAGCGACGGTTGAACCCCTGGAAAAGGGCGGCTATCGCACCCGTGCGATGGTCAAGATTCAGGATGGCTGTAACGCCGGGTGCGCTTTTTGCATCGTGCCAACCGCACGGGGCGGGCCACAGAGCGTTGGTATTCAAGAAGTGGTCGCGGCGGTGCGCCACAAGGCTCAGGCCGGATACCGCGAAGTAGTGCTGACAGGGGTGCATCTGGGCAAATATCGCGCTCCGGGCGGGGCGGATGATCAGGAAGTCCGTCCGGTACGGCTCAAGGCTCTGTTGGAAGCGATTCTAGCCGAGGTAGATATTCCCCGGTTGCGGATTACCTCGCTCGAACCGCAGGACTATGACCCGACCCTGCTGGAATTATGGCAACGCGATGCCCGCCTGAGCCGCCATTTTCATCTGGCGCTCCAGGCGGGGAGCGAGGCGACCCTGTTGCGGATGCGGCGGGGCTACACTCTGGAACGCTTTGCCCGGATTGTGGAGCAAATCGGGCGCGAGTTGCCGGACGCTTCGATTACCACCGACATTATTGTCGGCTTCCCCGGCGAAACCGAACAGGAAGCCGCCGAAACCCTGGCCTTTGCCGAAAAAATGGGCTTTGCTAAAATTAATGTCTTTCCGTATTCAGCGCGGGCCGGAACATTGGCAGCGACGATGCCCGACCAGGTGGCGGATAGGGCCAAAAAAGAGCGGTGCGAGCAGTTACGCCAGCTTTCGGACAAGTTGAGCCAAAAGTGGCGGATGCGATTTATCGGCGAAATTCGCCCGGTGCTGTGGGAAAGCCGCGAAAATAGCGCCGATAACGAAGTGTGGAGCGGCCTAAGCGACAATTATATTCGAGTATACGCCACTTCTCCCCACCTTTCGCGCAACCAAATCAGCCCGGTTCGCTTACTAGGGCTGGCAGGTCAGGCCGAGGCCGAAGGAATGTGGGGGGAAGTCACGGGGTAGTGGTCAGTGGTCAGTGGTCAGTAAAAAGCTGTTAGTTGCAAGTGGGCTGAGTTATCAAGATTATTGGTTACTAGTTAGTAAAAGGATATCAGTTATGGGCGTGCGGAGCTATCAGGAATTACTGGTATGGCAAAAAGCGATGGAAGTGGTAGTCGAGTGCTATAGCCTTACTGAAAAATTCCCAAAATCAGAAATGTATGGTTTGACCAACCAGCTACGCCGGGCGGCAGTTTCAGTTCCGGCAAATATAGCAGAAGGTCAGGCTCGTCAATATACCGCCGAATTCATGCGATTTATCTCTATTTCTTACGGTTCTTTAGCGGAGTTGGAAACTCATATTCAAATAGCTCAAAGGCTGAATTATCTTGAGCTGACGACTTCAAACCAAATTTTGGAGCGGTGTGCCGAAATAGGTCGAATGCTAAACGGCCTGTTGGCTTCTTTAGAAGTTAAACTAGCAAAAGAGGCTAAAACCGCCCAAAAACATTCTAAAAACTGACTACTAACCGGTCTATGATTTCAAGTCAAGGGCGGGCAAGCGGCGCAGGTGTTCTAAAAACTGACCACTGACCACTGACCACTGACCACTTTTAAGAGGATTTACACATGCTTGAAAAACGACGACAATTATATAAATTGCAGTGGTACATTACCTATGCCACGTTTGGTTGCTCGGCGGTAGCGATTGGGCTATATTTTGCCGACCAAAAGCTATTGGCTCAATTAGCAATGGTTCTGGTCGGGGTCTGCTTTATCGCTTCGATGGTGGTGGCTTACTTGCGTTATCAACTCAATAAAGGGCGACGAGATGAGATTATCGCCCAGTTCGATGCCGAGCGCGACCAACAATTGGTCGAGTTGTTTGATGAAGCCCGCAAAAAGCGCCGCTTGCCCTCGGATGCCGAAAGCTCGGACGGTTATACCGCCGCTATCCGGGAGGCTAAAGCCAGGGCCGCCGCTCAAGCCGAAGCCGCCCGCCAAAAATCCGGCCTGCCCCCTGGTATCAAGCGGCGGGGAAAATAGGGTCAAAAAGGTTTGAGGTTTGAGGTTTGAGTTAAACTGTCAACTACTAGCCGGATTTACTCAACACTTAGCACTGTATTCTCTGACCACTGACCACTGACCAATTTTCAGAGGTTGCAATTGGAAAAACCGGAGACCAATTTTGAACAGCAAGCGGCGCGGTTAGCTGAAGAAGCGACTGACTTCGAGCCGTTGCGTCCGCCTCCGCCGGTGCCAACCGGAACGTTTTTTTGGCGCTGGCTTGATCGGCTGGGTGGTTACGCCGCCTATGCCGCGATTGGGCTAATTGCGGTTGCCTTTCTGGTAGCCTTGACGGTGGGGCAGGAGGCGGCCTGGGTCGGGGTGTTAGGTTTCCCAGCCTTACTCTTATTAGTGTTTTATATCCTTTACCTGGTGCGCCGTCAGCGCCAGGAGCAGGCCGCCAAATATCTTATGCGCCAACAGGAGCAGGAACGCGCTCGGCTGGAAGTAGCTCGACTGGTACTTGAACAGAGCCGCCACGACAAGAACCAGACCTCGGATTGAGCATTTGCGTCATGTTTACCCAAATCATCTTTTTCCGCAATCATAATGTCCCCTATCTTACGCTAATTCAAACTGAATAAATGCTATACTTATCCAACAAAGCTATTAACTAAGCTAGATGACTTGGACAGATTTTCCTATTATTTTTGAGTGTGAATGACGGTGTTTTGGACAACATAAAACGCCTTAGTTGAGAAATTGAATATGCAAAATCAAATTGGTACTATTAATTTACATAGTAGCCTTAATGCTAATCACCGTAAACATGCGGTGGAGTTGGCTACCCCGCTGGCAGCCTTGCAAGAATTAGCCCGCCAGGATGAAGATAATTTTTGGGAATTGCTTTCTGGGGTATTTAGCAATCTGACGCAGGGTATCATTCTGGCAGACCGCCAGGGTCGGGTGATGGTCTTTAATCAGGCTGCCCAAGATATTATGGGCTATCAGGCCAGCGAGGTAATCGGCAAACATTCGCTCTGGGATTTTTGCGAAAGCTGTGACCGCCCGCCCCTTTTCCGGGAGAGTCTGTTGCACGGTCAGAGCTTCCCGGAAGAAGAAGTCGAGATGAGTGGCAAAAATAACTGGCCCGTCGCTTCCTCAACTATCGGGGTCAAGGTCGCGCCGCTCTACGGACGGCAAGGGACATTGCTAGGGGCGTTGGCGACTTTGCGGAGTCTCGACCAGCTTCGCGCCCGCGAACAAGAGCGCAAGAGCCTGATGCGGATGGCCTCGATTGGGCGGATTATTTCGGTAGTGGCCCACGAAATCAATAACCCGCTCCAGGCAGTGCGGACTTCGCTGGAACTGGGCCTTGACCCGCGCAAGACGGCAGCCCGGCGGCGGGCGTATCTGGCGACGGCGGACAAGGAAATTGAGCGGATTAGCCGGGTTATCGGGCAGATGCGCCGTTTTTATCGTCCCAATCCGGGCGAAAAGCGGTTGACCGATGTCAATCTCATTTTGCGCGAGGCGTTGGCTTTGCTGGATAAACAAATCTCGCGCTCGGCGGTGCAAGTGGAATTGCAGCTTGATGCCAATCTGCCCGCCGTCAGCATAATAGATTATCAGTTGCAGCAGGTCTTTTTGAACTTGATTCTTAATGCTCTGGAAGCTATGCCGGATGGCGGTCACTTGGCTATCAGCAGTCGGGCCGACCAAAGCGGGCAGGTTCAGATCGCCTTCCACGATAGCGCCGAAGCCCTGTTGCCGGAACACGCTGCCGACCTGTTCGACCCCTTCGCCCCTAATGGACGGGACGGAGAACTAGCCCTGGGCCTGTCGGTCAGCCGCGAGATTATCACCGAGCTAGGTGGGAACATCGAAATCTGGGCCGACAACGGCAATACGCTGGTGGTTTATCTGCCCTATCTGGGGTGAAGATGAATATTCACAACACACCTCAAATCTAAAAAATAAACGACTGTCCAAGCATAGCATAAATGGACATTATTGGACAGTTTTTCCCGAAAACCTGAGGCGATAAATTAAGCGCGGGGCGATGGGGCAGCGTTCTCAAGTTGGAAAAGAATTGTGACCAAAAGAGCTTCGTCCGACTTGACGCGATTGGCAACCGAAGGGGGGATAGCCGGGCCGGAGGCTATTCGCAGAATTAAACCCTGGTTGGCCCGCAAATAGGCGCTCCCGGCTAGAGTAGGCGTATTTATGCGAGTAGTGGAGGCGGCCCAGTTTTGGCGCTTCAAATCGCTATCATAGAAATCGAGAGCTTTATTCCGCTCGCCGTTTTTGATAATATAGGCCGTAAATTCACCGCTATTAGCGACCCGCACATTTTGAAGATTGAAAGTATTTATCGTAGCTTCGCGGTCATTTTTGCTCAAATCCAGTTTGGCGCTTCCAGTATAAACCGGAATACCGACTGAGGTAATCGTCGGCCCGTTGAATACCCCCAAAAGTCCCAACCCTATAAAGACTAAAAAAATCGCCAGCATTACCCCGCCGCCGATTAAAAGCAATCGAAAGGCCAGCCGCATCGGTTTTTTGGGGGATTTAGCTTTTTTATTTTTGGCGGTTCGGCTGGTTTGGGAGGTTTCACTGACTATTCCTGACGGCTCAAGTTCGGGCGGGACGGACTGAGGTCGGGGCGAAACCGCCGAAAAGGAAGGGCTACCGGGAAGGGCAGGCCCGGCAGAGACAGCCACCGGGTCGGAAGTAACCGGGGCGGCCTGTTTTTCCTGGGTCGAGAGCCAGTTTTTAGCACTTGCCAGAGCCGGATTTTGGGGGTCGAGCATAACGACCCGGCCCAACATCAGCTTTGATTTTGCCAGGTCGCCCGCCGTGAACGCCATCCATAGCAAAATATTGCTATCATCAGGGTACAGCGGGGCGAGGCGATTCAGGATAGCATAGGCTTCCTGATTGCGCCCGGCCTGGGCCAACGTGACGGCTTCATCAAAACTTTGCTTATCAGTCGGGGTCATGCGCGGCGGACTCCTGAGTATTATTTAATCACTCGGCGTTTTTATTATACCGATAAGCAATTGGCTTGTCTATGGTACTTCCCGACAGTTACTGCCCCCGGTAATTGGGTGTCCGTTTGTCGAGATAGGCCTGCAAGCCCTCGCGGTAGTCCTGGGTGCGGGTAGCTTCCTCCATCAACTCGCTTTCCATATCGAGACCTTGTTCCAGATTGAGGTTAGCCGAGCGATACATCATTACTTTGGCGAGACCGATAGCGCGGGTCGGGCCTTTCGCCAGCCGCAGTGCCATCTTGTAACTCTCTTCCAGCAGTTTATCCGCCGGGAAGACCCGGTTGACCAGCCCTAACCGCTCGGCTTCGACGGCTTCCATTTGGTCGCCACTGAAAGCTAGTTCAAGAGCTTTACTTAGACCAATCAGGCGCGGCAAAAAATAGCCCGTGCCGCCGCCCGGTAACAGGCCCACCCGAATAGATACCTCGACAAAGCGAGCGCGGTCACTGGCATACCGAATATCGCAGGCCAGGGCCAGACCGAGGCCCGTTCCGGCGGCGACCCCATTGACGACGGCAATCACCGGCTTTTCAAGCTGGCGAATCTGGGTGACAAGCGGGGTATAAAACAGTCGAATTTGCTCGCTGTACGAGGCCGCTCCCCTGCCACGTGTAATATCAGAGGTTGAAGGGTCGAAAAGTGGGCCACCGCGCCCGACTTCGGTAGGCTGGAGCATTCGAGCGGTCTGGTTGCCCGGATTTTGGAGCGGGGTAGGGTTGGGGTTGAGTGGCACAAATTCGGAAGACAGGAGCGGTTGCGGGCCATCTTGTACCGAAACTGCCGACGGCGTATAAGGTGCGCCGCCCGGCCTTTCGGATTGTCCGCTAAAGTTGGGAGCGAAAGCATCAAAGGCCGGTTCGTTAGAGGTCGGGGCGCTGAGTTCGGCGGTAGCCCGTTCCCGCAAATCCTCGCCAGCGCAAAAGTTGCGGCCTGCCCCGGTCAAAAGTACCGCTCGTACTTTGGCATCCCGGCTGATTTCGCGGAAAACCTCGGCTAACTCCTGCAACATCGCCGGATTCAGGGCATTCGATTGCTCAGGCCGGTTCAGTACCACCCGCCCCACTCCCTCATTTTGGTCATAAGTAATAAATTGATAGGCCATCGTTTCTCCCTGTTCCTTCCGATTTGCTATTTGGGCCAGATGCACGCCAAAACAAAAGCTAGACAACTTTTGCATTTTATCGGATAGGCTCGAATGGGTCAAACCTGATGGCTTATTTCACATATGGGGCAGCAGCGGTATTGAGGCCGTTGGGGGGTTCGGGGTGGGCGGCATTGAGCGGTACTATTACCGTAATACACGTGCCGGGTGCAGCGGCAAGGTGGCTGTTTATCTCGACTTTGCCTCCCAGTAAGGCGGCGCGTTCCTCAATATCAAACAGGCCCAGATGTCCGCCGCGATAGGCTTTGGCGCGGGCAACTTCCCGATCAAAGCCTACACCGTCATCCTGAACTGTTAGCCGGACTTTGCCAAACGGGGCGGCAGTATCCGGGGCGATATTCTCAAGGGTTATCTTTACTAGCCGGGCCTGAGCGTGTTTTACAATATTGGTCAAACTTTCCTGACTGATGCGGAAAAGACAGGTTTCCAGTTCAGGGGCTAATCGCTCGTTTTCCCCAAATCCCTGGGCGTTAAATTGTACCTCTAGATTGCCTCGCTCGGCAGCCCCCCGACTGAGCCAGCGTACTGCCGGGATTAAACCCAGGTCGTCCAGCATGGTCGGGCGCAAATCGAGGGCCAGTTTGCGTAATTCTTCCAGCGTCGTCACCGCTAGAGCTTTCAGGCCGGTAAGCTGTTTTTGCAAAGCGCAATCCTGGGCCGGGGCGGACTGACAAGCCGACTCCAGCCCCATAATCATAGCGGTCAGCGATTGGCTGGCCTCGTCGTGCAACTCACGCGAAATCCGCTTGCGCTCGTTCTCCTGGGCGTTAATCACCTGGGCGGTCATAAGCTGCAACTGGCGCTGGTCTTCCTGGATAACGTGGGCGTTTTCTTCCAGCCGGTTAAGCATTTGGTTCAGGGCGGTAGTAAAGTGACGCACATCGGGGTCGGTGATGCGATGCAAAGCGGCCCTGGCGCGAGGGTTGCCGGTATGAATATTGGATAGCACTTTTTGTAATTCGCCAAAAGGCCGGAAAGCCTTTTTTAGAATACTGAAGCTGACCGCGCCACTCACCAGCACCGCCAGGATTATAATGACGCTGAAAGTAACCCCATTGAAATTCCCGGCCTGAGCCAGTTGTGCCACTATCCACGAGCCTACCACCGCCCCGCCCAGAATGATAACCAGATTGGAAACGAAAATCTTTTGAAATAGGGTGAATCGCCTAAAAAGCCTCTCCCGACGAGCGGTCAGCTTTGAAACCGGGGCGGTATTACGGGCATGGCGGGCCTGACCCGCACTAATATAGTGGCTTCTCAAATCCTGCATGGCTGAGATTCCCTCTGGATTAGTTATGGCTGGATCGCTTGAATGAAAACGCTTGCTTTTTGATTCCGGCTTACTGAAAAGCGTACCAAAACGAGCTAGTTCCTCGCTTATGGGGTTATGATAACTTAGTGGGTCGGTATAGTCGGTAGTTTCTACTACGGATTTTAGAATTGGTGGTTTTGGGGTCGGTTTTTCAGCTTCAGGCTCAAATTCCAGGGGCGGTTTTAAGGCCATAATACTTCAGCCAGCTTTCTAGTATATCTTCTTCTTGTTCTTGGGGATTAATTTATAAACAGGTTTTGAGTGAGCAGTCTATTCTAAAATGCTTTTTACAAGGATAAACAGGATAGACAGGATAAAATGTAAAGTCCTGATACCAGATATACGCATCTCAAGCTACCAGCGATTAATCACCCCTTCGCCTAGCTCGAAGGTTGGGCCGTGTTCGCCTTCTTGCATATTGGGCATCGCAGCCACGACAGTTTTGAGGCGGGCTGCCGCCCACGCCGCGGCAATCGAGCGATGTTGGCGCAACCACTCCACATGCAGAATAGTTGGATAGGCCATCTCAAAATCGTTAGCTGCCAGCCGTTCCAGCGCACTTTGGGGAGTAATCCAGACTCCATCGGTGGTTTCCACATAATCGCTTTCCGCCAGTTGGTCGAGCGGAGCTTGGGCCAGAAAAAAGCGGGCATCAAAGCGATAGGGTTCGCTGACCGGGGTAATCCAGTGCGAGAAATAAATCAGGCCATTAAAATCCAGCAATAGTTTTTCCTGTTCTAGCATCGTGATAAAATCGAGCTTCCCGGCTTGCATTTCGTGGCGGGCAGCGATAATTCGAGCGGCCTGGGCCTCGTCTTGCTGGAAATCGGGGGCTTGCCCGGTGGTCTGGTCAAGGGCCAGTAGCAGCCCGGCTTCCTCGAAAAGCTCCCGGAAAGCCGCCAAATACAGCCCAGCCTCCTGAGCGCGAGTTAGAGGTACAGCCGCCGCGTGCGCGCCTTCGCCCGGCAAATCCCGAAAGAGGGGAGTTTCACCGTCCGGCTCAAAGCCGTGCAGCCGGGCCAAAGCCGCCGGACTTGCGTCATTTTCTTCCAGCCGCCCACCCGGAAAAACATAGCGGTCAGGCATAAAGCGGCTCTTGGAATGGCGACGCACCATGAAAAGCTCGAACCCGGCGTTTTCGTCCGCCGTATCCAGGGGGCGCACCACCATGACGGTAGAACTGGGTTTGGGAGCGGGCGGGGCAGGTTTGGTGTCCATCTTTGACTCTTCTCACTAAAGGGTATCTTCAGGCCGCATAGCTATGCTTGAATCTAATCCAGGGCCGTCCAAAAGTCAAATAAAGGGCAACCCTTTATCGGATTGCCCCTGTTTTATTTCTGCTGAATTTTCAGCTATTTCTTCTTCTGGGACTGGTCGGCCCACCATTTGTCCAGTGCATCTTTGGCTTTGTCCAGGTGCGGTTGGATAACCCCCGATAGTGGGTGTTCTGGGGAGGGCGGCATAATCATCTGGTTGAGCAAATCGAAAACCTTATTCAACAAAGCGTCGGCCTGTTCGGGCGAAGCAGCCTCAAAAACCTGGTGCATCGCCCCCAGAATCATCCGGTCAGCGGCGGTTGCCAGGTCATTAGCCAGCTCGAATTTGGCGGTGCGTAATCGGTCCAACGGGCTATCGTCATGACCGGGCTGGTCTTTAGCAAGGGCGGTATGGGAATTAAGCGGGTCAGCTTTGGCCCGGCTATCGTCTTCCAAATACTCGGCTACCATCCGCAACATGTTTACCCCGCGGGGGGTTGCAATATCCTTCTTGAGAGCTGACTTTACTCCGTCCTGCAACCCACCCAGGAAGCCCGGTACTCCGCCATTTATTGCGCCCAGCGCGGCATTACCGGCTATCCTTCCCGCCGCTTTCAAGGCCGTCCAGCCCGCCTTAAAATAATCCGAGGGACTCGTATGTTCCGGGGTGGGTGGTTTATCAGAGCCGACATTAACTTCACCCGCCGAAGGGTTTTTGGTGGTGCGTCCGGCGACCCGTTTAATCAGGGGCATTTCACTGTCTATTTCATCGGCGACCCCTCGGACTTTATGGGCCAGAGAGTGCAATTCGTCTTTCGCCCCAAAAGTCCCGGTCCGCAAATCATTAGGGTCGTCTTTCTTGCCGCTAATCAGATATTGTTGGTCCTCCGGCATATTTTTGGGACGACCTATCGCCATTTCTACAAAGGTCGAGTGGGCAAAGTAATCTTCCAGGGCGTGTGAGGCCCGGCCCATAGACTGAGCCACTTTGTCATTCCATTGACCAGTTGGCTTAGGGGCGGTGATAACGCCGGGCGGCTTGTCCATCACCGCCGTTCCGCCACCTTGATTTTGGAAGGCCACCGCCTTTTTCGCGGCATTTATGGTCGCTAAAACCTGATTGTAACTTGTGCGCTCGGCCCGCACTTCATCCCGCAGCTTTAACCATTGCGGGACATAGGGGGCATCTTCGGCCAGTTTCGGGTCAAGCCGTTGACCGACTTTGTAGCCGGTTTTTTTCCAGAAACGGCGGTCTACTTCCTCATTAAAGACCGGGCCTTTAATCGGCATCGCCTCGCCGGGCGGGAGGGCTAGTTCAAGTAGATTTGAGGGAGTTTTGGCCCGCAGGTCTTTTACCTGATTGGCGGTTTCAGCCCCAATCACCTCTTTAGCCGATACGCTACCGGGTATGACCTTGTTATTTTGAGCCTCATCTGCCTGGGTTTGAGCTTTAAATTGCTCTTTTAGTTTCTTCTGGCGCTCGTCGAAATTGGCGGCTACTTTGGCGGTGGTCGAGTCTTTACTCATATCGGGGCGGAAAGCGCTGGTAGCATTGAAAAGCTGGGCTTTGATATATTCCCGCGAGTCAACCAGATATTGAGGGATGTGTTCGCCTTTCGGGGTTTGCAACAGTTCGTCACGGGTCGGTTTATCCAGATTTTTTTGAGCCTCGGAGTTTACCGGGTTATCCATATGTTCAAAATAGTTATAACCCTCATAGGATTTCCCATTCTTCAACGCCAGTTTGCCATCTTTAAGGTCAAGTAGGCCTTTGGGACTCATTACCTGGTCTAGCAGGTCATTAACCGTACCGTTAAAAGCCTCGATTTTCTGATTAACCTCTGGGTCGGGCTTCTTGTCAGCGATAGCCAGTTTAATGGCTTTCCAGTCCAGCACAATTGCGCCTAAAGCGGGATGAGCTTGCGAGAAGTCGCGTTCCCAGTTGGCAGCGTACATCTGCCCAATTTCCTCGTTTGAAAAACTGCTATCTTTTAGCCCTTCCACCAACGCTTTGCGGTGATAGCGCGGGTCAAAAGCCTGGGCCACCGGGCGGGATACAGCTTGGAGCGGCTGGAATTTCGGGCTAGATGTCGCCGGGACTTTGGCAGGCGACAGGGCGCTCAGGGCTTGGGCGGCGGTTTGGTCGGCCTGCTGTTCCAGGTCGGCCCTTCGATTATCGTGGTCAATATCGCTGGTCTGGGCGGTGCTTTGCTGCACGGTGTGGGCCATTTCGTGCGCTAAAACATGGTCGCCATGCGGCGAACCCGGCGCGTGACCGGGGGCAAGATGAATTTCGTGGCCGACAGTTACCGCTTCAACCCCGCTATTGGCAGCCAGGGAGCTATTCGGTGTGACCTGAACCGAGGTTAAATCATAGCCGGTGGCATTTTCCACTTTATCTTTTACTTCATCAATTTCTGCTACCTGGCGTTGAATAGTGGCACGAGCCAGCGGGACGTGAACCCCCTTTGCGGGGGAGTTTCCCGGCTCAAAGTTAGTGGGCTTTTGGAAGCTGGCAGCTACCTGGGCGGCATAAGTATTGCCGTATTTACGTTCAATCGAGCGAAAAATAGCTTGCCGCTGGTGCTGACCATTCGATTGTTGTAAAGTTTGAATAGTTCGTTGGATAGATGGCAGTTTATTATTTAACTCTAAATCGGGATTGGAGGATATATCAGCTTCGTTAGTATATATTTCCGGCTGAGTGGCGATAGCCTGGGGACTGGAATTTTTCCCCGCCGCATCCTTTAGATTTTTAGGCCCGGAAGGGGTTTTAGCTTGGGTCATTTATATTATACCCTCCTTGTTAATTTAACCAACCTGTGTCTAAATTATACCAAATTATTTTTAGATTACAATAAAATCGTGCAGCGATGTTGCACGATTTTAGCTTAATTTTATTAATTATTCATTCCGGTTTCAAGGATTTAATGAAGAATGACTTATTTGCGTTTGGCAGCCCATTTGCGGAAGTTCTCCAATAGATTAATGATGTAGTCATCGCACAATCGCTCGGAGTATTCCTGTAACAGGGTCGCGCCACTGGTTTCTATAAAACTGCGGGGGAACAGACTGCGCTCCAATAATTGCTGTCCGTCAAAGGCCAGCGAAATGCGACTTGAAACCCGCGCATTGCCCTTCTCAGTAGGACGAATATTTATCAGAGCGTTAAACTGCCCGGTAAAATAGCCATAGGGTACTTCGCCCATCGGTTGCTCGGCGTTCTTAACCCGAATCGTGTACTCTTCCGGGAGATAGTGTGGCTCCATGTCCAATACCGCGTCCAGCCCGACCCCCATCACGTTCAGGTTAAAGAAAGCTCTGGCCCGTCCACTGGTTTTGCCAATCTGAATTTTACTGACGTGCGGCACTTGCGAAAGCAAAGTACGGATGTCGCTCAGATATTGGTAGCACACTTCGGGGGTAGCCTGAATCGTGTAGCTGCGCTGCACCTGCCCTTTGAGTATCAGCCGATCAGCTTCCGAAATTGACATAAAATAAACCTGACTTTCTAAAAGTATTTTATAACAAACCGGACGCTTCCCATTCTTCCCGGCGCGAGGCCAGGGCCAGGGCCAAACCCGGCCTTTTCGAGGCCAGCCGCTTTTCCAGCCAGATATTTTTCCTGCCACCCAGCTTTTTGTAGATAGTTCTCGCCAGGGCCGCCCGCGTGAATGCCAGATAATCAGTGGCCCACTCCCCGACCCCTTTGAGGCCCAAGACCTGAAAAGTGAAAGGGTAAACTCGCGGATAGCGCCAGGCGGTTTTGAGCATCATATAATGATAGTCTTTCCAGCCGAATCTATCCTGGAAAAAACGGCGGGTCAGTCCCGGCCCGATGTCGCGCAGGGTGGCGCAAAAGACGTTCATCAGCCGATTTACATCGTCGGGCCGCTCGGTGGGGCGATAGGGTTGCATAAAGCGGCTGAAAACCCAGACCAGCCCGATATTGGCCTGATGCGCTCCAATCGAGCGCAGGTGTTTCTCTTCTAGCAAATTGTGTTCCAGGGCAAAAGCCAGCAGCCGGGTCAGACGCGGTAGATTGCGGACTTGCGACCCAAAACCGCAAAAGGTCAGAGCCGATTGGGGCGAAGTGGCATCGCCAACCGAAATAATCCCCCGACGGCTGGCGCTACCGGCTTTGGGCCGATGATGGCGGGCCGGAATATAGCCGTAGACCGGCTTCATGTGGCGGAAATCCGGGCCGATTTCTTTGTAGGTCGGGAGCAGTTCAAAGTAATTCTCGAATAGGTCGAGCAAGGTTTGGGCCTGGGCCAACTCCGGCTTTACCAAATCGTAGTAAAACAGGTAGACCGTCATTTCGTCACCATGACCGGGAAAGCCTTCCCAGATAAATTGGCGGTTTTTCTGGGCGTGGGCTACGCTCAGTAATACATCGCCCACTGCCGGGTCTACTTGCTGTTCTCCCGACCCTAGCACAAAGCCGCTGGCAGTGGTGCCAACCGTCGGGCAGACTCCATCGAAGGGCCGCCCGCTTTGCAGTTCGAGCGAAAGCGGCGAAATCGCGCCCAGAGCATTGACTACCAATCGCGCCCCCATTCGTTCCAGCCGACCTTCCCGATTGACGGCTTCGACCACCCCTCGCACCGGCCCATTCTCGGTAATATAGACCGCTTTTAGGGCGCGAAAGTCGAGGGCAACTCCGCCCGCTTCCTCGAACTTGCGACGGGCCATTTCGAGCAATTTACCCAAATCTATCGCTACATCCAGCACTCGGTCAAGGTCGAGTTCCGCCGAACTTTCGGCGATGCTCCCGGCGTAAAAGCGCACAATCCCGCGTTTGTAGCGCCCGGCGATAGCGGTTTCTATTTCGGCCCGGCTGAAAAGTCCGGCCTCGACAAAGCGCTCCAGCTCCTCTTCCGAGATATTCCATTCGCGGTGGCTAGTCCCGACCCGGCGTTGGTCTAACACCGCCACCCGGTAGCCCTGCCGGGCCATTACCGCCGCACTAAACAGCCCTAGCACTCCGCCGCAGTAGACCAAATCGTAATCGGCCTCAGTCGTGGGGAGTTGCGAGGCGGGCAGATAGCGCAGCACATCGGCTTCGGTGGGGGCTTCGCCCCGCGCCACCCGTTGCCAGCGTTCTTGCAAGGTCAGGATATAGGTCAGGTGGGTCAGGCCGCCTTCCATCTGGCGGAAAGCCTCGATTGTCCGGGGATATTGCTGGGCCAGGGATAAGGCCAACTCCTCCGGCGCGGTCATTGCGTCGGGCAGCAAAACGGCCTCTGCGCTACATGGCGCACAGCCATCTATATTTGAATTATTATCAATCGGACTGGACACTTTTTCGGATAACAGGCTCATCGCTTACCTTTCTATCTCCGGCCCAAAAGTCGGGTTTAGCACTCCACTCTCAGAATTGGGTTACTGATGATGGCAGAATTATAGCACGCTGGTTAGTGGGTTGCATTTAATTTAGGGGTTACAAAGGGGAATCAGCTTCGGTCAAAGTAGTTATTGGATACGACTTTCAAGATTAGCAATATCTTCCGGGCAAAGCTGTTTAATACGCGGATAACGCTTGGCAGCTTCTGTGGCTAAAGTTTTACGCCCACCCCCCGGCTCATATAGTAAACCTCGTGATTTGGCAAACGGCTCAAAATACTTTTCTTTTGGGTTTATTTCCTGTCGAATATCTTGCCAAATCCAATTCCTTGGCAAGGTGTGACCCGCTAAAACCCAAACCTCGATTTCCTGCCATGCATTCTCGGCTAGAAAATAAGTATTGTGAGAAAGGGCTGTTTTTGCCTTTTGTTCCAGGTTATCCAGCCCCTCTTTTCGATTTATATTACCATCACGATCAACACACAAAAGAAAGATGTCAACCATACCTTTGTAACGATAAAAAATCTCTTCTAAATTTTCCCACTTCATCGCCTCGCTAACGCCATGCAAGAGCGGGTCCTGACATACTCTGATAATGGCCTTTGGTTTACCTAGTTCACTAAACATTGCGGTTATGATAGGTTTAAGCATATATTGGTCATTACGGAAGTCTTCAGGAATTATGAGAACTCTCATCGAACTGCTTCCAGGTCGCTCAGAAAAGCGGTAGCATCTTCTAACCAACCTGACTCAAGCAAACGACCTAAATCCTGTTGTTTCATTATTTTTTCGGCATCAGCTATATCTAATATCCGTTTGATTTTTGCGTCATTATGCTTAGGTAATCTATAAACAACCGAAGCAAACTTCAGGCTACCCGGTTCTAAAAACCTTAACAATTGAGGAGAATGGCTAGTAGCTACTAATTGAAGAGAACTCGTTAATGGTACATGAGAAAATTCATTATTAATTTCTATAGATATCTCACCTGCTTTAATTTTGCTTTCGATTAATTGGAGTAATAAGTAAAGCCGAGTAGGATGGATACCATTTTCCAATTCTTCAAAAAAGTATAAATGGGCAGGTTCTGGGCCGAGTAAGGCCGCGATCATTGCCAGAAACCGTAAAGTTCCGTCCGAGGCACTGTAGGCCGAGGTTTTTTTACCGCTTTCTTCTACCAAACTAACTATTATCCGGCCTTGTTGGTCGGCAGGAAATTCAAAATCAACCGCATCCATCGGGGTTAATTCTTGTAACCATTGTACTAGAGCCTTTTTAAGCTGCTCATCTTCACAAATTGCCTTTAATACCGAAGACAAATTTTCACCACGATCACCTAAAATAGTTTGACCGGGAAAAGAAGGTATTCGCATTGCTTCTGAGCTTAAATCTAAAAAACGCATAGAGCGAAAGATGCTGAGGATACTACTTACTATAATCTTTATGTCCTGGGCAATGTTATCTTTTCTACCCGCTATCCGTTCTACAATTTGTCCTAAGATTGGTCGGTCCGCAATAAAGGTTTCGGTATGACCCTTTCGATGATTACCTCCAGGTGGTATTTTTACGGTTAAATGTTGAGGGTCAGGTTGTTCAGGATAAGAATCGAAATATATAGCTTCATTTGAATGGGTTGAAGTTGAATACAGGGACTCTTTTATTACACGCGGGCCTTTATTATTAAAATTAGGTTCTATTTCAAGCTTGTAAAGTAATTCTCTTAGTTGAAATCCTTCCGAAAATTCCAAAATAACATCCAGGCTAAAAGAAGCTGCTCCTTGATATGCTATTTCGTTTAGGCCACCTCTAATCCCGCGCCATTGTAAAATCCCACCTTCAACATACTTTTCGCCTAAAATATCAGCTAAACTATAACCTCTGCCGATGCCATGAATAAATCTGAAAGCATCCCGAATATTGCTTTTACCAGAAGCATTAGTCCCTACCAAGATATTTAATGGGCCTAAAGAGAGTTCAGCATCCTGAAAATTTTTGAAGTTCTTGAGAATCAATTTTTTTATCACAAGCCTCGCTCCTGGTTGGTTGGCTTAAAATCTTGGTTGGAGATAAAATAAACTACCTGATATTAACAACTTAGTAATACTATGTCAAAAATTCCCGACAAAAAAGCGGTCAGGGGCAGCTTTTCAGGCTGACCACTGACCGCTAATGGCTTATAGATTTAGGCTTGCGCTCCGACTGGCAAGCCGGGTTCTCCGGCAGTGCGGGGCGGTAGATAGGTCGAAGGCTTGAGCGAAGCTTCCTCTTCCTCGGTTTCAACCGGGGCGGTAAGTTGGGCCGGGCCTTCGCCTTTGGTGAAAGTAAGCTCGAACTTGTTGTTCGGGTCAACCTCGGCCACTACAATGTCTCCCGCCTGGAACTTGCTATCCAGCAACAAGCGCGAAAGTGGGTTTTCCAGCTTGCGCTGAATTACCCGGCGCAACGGTCTCGCGCCATATACCCGGTCATAACCCTCGCGGGCGAAGAATTCCAGGGCCTCATCGGTAATCTGCAACTCCATGCCCTGAATTGCCATCCGCTTCAGGACATCCTTCATCATCAGTTGCACAATCTGGCGAATCTCGGTCTGGTTCAGATGGCTAAAGATAATGATTTCGTCCAGCCGGTTCAGAAATTCGGGCCGGAACTGCTCGCGTAGCTCCTGCATTACCTGAGTTTTCATGGCCTCATTCTCGCGCTTTTCTTCGGAGTCCTGCCGATTGGCATTGGTCGAGAAGCCTAGCGCCCGCTCTCTAATCCGGGCCGTACCCACGTTGGAGGTCATAATTACTACCGTATTTTTGAAATCCACCGTCCGCCCGTGACCATCGGTCAGGCGACCATCGTCCAACATCTGCAACAAGACGTTAAAGACATCGGGATGGGCCTTTTCGATTTCGTCAAACAGTACAATCTGGTAAGGCCGCCGCCGAACCGCTTCGGTCAACTGCCCACCTTCATCGTAGCCGACATAGCCGGGAGGCGACCCAATCAGCCGACTAACGGTGTGCTTTTCCATGTACTCGGACATATCTATCCGCACCATCGCATCTTCACTATCAAAAAGATAGTGCGCCAGCGATTTGACCAGTTCGGTTTTGCCGACCCCGGTTGGGCCTAAGAAGATGAACGAACCAATCGGGCGATTAGGGTCGCGCAACCCACTGCGAGAACGCCGGATGGCATCCGAGAGGGCGGCAATTGCTTCCTCCTGACCCACGATGCGCTCGTGTAGCCGGGCCTCCATATTCAGAAGCTTCTTCATCTCGCCTTCCATCATGCGACTGGCGGGAATCCCGGTGCTTTTGCTGATGATTTCGGCGATGTCTTCTTCATCCACCACATCATCAATTTGCTTGTCCTTGAGCCAGTCCTGCCGTTCCTCGTCATACTCTTTCTTGAGCTTGTCGTGTTCGTACTTCAGCCGGGCCGCTTTTTCGTAGTCCTGCTTTAGTCCGGCAGCTTCCATTTCCGCCGCCAGCTCTTTGATTTTGGCATCTTTCTGCTTAATCGTCGCCGGGGCGCTAAACATATCTATCCGCACCTTAGCCGAGGCTTCGTCAATCAGGTCAATCGCCTTGTCAGGCAAGAAGCGGTCAGTGATATAACGCTCGCTCAATTGAGCCGCCGCGATCAAAGCCAGGTCGGTAATCGTCAGATTATGATGGGCCTCGTACTTGGGCCGCAGACCGCGCAACATCAAAATCGTATCTTCGACGCTTGGCTCACCCACCAATACCGGGGCAAAGCGGCGTTCCAGAGCGGCATCCTTCTCGATCCGTTTGCGGTATTCGTCCAGTGTAGTCGCGCCCACGACCTGCAATTCTCCCCGCGCTAAGGCCGGTTTGAGCATATTGCTGGCATCTATCGCGCCCTCGGCCCCACCTGCGCCGACGACGGTATGCAACTCATCAATAAAGATGATAATCTCGCCTTGCGCCCGGCGAATCTCGTCCATGACCGCCTTCATGCGCTCCTCGAACTCGCCCCGGAACTTCGACCCCGCCACTAGCCCGGCAATATCGAGGGCCAATACCCGTTTGTCCATCAGGTTTTCCGGGACATCGCCACTCTCGATTTTCTGGGCCAGCCCTTCGGCGATGGCGGTCTTACCCACCCCTGGTTCCCCGATAAGCACCGGGTTGTTTTTGGTGCGGCGCGATAGCACCTGCATCACCCGCCGAATTTCCTCATCCCGCCCGATAACCGGGTCAAGCTTGTGTTCTTTCGCCATTTTGGTCAGGTCAACCGTATATTTAGCCAGAATCTGATACTTGCTTTCAGCCTGCTGGTCGGTCACCCGCTGATTGCCGCGAATATCTTGCAAAGCTTGATAAATCTGCTCTTTGTCCACCCCGAAGCGCTTGAGCAACAAGGCCGCCGGGTCGCTAGCATTGCTGGCAATCGCCAGTAACAGATGTTCGGTGCTTATAAATTCATCTTGCAAACGCTGTCGCTCATTGTCGGCATAAGTAAAAAGCTGCTGCAAACGGGGGGTGATGTACATACTTACATTAATCCCCTGGAAACCACCACTGGGGTAGGCCAGCTTGGGGGTCACATCCAGCTTATCCTGAACCGCCCGTTTTACCAGATTTACGTCAGCAGCCAATCGCTCTAAAACTTGCGAAGTGACACCATCTTTTTGCTGTAACATCGCCATCAAGATATGCTCGACATCCAGTTGACTATGACGGGCTTCCATCAGGATTTGGTAGGAATTGGTCAAAACTTCTTGAGCTTTTTCAGTAAATTTATCAAAAGGGTTCATTGCCATAATTATATGTAACTCCTTAAATTTCTATTTTGAGTACTGCCTATTTTTCCTATAATTTCACGTTCCGACCTTGTGCTATATTATACGTCATGGCTTTTCAAAATGGTTCACCCCAACCGATGTTCCAAAGACATTCTATTGAAGGTCTAACAGTCTAGTTTTGCTTGGTAGGCTCTAGCTTTCTCGCAGCCAGAACTCTATCAAATAGAATTTGGATTCTAGGATTAGCTTGACAAAAACCGTTTATTATGCTAACGTTTATTTAATAAACGTTTAATCAGCAAACGGTTATTGATAAGTAGAAAGGTTTTAGCACAAATGTCGAATTCAAGTCCTTTACCAGAATATATGATGAATATAACCGGGTTTGTTTTTTACAAGGTAGCCGAAATGAGCCGACAACTTTACGGACACTCGCTATCGCCCCTCGGTATTACCGAAGAGCAACTAGGAGTGATGATTGTACTCCAAAACGTTGGCCCCCAGGTTCAGGCCCGGTTGAGTACACCGCTTCGGATTGATAAGGCTACTATGGTCGGGATTGTAAATGACTTGGAACGGCAAGGGTTGGTCAAGCGCGTACCCCATCCTCAAGACCGCCGAGCGGTTCAGGTTCATCTTACCGAAGCCGGAAGCAGCATGATTGGGAAAGCTTATGAGGTCAGCGACAATTTTGTGAAACAGTTTTTTTCGGTGCTTTCGCCCGAAGAGCAAGGTATGTTTCATGAAATGCTAGTGCGTCTGGCTAAAAATGCTGCGCCCCAGGCCGATACTATCTTGAAGCAAGAAGAAAATACGAGGAAAAGCCATGAATAATCAGCAAGCATTAATTTCGAGTACAAATTTAGGGACTAATCGAAAAACCCTGATAGCCTGGCTAGAAATTCCAAAAGTGGTTTCGGCTATTTGTTTTAGCTTGGTTGGCTTGTTCACAGTTGCCACCTATATTTTGCAAATGCGGTTGGGCTACCCCGAACTGACTAATGAGAAAGCCGAATTGGTACTGCCGCTTTTTAAGCAGGGCGGGGGTTTAGTGCTAATTGCGCTATTTTTACTGGCGCTGGGCGGTCTGTTAGTAACAGCAGTTTCGGTTGGCTTATCAAAAAATTTGGAAAAAGGTAAGCAAAAACGAATATTCTTAGCCGGAATGATAGCCGGAGGCGCTTTAGTTCTGAGCAATATCGGTTGGTTGCTGGTTATGCCAGGGCTATCGGCGAATTATAGTCAGGAAGTTATGAATTCGGGGGTAAATCAGGGTTATCAATTTTTTCATCAATTTAGCTTGATAGTCGGTGGAATTATAGCGATATTTGTACTCTCCCTCTGGACGTTATTAATAGCCCGACTACTATTCCGAAAACATCGAACTTTAGGATTACTTGGCTATATAGCCGCCTTTGGCCTTCAAATCGGCTTTCTGCACGCCCTGGCCTGGGAATTTAACCTGAATGTTATCATTGTTAATCAAAGTGATTTTGATTTAACAGATTTTCTATCGGACATTTATCTGGTTGGTCAATCACTTTGGTTGGTCTGGCTAATCTTCGTGGGAGTCTGGCTACTACGGCGACCCCAATTTATATCAGCAAGCAAATAAGCAGATAATAATCAAGAGGTGTAGTTATGAAGTTGTTAAGTCGGCAACGTTTTTTAGGGCTGGGTGCCGCTATAGCGGGTGGGGCGTTTGTGGCTGCCCGCACGTTGAAGCCGTTCAGCCTGATTTCGCCCCAAAGTGGTTTGGCTTTGCCAAAACTGCCTCTAATGGCGGTTGAACGGCCCGAACCCGGTCTAGTAACCGCTCAAATAAATGCGGACGAGGCGGTAGTGAGCGTAGGGGACATAGCCGCCAGCATGTTTACCTACAACAAAAGCTATCCCGGCCCGTTGCTCAGATTGCGCGAAGGTGAACGGGTGCAGCTTGGTTTTACCAATAATCTGAGTGAGCATACTAACTTACATCTGCACGGGGTACACATTGCCCCAGATAGCGATGACCCTTTTTGGCACGGGCATCCCGGCTGGTCCAAAACTTATTTTTTCGATGCCCCTATCGGCAGTGCCGGGACCGCCTGGTATCATCCCCATCCTCATGGAGAGGTAGCCCGACAGATGTTTAAGGGAATGGTTGGAGCGATTGTAACGGAAGGGCCACTAGATGAACTGCCGGAATTGAAAGCCGCCGAAGAACAAGTGCTGGTACTGACTAATACCACTTTGAGTGGGATAGAACCACCCGGTTATACTTTTCTTGAAATTGATGGCAAAAAGGGCGATTGGCGGTTAGTAAATGGCGCTCTTCAGCCAGTTTGGACGGCAACCAAGAGTAATCTTAGATTACGGTTGATTAACGCCAGCACCGCCCGTATTTTCAATCTGAGTCTGGAAGGCCACGATTTGCATTTGATTGCCACCGATGGCGGTTTTATCGAAAAACCTATCAGCTTGAAGCAATTGGAACTGGTGCCGGGGGAGCGAGCCGAAGTGCTGGTACAATTTGAGCGACCTGGTACTTTTCGCCTTCTGGATGGTTCGGAGATGCTGATGAGCATTGTTGCCCCTGCCCGCCCCGCCCCTACCCCGTTGCCCGACAACCTCGCTACTTTGCCAGCCTTAAACCCGGCTCAGGCTACCCTCACCCGGCGGGTGGTGTTCGATTTTGCTCCACCCTATGGATATGGCATCAACGGGAAAATGTTCGATCCTGGTCGGGTAGATTTTCAAGCTAAAGTGGGCAATCTGGAAATTTGGGAGTTATACAATGCCCATCATCAAGACCATCCTTTCCACCTGCACTCGTACCCTTTTCAGGTGCTTGACCGCAATGGGACGGCTGAACCATTTACGGCCTGGCGCGATGTAATCAATGTGAAGCCAAGCGAAACAGTGCGAATTGCGATTCCTTTCCGGGACTATACGGGTCGCACCGTCTTTCATTGTCATATCGGGGAACATGAAGATCATGGGATGATGGGGGTTTTAGAAGTTGTTAATTAAAAAAACGGCTATGCTAAAATTCAGTTGTGTGTTATTATTGCACCCATAATGCCCTAACCCCTTGCGGGTTGCATCAGATATAGATTAATCAAGTTGCACAAAAAGGTCTTTATATGCCCAAAGAAATCGTTATTTCGGTGGATGGCAACCCCAAAAGTGCCAAATATTTTGTTTGGATTATGGACCAGAACGAGGCCGAGCAAATCAAGCTGGCAATCGGCGATACCGATGACCGCTTTCCTTTGCTGGCGACTTTCTCGGATTACCACGAGGATTTCCAGTGCGAAGGGGAGCGGCTGATGGGGCTGTGTCAGGAAACGGTGGATCTTCAAATCACCCTCGAAGAGCATCACCGCGAGACCCAATTGCTGGTCAAATTGCTGACCATGATCGGCGGCCTGGCGGTCCTCAGCCACGACCAGAAATTGGGAATTTACGCCTACGGGGACTAGAAGTTTTCAGGCTGAGTTCGGATTTTCTTGCTTTCCTTGGTGAACCGATGCATGATGCCCAAGACAGCCGGTCTCATGCACGGGTTCGAGTGCAATCGGGCTACGTAATTTACGCAAAAAATTCCAATCGAGAAAATTATATAGTACGCCAAAACCAGCCGTTGCTCTTTTATGGATTTATCCTCGATAACAGCCCAAAATTATAACGGGAAAGTTATGCGAATAGCGGTGGTCGGGGCGGGCGCGATGGGTAGCCTGATAGCCGGATTGTTAGGAATGGCCCAGGCCACCGCCCAGCGCCAAAAAGCCGAAATTTGGCTGGTAGGGGCAGAGTCGTCCTCGGCCCAGCTTGCGGCGATTGAAAAAGATGGTTTGAGTTTTGAATTAGCCCCTTATGTGGCTTCTGGAATACCTGCCGGACTGCGAGCCACCCTGCAAAGCCCCCTCCGTAACCTGAAAGTTACCCAAAATCCCGCTGAGATTGTCCCGTGTGAAATAGCGATTGTGCTGGTCAAAAGCTATCGCACCGCCCAGGCCGCTTGCCAGATTCAGCAACTCTTAGCTCCGAATGGGCTGGTAATAACCTTGCAAAATGGCCTCGGTAATCCCGAAACTCTAGCTGAAACTCTAAAGACCGCCAGGATTATTCAGGGTGTGGCCTATCTGGGCGGCTATATCTCCCAACCAGGCCGGGTTTTCGTGGCCGCTCTAAGTCAGGCGGTGATTGCCGCCGAACCCTCATTATCAGTAGAACATCGCGGCTATCTGGAGTTGCTGAAAACTGACCTGGCAGCCGTCGGCGTGACGATAAAGCTCGTCCCGGATATAGCCGCGACGGTCTGGCTCAAGCTGTTGGTCAATTGTGCCATCAACCCGGTGGCGGCTTTGCTGGATGTGCCAAATGGTTTTCTGGCTGAAAACCTCGCTACCCGCCAACTCATGAGCGAAGTAATCGCCGAAGGGTTGCAAGTGGCCCAACTGGTTGCCCATCTATCGCTCACCCAGGATGCGGCAATGGCCCAGGTCATCCGTACCGCCGAAACCACCGCCGCTAATTTCTGTTCTATGGTGCAGGATTTACGCAAAAGTCGCCCCACCGAAATCGAAGCCCTCAACGGTGCAATTGTCGGCGAGGCCGAAAAGTTGGGTCTGGATGTGCCGGTCAACCGTACCCTGACTAATCTGATTCGGGCGCGGCAATCGCTGAGTTGATACAATCCAGCAGCTAATCGCACCAACTTTGCGCTAGATTTTACCTCTTCGGATTAATGAATTGAGCGAAAATGAGCAATCAGGAAGCAGACTGGAAATATTTTGTACACGGCACAACTACCAGTTTATGGCACCCTGATAAGTCTCATTGGAAGATATTAGGTCAAGGCGGTGGGGACTTTGGGGCAGGTTTTTACACTTTTGAAGATGATAAATGGGGGCGTGAAAGCGCACTAGAATGGGCTAAACTAAAGATGAAAGATAGAGGAGGTCATCTTTTACTGGTGCATGTAAGAATAAGTGCGCAAGAATTTTCGTCTCTGAAGCGTAAAGAAATTACCGAACAAACCCTTGATAGAATTTATAAAAAGTTGTACAAAAGGGTATCTTCCGGCTATGAGTTAGTATTTGGGCCGGTTGGTAAAAACAGCCTAGAAGGAAAGCGTGTTCCAAACAAGTCACTTCCCTATCAATATAAATTTGAGGGTGGTGGTATAATGAAACTGGAAATAAGAATATTAGAGCTTGTCAATTTAGAAGGTAAGTAGTCTGATGCAAAAATACAAAAATGAACCTAAAGAGATAAAGCTTAGTAATAAAAATTACTATCTTGCTATTTGGAACGGTTTGTTTAAGGAGTTACTAGGCTGGTCAGAAATGCAGGTATTAGAATGGGCCAAAACTACCGGCAAACTAGAGGCTTTGGACGACCCGGATAATATTTTTTATCACGAAAACCCTATTTATTGGGCAACTTATACCCTTATTCCTGATGTCCTAAAAAAAGACGAAACCATTGATATTGTAGAACTCGAACAGAGTATTCTCGTGGCTTTCAAAAATAAATATTATTATAATTTCCCCGAAAATACCGATTGGCGACCCTACCGGGCCAAAATCGAGCAGATTCTAGGCGAGTACGGCGAGCATCTGCCAGGGCATTCGGCTTAATTCTTATTATTCACCCGGTTTTGCTTCAGGCACAATCGCCTAGCCGGTCCCAGCTTTCCCAGGCTTCCAGTATCTGAGTATTGTGATAGCGAATAACGGTTGTGCCGACTGATAAAGCCTGCTTGCTCAGGAGCGGGCGGGCGCTACGCTGGCGATTACAAGCGTTGCGAACCTGCCAGTGAACCCCGATTTTATCGCCACTTTCGCCCACTTCAAAAACATCTTCAATATAATAGTAGGCCACCGGAAAAAGCTGCTCTACTAATTGAGTAATCACCGGACATTCCACTGGGTTCAATTTGTGGTGTTCCGCTATACCATGCATATTAGCTGACATAGCTTTGCTCCTGATTTCTAGAAAAGCCTCAAACCTTGATATAGATGTGCTTTTATTAGTCTCTTTTGCTAAACCTTGTGGTGGGCCGGAAGATGAGCAATATGGCCCTTCCAGCTTCATGATAGCAAATCATCAACTATATTGAATGCATCCATAGATTAGGTTTATAATCGAATATGACCCATGTGCTTATAGGGCCTAAGTCTTACCGCTACTACGACCAAAGGCCTAGCCCCAACCGTAGCACATCTTTACCATTGCCCAATCCTGACTGACGTGCTAAGATAATCGCAGTGCCATCAAAAATGATAATATGGGTATAAAATACCTCCTCGATGCGCTACTCAGAATAAGGAAATAGAAAGTAACTATTCAGCCGTGTCATTCTGAGCGAAGCGAAGAATCTAGATTCTTCGCTTCGCTCAGAATGACAACTGCAAGGCTGGCTCAACAGTTGCAATAGAAAAAGGAAATAACGGAATGCGGGCGGTTGATATTATAATCAAAAAGCGCAATGGTCTCCGCTTGAATGAAGCCGAAATCAGCTTTTTTGTCGAGAACTTTACCAAAGGCCAAATCCCCGACTACCAGGCCGCTGCTTTTTGCATGGCGGTTTATTTTCAGGGAATGGAAGCGGCGGAAACCGTCGCTTTGACTATGGCGATGGTGGATAGCGGCTACAAGCTCGACCTGAGCGATGTGGCCCCAATCGTGGTAGATAAGCACAGTACCGGCGGGGTCGGCGATAAGACTACGATGGTAGTTGCTCCTCTGGTGGCGGCGACTGGTCTGCCAGTGGGCAAGATGAGCGGACGCGGGTTGGGCTATTTCGGGGGAACGGTGGACAAACTGGAAACTATTCCCGGCTTTCGGGCCAGCCTGAGCGAGGCCGAGTTCCGGGCAGCTCTGGCTAAAACCGGGCTGGTTGTAACTGGACAGAGCGGCGACCTTGCCCCGGCGGACGGCAAATTTTATGCTCTGCGCGATGTCACCGGCACCGTCGAGAGTTTGCCGCTAATTGCCAGTAGCATTATGTCCAAGAAAATCGCGGCTGGCACAAATTGCATCGTGCTGGATGTCAAGCACGGCAAGGGCGCATTTATGAAAAGCCTGAACGATGCTACCGCGCTGGCGCAGGCGATGGTTGAAATTGGCAAGGGGTTGGGTCGGCAGGTGCGGGCGGTTTTGAGTAGTATGGAGCAACCGTTGGGCCACGCCGTCGGCAATGCCCTGGAGGTGCGCGAGGCAGTTGAAACCTTGCAGGGACGCGGCCCGGCGGATTTGCTGGAACTGGCTTTTATTCTGGGTAGTCAGCTTTTGGTTATGTCGGGCAAAGCCGCTACCGAAACCGAGGCCCGCTCGATGTTGTGGCAGGTGCTGGATAGTGGCGCGGCCTTTGAGAAGCTCAAGGCTTTTGTCGCCGGGCAAGGTGGCGACATTCGAGTACTCGAAGATACCAGCAAGCTGCCCTACGCGCCATACGTTGAGGAGTTGCCCGCGCCCCGCTCCGGCTATTTGGCGGCGATAGATGCCGAGGCTATCGGAATTGGAGCGTATACCCTGGGAGCAGGTCGCAAGGTCAAAACTGATGCGATTGACCCGGCGGTTGGTTTGATACTGCACAAGAAAGTCGGGCAGCAGGTGGCGGCAGGCGAGGCGCTCCTGGAAATTCACGCCCGTTCCAGTGAACAGGCCGCCACTGTGCGCGAAAGTCTGTTGGCAGCTTTCACTTTCAGTGAGGCCAGCGTAGCCGCCCCTCCGTTGGTGGATGCGATTATTTAGTCCCTGCTATCAACCGATAACTTTAGTTGAAAGGGTCATTTGAGGATGCAAGAAAAGATGCCGGAACTGGCGGGAACTTTGCCGGAACGCTGGCTCAAGATGGAGCTTTTTACCGATTATCACCGCATAACCGGGCAGTTGATAACCGCCGAATTGCGGACCAATGGGGTATTAAATTCGCCCTTGCCCCAGCTTTTGCTGGAACGGGTCAGCACCAGTCATCTTTTGCGTCCAGTTGATGAAAATATTGCCAGTGGGTTTGCCCGTATCACCAAAGAGTCGGTGGTACTGGCAGTCCCCAACGATGAACACGAAACTGACCGGCTGGCCCATGCCGCCCGTATCTACAGTCGAGGCGAAATGCTTCAGCAACGGGTGATGATTGCCCTGGGTAATTTCGAGGTCAGCGGCAATCTCCACCTTTCGCCGGCAATGGAATTGACCAGCGCCCTGCAATATCGCAACGAATATTTTATCGGTATGACCGAGGTGACGATTAACTTTTTACCCAATCCGACTATTCGTTTCACCGCCAATTCGGTGCTTATCAATCGGGGACGAGTGGATTTTATGTGTGCCGGAGCGCCCTAGTTTTAGCAGGAGCAAAAAAAATGAGTACTTCCCTTATTCCTGAAATCGTCGCGGAGCTGAAAAACCTGCCCGATGATTTGCAAAAGCAAGTCCTGACCTACGTCCAATCCCTGAAACCAAAACCCACCCGGCTACGTGGCACGCCCGGCGAAGATTTATTAAGATTCGCGGGAACTATCTCGCTTGAAGATTTGGAAATAATGGAACAAGCTATCGAAGAAGGCTGCGAACAGGTTGACCTGGATGGTTGGGAATTACGCCCTTGATACAAATATTATAATCGCCTTATTCGCTAAAGACCCTGCCGTTCTTAATCGGTTAGCACAAGGGGTTGCGACCTTTGTTCCCCATGTTGTAATCGGTGAATTATATCACGGCGCATATAAATCAAACCGGGCCGTTGAAAACTTGAGCAGAATTGATGATTTTATTGTGACCAATACCATTTTAAGTGGTGACAGCGAAACCGCTAAGTATTATGGTCTTATCAAAGATAGATTAAGACGAAAAGGCCGTCCTATTCCTGACAATGACATCTGGATTGCTGCCAGTGCTATGCAGCATAACCTGATTTTATTCACTCGTGATGCCCATTTTGGCGAAGTAGAAACCTTGCAAACCGAAATCTGTTGAAATTATTCGTGGACTATTATCCTTTTTATCTTATCATCAAAGCAAAGGAGTATCCTGATGCGCTCTTTTCTTAGCTTGTGGCGGCTGAGTTTCTTTTGGCGGCAATTTCGTTCTCGGCAGATAGGCCGAAAGTGGTTTATTGGAGCGGTGATTACCGGATTATTGCTGGCGACAGGCGTAACCGGGGTCGCACCTTTGCCGGTGGCGCAGGCCTTTAGCTGCGGGGGCGTGCCAGACCCACCGGCTGATCGTAGTTTTACGATTAATAACGAGGCCGATGGAATCACAGCCATGAATAATGCCAGAGCTATGGAGGGGTTGGGGGCGTTGGCCTTGCCCGGCAATTTTTATAGCCTTTCGCCGGAGGACCGGATTCTAACTCTGTTTAATCTGGAACGGGCTGACCGAGGGATAGCTACTTTTGCAGCGGGCAATGACCCGGTGTTGGCCCGCGTCGCCGAAAATCATAGTCAGGTTTTGGTTGAATTTAGCCTGTTCGCCCACACTACGGCGGTAGATGCCGATATTAGTACCCGGATTTTTCAAGCACCGGGAATAAGTGGACACGTTACCACGGCGGGCGAAATTATTGCCAGCGCTCCGTATTCCACCTTTCATGTATTCTTGTGGCTATATGCGGATGCTGGTTCGGCCTGGGGACATCGCCATGCTATTTTCGGCTGTTATAGCCATGTCGGGATTGGCTATGTTACCGGCGGGATGTATGGGGCAATTTCTACTGCCGACTTTATCAACTCTAACGGCACGTATGTGCCGCAAAGCCCGGATACGACCTTGCCCAGCCTTACCTATAATTCCAGCAGCTATAATGGCGGAACTTCGGCCCTGACCGTGACCGCGACCGCAACGGATGGCGGGAGCGGCTTGCGCCATGTTGCTTTCTTTATAGACGGTAATTTTGGTGGAAGTGTAGTCCCTGCCGGGACTAGCGGCCCTGGTGACACTTTTACCTATGTTTTCAACGGGGTTTCGGTTGGGAATCATAATTTGGTAATATTAGCTTTCGACAAAAATAATAACTATAGCCGGGTCAACCAGGTTATAAATACCACTCCGCCGCCCGCGGCGCCCACCGCTCTGAGCGCGACCACTATCTCCAATAGCCAGATTAATTTGAGTTGGACTGATAATTCTGGTACTAATGAAACTGGCTTCGAGGTCGAACGCAGTCTTGACGGAAGCACTTGGACGCTGGTGGCAACCACCGGACAGAACGTCAATAGCTATTCCAATACTGGTCTTTTGGGGGCTACGCCCTATTCTTACCGGGTGCGGGCGATTAATGCCGGGGGTGGGTCGGCCTACACTAATGTCAGCAGCGCCACTACCCGCCCGAATGCTCCCGGCAACCTAACCTTGAGCGTGGTATCTAATAGCGAGATTGATTTAAGCTGGGGCGATGTAGCGGGCGAAACCGGCTACGTGGTCGAGCGCAGCCCGGACGGGTCAACCGGTTGGGCGCAGGTCGCCACCCCCGGCCCAAACGTTGTAACCTTTAACAATACCCTTCTGACTTCGGCTACCACCTATTATTATCGAGTGTACGCCACCGGAGCGGGCGGCAATTCGGCCTACAGCAATATTGCCAACGCAACTACCCTGCCCGCCGCCCCTGCCGCGCCTACTTTGGGCGGTATAACCAGCACCAATATTGGCGTAACTTTCACCGGGGTAAGCGGGGTGGTATCAGGTTATTATATTCAACGCAGCCTCAACGGTAGTACCAACTGGATGACTATCGCTACCTTCGCCAGCCCGACGACCTATAACGACAACGGGGTTGGGCCAGCCACAACTTATTATTATCGGGTAATTGCCTATAATAGCGGTGGTCTATCTGTTCCATCGCCTTCCTCATTGGGTGCTACTACTCTCACGGCAACCTACACGGTAGGCACTTTCAGCCAACTAAGCACCGCGTTAGGGTCTGCCACGAGCGGGCAATCTATTGCTTTTAGTGTCAGCACGATTATTGTTACCGGAACATTAAATGTGCCGAGCGGGGTAACAATATTCGGGGGAGTGTGTGGTACAGTCGGTATCACTCTGGATGGGGGCGGGGCTTTTAACAATGGGCCGGTATTAAACGGAGCGACCCTGATAAATGTGAAAATTCAGGGGTTTTTAACAAAACAGGTCACTATTACCCCCGCCACGCATAACGCTTTTCAGTGCGTGAAGATTGACGAAAATTGAGTTGAACGTAGAGGAATATGCAACTGCACGAGCGCACCGGGGCTAAAGCCGCCGGGCTAGGATACGAAGCCGGGTGAACCCGGTTGTAACGGCCTTTGCCGCCCGATTATGAACTTTTACTAAATAACACTGGTATCCTTAACGGCGACAGGGGTATCAGCCCGACGGCTTTAGCCCCGGTGCAGTCAAGCGATAGCCCCGTTCTAAGGATACGCGGATTATTTTGCAAACTCGATCATACAGGGATAAAGTTAATCATCCCTGTCATGTCTACCGCACCAGGAGGGCGACGGCGTGGCCTTCCAGCCCTTCCATCCGGCCTACGAAGCCGAGCTTTTCGGTGGTGGTCGCCGCGATATTGATGAGGCTGGGGTCAAGGCCGAGGGTTTCGGCTAATTTCTGGCGCATGGCGGGGATATAGGAGGCGAGTTTGGGCTGCTGGGCCGCTATCGTGGCATCGGCGTTTGCCAGCCGCCAGCCCCGCTCTTGCACCAGTTGATAGACTTCTTTGAGCATCTGCAAACTGGAAATATCCTTGTAAGTCTGGTCGGTTGGCGGAAAATAGCGCCCGATGTCACCCAGCCCCGCCGCCCCCAAAATCGCGTTTATCAGGGCGTGGGTCACGACATCGGCATCCGAATGACCGTCCAGCCCCATCTCAAACGGCACGGTTATACCCCCCAAAATAAGAGGACGACCTTCCACCAGCCGATGCACGTCGTAGCCCTGCCCGACCCGCATTTCGGGCAACGTGGGCCTATTTTCAGGGGTGGGGGTGGCTTCGCTTTTGGCTATTGGGATGTCAAAAAGACTGCGGGCCAAATTCAAATCGTCGGGAGTCGTAACTTTCAGATTGGTATAAGCCGCCGGGAAAACCTTGACCGGATGCCCGGCTTGTTCCATCAGCATGGCATCGTCGGTAAAAATGGCGTTGTTGCTCAACGCCGCCCGATGGGTTGAATGGATTAGCTCAAAGCGGAAAATCTGGGGGGTCTGAATGGCCCACAGCAGGTCGCGGGGCGGAGTTTCGCGCACCAACCCGCTCTCCGGCTCGACCAGCTTGATGGTATCCTTGACCGGCACTCCCGCCACCGCCGCCCCATGTTCCTGAGCGGCTTGCAATCCGTCTGCCAAAATCTGGGAGGTGACGAAGGGCCGCGCTCCATCGTGAATCATCACCCAGTCCGGGGCGGGGGATTTGCCATCGTTCAGGGCTTCCAGTCCATTCCAAACCGAGTCCTGGCGCTGCGCCCCGCCAATCACAAACCCGCGCAACTTGCGCCAACCCTCTTCAAAGGCCAACGCCCGACCCCGCATCAGGTTTTCGGGGCTGAGGACGACGACATATTCCTCAATCAAATCGCTCTGCTCGAAAACCGCGACAGTATAGGCCAGCAAAGGCCGTCCCCCCGCGATGGCAAACTGCTTGTCCAGCCCCGCCATTCGGGTACTGCGCCCCGCCGCCACAATTACCGCCGCCACGGTGGTTTTTAGAGACGGAGGAGTCTGTTCGTCTGCCAACTTGTCCTCTTCTTGAAATCTAAGATCTGAAATCTGAAATCTGAGGTCTAGGGCATTCTAACCTACGGCTTTCGATTTGCGACTTTGGATAGCTTCGGGAAGTGAGTCTATAACCTCAACTTTTGAAGATTAGCAACGCGCTGACAGAATACCACCTGATTTTAGATTTCAGATTTTAGATCTTAAATTTAGCTAAAACTTATCGCGGCTGGGCGATTCGTTCCAATCGCGGTCAGGGCTGGAAGAATTGGGCGAGCGGTATTGAGCGAAAATCATGCGTCCGGCGACGGTTTGCAGAGTGCGGGTGACAACCACCGGAACTTCCTGCCCGACAAACCGCCGCCCGTTTTCGACTACAATCATCGTGCCGTCGTCCAGATAGGCCAGCCCTTGCCCAGCCTCTTTGCCCTCCTGGGTGATACGGACGATAAGCTCTTCCCCCGATAAAACTACCGGACGCACCGCCTGGGCCAGTTCGTTGACGTTCAAGACCTTCACCCCCTGCAATTCGGCGACCCGGTTCATATTATAATCGTTGGTTATTAGAGGGAAATGATTGGCTTTGGCGATTTTGATGAGCTTGGCATCCACTTCAGGAACATCGGTGGTGTCCAGGTCGGAAATTTCGATGGGGACAATCGAGTCCTTACGCAGCTTGTTGAGCATTTCCAGACCGCGCCGCCCGCGATTGCGGCGCTGGGCATCGGCGCTATCGGCGATATGCTGCAACTCGTTCAGGACAAAGCGGGGGATAATCAAAGTGCCTTCGATAAACCCGGTCTGGCTGACATCGGCAATCCGCCCGTCAATAATCGCGCTAGTATCCACCAGAATCGAGCGAGCAAAGGCGTTATTGCCCCGCGCTTCGGCGGCGACGGCATTGGCGGCCCGGTTCAGCCCAAAAAACTCAAAAATCTCGCGTTTACGTAGCACCATCACCGCGATACCCAGATAGCCAAAAATCACCGCCGCCAGAAAAGGGAAAATCGAACCCAGCACCCCCGGCAGTTGAGCCAGCGGAAAAGTCAGCAGCACTGCAATCAGTAAACCAGCCATCAGCCCGACTCCGCCCGCGATAAGATCCACCGCCGGAATAATCTTGAGCCGTTTTCGCGCCCATTTGAAGGGCGCAAGGGTCAAATAAGGGGCAATCGTCGCGCCCAGGGCAGCCCCGGCTAACGATAATAAAATTACCGCCCGAATCTGGTCGGGGCTGCTATCAATCGTCAGACCCAGCTGCCAACCCAAAACCGAGAACACGACCATACCTACCAGTCGTAAGAAAAGTTGAATACCCATAGATAATAGCTCCTCGCCTTGTCCCGGCGAAGGTCTTGAGGGGAACGCGCCGCCTCTCGGCTTGCACGTATGGATAAATTAGTTAAAATAATAACGTATTATGAGCTTATCGCAGTAAAGACCGGTTGGCCCGTGTAAAATAAGTTCAAAATAATGGCTTCGGCTATTTTAGCATTGTGGATAGGGGCTGTCAAAGCTCGTATCGCGGGGTCAAGTCCGCGATAAATCTAAAATCTAAAATCTAAAATCTAAAGTCAGTTGTTAGACGCGATTTACGATTAACGATTAAGAACCTCAGCCTTTTTCTGACCACATATTGGCAAAGCAGATAATAGATTGGGCAGAATGGATTACATGAAGAAATATTTTTGGTTTTCGCTGCTAATTTTGGGAATTTTTGGTTTGGTGGCCTGTGGCGAGGCTACTCCGGTTGCCCCTGCGCCGACTACCGGGCAAACTGCCTCAACTCCGCCCGCCGGGGCAGCTCTGCCAACGACGACAGCTTCAAGCCCTAAGCCGGTTACAGCCGCATCCGCCGCCCCTGTCGTAGCTTCTCCAACCGCGCCCGCTCCGGTGGGTAGTCCAACTCCCGGTCAAGCTACTCTGAAACTAGCCTCCGCAATTATTACCAAAGCTAATGGTGAGAAAGTGGCCCTAAAGCTTGAATTGGCCCGCACCTCGCAAGAGCAGGAAACCGGGCTAATGGGCCGCTTGAGGGTGCCGGATGACCAGGGGATGCTATTCGTATTCGAGCAATCGGGCCGGGTCGCCTTCTGGATGAAAGATACCCCGCTTTCGCTCTCGATTGCCTTTATAGACAAGCAGGGCAAAATCGTTGGTATCCAGGATATGTATGCCTTTTCCCTGGACACTCACGCCCCCGACAAAGATTATATCTACGCTCTGGAGGTCGCCCAGGGCTACTTCACCCGGCGCGGCATCCAACCGGGCGACCTTTTTACGCTGGGGCAGTGAGCAGTAAGCTAGTTAAGAGTTAAAGTAAAACTACCAACTATTAACCGGGTTTTCCTCAGTCTTTAGTCCTGTATTTCTCTGACCACTGCCACGGCTCACTGACCACTGCCAAGCCCCGGATGTTGCTTATGCCAAGCGGTAGCCTGTTCGTAGGCGTAGGCGACTTGCAGTACCCGTTCTTCGCCGAGGGCCGGGCCGAGAATTTGCAGACCTACCGGCAGACCATCTGAGAAGCCGCAGGGTATCGAAATACCTGGTATACCCGCCATATTCGCCGGGAGAGTACACACATCCGAAAGATACATCGCCAACGGGTCGTTGGCTCTCGCCCCGATTTTGAAAGCTACCGTCGGCGAGGTCGGCGCAATAATCGCATCATAATCCTGGAATACCCGGTCAAAGTCGGATTTTATCAGGGTACGCACTTTTTGGGCCTTGAGATAGTAGGCATCGTAATAGCCACTCGACAGGGCGTAAGTCCCAATCATAATCCGGCGCTTGACCTCGCGCCCAAAACCCTCATCCCGCGTCACTAAATAGCCGTCCAAGAGATTAGAAGCCTTGCGGTCACTAAAGCCATAGCGGATACCATCGTAACGGGCTAGATTAGCACTGGCCTCGGACGGGGCGATAATATAATAGGTCGAGAGGGCGTATTTAGTATACGGCATCGAAACTTCCTCGACGATAGCCCCCAATTCCTGCATTTTGGCGACGGCAGCGCGGACGGTCTGTTCCACCCCGGCTTCCATGCCCTCCACAAAATACTCTTTGGGCAAAGCCAGCCTTAGACCCTTTATATCCGGGGTCAGGGCGGCGGTGTAGTCCGGGACCGGGCTATTAATCGAGGTACTGTCGCGGTCATCTTGTCCGGCAATCACAT
>JBBRSG010000015.1:0-63826 GCA_038245615.1 Chloroflexia bacterium | reverse complement strand
GGTAGCTACTTTTTCTCCTCTATTTTGGATTAGACTAAACTGCCAGCTTGCTGCTATAATTATCACGAGTATCATCATGCCAACCTTTGAAATCGGTGAAACCGAGCATAATTTTATTTGGGGTAATTCAATCAATGCAACCTGAACAATCCGCTGTGACCACCGAACCTGATTTGCAACCCGTAACTATTCAAACTGCAATCGAGGCTTTTCTGACTGACCTGGCCGCCGGGCATTCTCCGGCGACAGTTCGAACCTACCGGGTGGCGCTTACCAGGTTTAAACTTTATCTAAGTAGCCAGGCCCAAATAGACTCGGCCCTCTGTCCGGTGGGTCAGCTCCAAACCGATTGGGCGGTAGATTGTGTTCGCTGGATTAGCCTTGGGCAACCGTCCGACCCGGCTAAAGTCGCCAACTCCGCCACGTCTCGCTCTCCCAAAACGACTACCGCGACCTATGTGGCGGGACTAGGCCGTTTCTATCGGTGGTGCGCTCTGGAACGCTGGCTGCTCTTGCCGTCCGACGAGTTCGAGCGGATGAGTGCGCGTTTCAAGGAACTACGCGGCAAAGTTCAGCGAACTATTCTGGATAAAGTTCCCGCCGACGAAGTAATTGAAAGCCTGCTGAGAGCAGCCTACGCCCCACCAGGCTCGCTTGTGCCGCCTGCCGCAACTTCTCTCGACCCAGGCGAGCCGCCGTCTTTAAGCGCGGTAAAATCCGGCTTTCGGGGCAATCTAACCAAATTGGCGGAGCAAGACGAGCGCCGCCATCGCCTGATCCACTTGCGGAATATCGCGCTGTTAGAGACTCTTAAATCGAGTGGGGCGCGGGTCAGCGAATTGACCGAGATGCGCCGCAGCGACCTGGATGCGGCTAACCGCCGGGCGCGGGTAGTCGGCAAAGGTTCTAAAGAGCGTTGGATTTATTTCAGTCGGGCGGCCTGGGACACCTTGCAAACCTATCTGCAAGAGCGCACCCGCTTGATGAATCCCGCTACGTTAGAAAGTCCCCGCCGGGGACATGGGCGTTTGAGCGAAATGGCGAATCAGCCGGTATTCGCCCGGCACAACCGGGGGGCGGGCTGGAAAGCGGTGCAGCCGATGACCCCCGATGCAGTTCGCAAAATGCTCTGGGAGCTGGTAGAGCAGGCTGACTTGCAGGTTTACATAACTCCCCATAAATTCCGCCACTGGTTCGCTACCCGGATGCTTTCCGCCACCGGCGACCTGGCGGCAACCCAGGATTTGCTAGGTCACGCCAACCCTGCGACCACCCGCATCTATGCTCAGGTCAGCGAAACCAGCAAGCAAAATCTCCATCGTCAGGTATTCGATTAAAATAATTCTGACCCAATGCTATGCGCTAAATCACTAAAACAGTACTTCATATATCACACTTTTGTACCAAAGTACTATACCCCATGCTAGTACGTTTTTCTAATTCCTGGTTGTATTAAAATTGGTATTTAGTATATCCAATTTCCTCTAACTTAGCCCAATCAAAAATAAAATTTATAACATTTTTATCCTTTTGCAATAAGCTAAACCCTCAAGCTTAATTAGAATTAAATAAAATTAAACTTTAGCCATAGCTAAGTAAAATAGTACTAGGACTAGCGGGTTAATTGCCAGTGGACTAATGTACTCTTGGCAAAACCGGCGGGTTCGGGTAGAATCAAAGTGTGAAAGCAAAGAAGCTCAAAATTCACAAATTAAATAACAACGTGATTTTAATCAGTAGTATAAACATTGTTGATACGTTCTAGCCTTCGTTCCGGTACAGTACATCTCACATTTTTCGGTTTTATTTCCCTTAGTACCACTACTGTTTAGCCCGACCTCGTAGCCTGGGTTCAGCGCGAGGAAGAATTTTTGCTGCCAAAATTTGGTCAGGTATTTCTAACAGTTTTACCAGAACGACTAATTTGGTAGCCTATACGGTTGATTTTGGAGTGCGATTGGTTCAGAATTTAGGAGGTTACAGTGTTACAACAACGTTTAAAAACAACTCGTAAGGTTTCATCCAGATGGTTAGCTCTGGCCTTTTCCTTTCTTATGATTCCGATGGTGATTGCGTTGATTCATTTTGAGCCGTTTGGCACCGTTGACGCAGCCGGAGCAGGTTATTGGCATACCAGCGGTTCCCAGATACAGGACGCGAACAACCAACAGGTCCGAATTTCCGCGGTGAACTGGTTTGGAATGGAGACCAACACCTACGCTCCGCACGGTCTGTGGGCGCGTAACTGGAAAGAAATGATGGATCAGATGAAGTCGCTTGGCTTCAATTCCATTCGGTTGCCCTATTGCAATGAAATGCTGAACGCCGGGGCGACCCCTAGCGGAATTGATTTTACCAAGAACCCCGATTTAGTAGGTCTCACCCCTATTCAAATTATGGATAAGGTGGTGAACTACGCCGGACAGCTTGGGCTGCGAATTATCCTTGACCGCCATCGCCCTGATTCAGCTGGTCAGTCCGAGTTGTGGTATACCGGGGCTTACCCTGAATCGCGCTGGATTAATGATTGGAAGCTGCTGGCTGACCGCTATAAGAATAATCCCACCGTTATCGGGGCGGATTTGCACAACGAGCCGCATGGTTCAGCCTGCTGGGGTTGCGGCGATACCAACACCGACTGGCGCTTGGCGGCAGAGCGGGCCGGGAACGCCATTCACAGCGTCAATTCGAGTATGCTGATTTTCGTGGAAGGCATCGAAAACTATAATGGAGTCTACACCTGGTGGGGTGGCAACCTGGCGGGAGCGGGGACTTATCCGGTGCGCCTCAATACTCCTAATCGAGTGGTTTATTCGCCCCACGATTATCCGTCTACTGTCTACAACCAGCCCTGGTTCAGCGATCCAAATTACCCGAATAATTTGCCAGGGTTGTGGGATGCGCGATGGGGCTATCTAAAGAAGAACAATATCGCTCCGGTCTGGCTGGGTGAGTTTGGCACCAAGCTAGAAATTACCTCAGACATTCAGTGGATTGCTACCCTGACCAACTATCTGGGAACCGGGGTCAACGGAATTAGCTGGGCCTTCTGGTCCTGGAATCCGAATTCCGGCGATACTGGCGGGATTGTGCAGGATGACTGGGCGACGGTCAATCAGGCTAAGATGGCCTATCTGCGCCCGATTCAGGTACAGCTAGATGCGCCGGGCGGTAGTAGCGTCCCGACTGCAACGGCAGTACCTCCGACCACCACTGGTAAGCCCGCGACGGCGACCCCCACAACGGCGCCTGCTACTTCTGGGGCGACGGCTACCGCGACCTCAAAGCCCGCGACGGCGACCCCGACTTTACCACCGACGAGCGGCGGACAGTACGCGGTGCAGTATAATGTGGATAACCAGTGGGGTAATGGTGCTAATATCGGGGTGACAATTGTTAATAAAGGTGGCGCGGCAGTCAATGGCTGGACGATTAGCTGGGATTTTGCCAAAGGCGAAACCTTTGCCAACACCTGGAGCGCCAATTGTAGCCAGAACGGGGCTAGAGTGACCTGCTCTAACCTGGGCTATAACGCGACAATTGGGGCGAATAACGGTTCGATTGGGTTCGGGGCGCAAATCAACACTCCCGGTGGCGCGACCAGCAAGCCCGCCAGCTTTACGGTCAATGGGGTGGTAGTTGGCGGCGTGCCGACGACGGCGGTAGCTCCAACCGCAACTCCCAGCCAGACCCCCAAACCGCCGACAGCGACTCCCGTCCCGGCAACGGCAACCCCAGTCCCACCGACGACAACGTCGAAACCGGCAACGGCGACTCCAGTTCCGCCGACAGCGACAGCCAAGCCACCAACGGCGACGGCGACCACTGTGCCGACCAGCAATGGGCCATTCGAGGTGGTATTTAATGTCACCAGTCAATGGGGCAACGGTTCGATTGTAGATGTCCAGGTGGTGAACCGCGCTGGGGCAGCGGTCAATAGTTGGACGATTAGCTGGGAGTGGACTAAAGGTGAAACTTTAGCCAACGCCTGGAACGCCGATTGCAAGCTAGTGGCTACTACCATGACTTGCACCAATTTGCCTTATAATGGCACGTTGGGGGCGAATGGCGGGGCAGTAAGCTTCGGGGCGCAACTGAACACACCTTCTGGGGCGACTACCAAACCCAAGAAATTTACCGTCAATGGAGTAGTAATAAATTTACCGTAATAGCTACTCACCAAAAAGATGGGTGGTGCTTCCCACGAAGCACCACCCATCTTTTTGGTTGGGACTTGGGCTGGGAAAGCACCTTAATCCCAGAAAAGTAATCTTGCAGGACTTTCGCTTGAAAAGCAGCAAACCGCTCTAAGCGAAAGTCCTATGATTAAAGCTTTCCCCTTCTCAAATGATACTCGTGATAATGGTTCTTATCACGAGTATCATTAAATATTCTATAGCTTTCATTCGTTTCTAAGCACTACCAGTGGTTTCTCCTGGATGGCTCGCCAGCTACTCAAGGTAGTAGCAGCCAGGGCCAGGCCAACCCCTAGCGCGGTCAGAAGCCCAGCAGTTAAAGGCGACCAGCTAATTAGCAAGTTAAAGTCGCGGTTGGTGCTTCTAACCACACCCGGAATGAGCGAAGCAACTACCAGGCTGCCCCCTACCCCTAATATTCCACCCAGTAAACCCAGCAAACTACTTTCCCACCAAAGAATTCTTAGAATACGTCCGCGTTTTGCGCCGATAGCTTTCAGAATGCCGACTTCGGCACGCCGTTCCAACACTGCCAGGGCTACATTATTGGCAATCAATATCGCTCCGCTAAAAAGACTCAATAAACTGAGAAGCAAAGGAAAAGCTAATATCTGGTTTATGAGGTTGGTGAAGCTGTCAATCAAATCGCTCAGGTCAAAGACGAAATTGCCATATAAATAACCTTGAACTTTGGTCAGGGCCGCTTTAACCTGGGGGGGATCTATTTGCATAAAAAAGATACTAAATTCTGCGCCGACCTCGTTTACCACCTGAAACGGGGTAACAAAAGCTTGCTCAAAATTAGTACCAGCCGTACCTTTGGTGACAATCCCGATTACCGTTAAATCCGTCTGGACGGTCGTCCGGCTGCCTCGCCCAAGGTTGTTCGAGCGAAGGCGCATACTCACCTTGTCCCCCACCTGGATACCGTAACAACTGGCTTCGACCTGAGTTACCAGCAGAACTTTTTGAGTCATATCGGCTGGAGTGAAGTTGCGACCAGCCAGAACTTTTTGTGGCCCGTTTGGACTGATACTTTCGCCCTTCGCCAAGCTCCGCCCGCTCACCTGGATAAAAGGATTCAGGCGTAAACCGCCCGCCCGATTATCGCTAAGATAAGGGCCACACTGGGGATTGATGATAGCGGCTTCGGTATTTAGATTTTGACCGTTTACCCCGACCAGGACTGCGCCCACGTCGTTGCTCACAAAAATTCTTTGCAGGCCGGGTATTTCCTTCTCAAAAGTGGTTTGCAACTGCTCATCTTTGTTGCTATAAATATTTACCGCCCCGGCGTTAAAACCCAAATTGTAGTTAAAAGCATCCTTGAGGGTCGCTTGAATACTGTCCGAAACGATACTAATCAGGCTGATAAAAAAGAGGCTGGCGGCAATCACTAACAAGGTTGAAGCTGACCGGGTGCGATGTCGGTTGAAGCTGCGAATCGCCATCTTTTGGTCTGGTCCGAAAGGAGCAGGCAGTTTCCCGGTGAGATAAACTACCCCATACATCAAGGCTACTAATATCAGGCTTACCAGTAAAATAACGAAGGCTACCAAAATACCCAGTTCAACTTTACCCAGCAAACTACCGGCAATCAGACCCAACGCCAGGGTCATTCCCAGAATAATGAGCATGGTCGGGACATTACCCAACCGAGGTAGCGAATTGGTGGCCTGTTGGCGTAACACTTCCGCCGGGCGGATACGACCGGCAGCATAGGCCGGTAAAAAGCCAAACATGGCCGAAACCAGGGTGCCGACCACTAAGCCGGTCAGGAGCGGGCCAGGATATAGCCCCCAATTCAGGGGTCGAGAAAACAGATTTTCTACCAACCCTTTCATCCCGTAACTCAGTCCAATTCCGAGCAGTAAACCGACAAAACTACCGATTGCCCCCAAGATGACTACTTCGATAGTAAAAATAAGGAGGGTTTGCCTGGATTTAAGACCCAGTGCTTTGATGGTAGCAATTTCGTTAGTCCGGCGACCAACTACCACCAGCATGGTGTTGATGCAACCCAATCCCCCAATTAAAATCGCAATCAGCCCGATATAGAGCAAAACTTGCTCGACGGCTTCCAGATTGCGACTACTATCGCCCAGCACCTCGGCAGCAGGTCGAACTTGAGAGAAAAAGGGGAAATTACTGCGGGCGGTTCGGTTGAAATCAATTAGCCGATTTACGATAGTCGGGCTATCTGCGCCAGGGGCGGTTTTAAGGAAAAAGGTGGTCGGGGTTACTTCGACTTGTTGCAAGAAAGTGCGGGCGGTTTGCTGAGAGGTAATCCCAAAGCCGATGAACAGGCCAGCATCAAAATTTATCCCCGGTATAACTGGATCAATTACCCCTACAATCTTGAGGCTGGCGGCATTTTCGCCAGTGGCGGTAAAATCTTGCAGGCTACTCACTTCAATCTGTTGGCCTAGCTGATAGTGATTGGCTTTCCAAAGCGATTTGCTGACGATGATGGTGTCTGGCTCAGAAAGCAGTTGCCTAAAATTCCCGCCTGCCGGTTCGAGCAGACTTATATTGCCATAGAGCGGGAAATGAGCCGGGTCAATTACATAAATCGTCGGTGGCACGTTAAAATAGCCGGTAATTTGAATCGCGTGGCTGTTGTAGCCAGTCCAATCTACCAGTTGCTTTTCAGCCTTGAGCTTGTCCAATAGTTGCTGGGCCTGGGGCGACAGGCTGGATTGGTAGAAAGTATTAAAATTGACGCTGGCAACTATATCGCCGCCCGCTCTGGTTTGGATGTCACCAATTAGGGTTTCACGAATACCGACGGCCAGAGATTGAAGGGCTACCAACGTAGCAACCCCGATCGCGACACACAGCACTGCAAAAAAAGAGAGTTGTTTGTCGCGTAGCACCGAGCGTCCAGCGTATTTGAAGAAGAAAGCAAATTTTTTCAATTTCAAGAATTTGTTATATTTCAGATATTTGGTGGGTTAATATAGTATGTTAGCGGGCGATAGAAGGTAAGGTATAGCCGGTAGCTTGCCAGAGCGCCATAGCTAGAGCCGTATGTCCGTCTCCATTTGGGTGAATATCGCCGCGCTCAATCCAGGTTAAGCTTTTTTCGTTACCCGAAATCGGCTGGTAAAAATCGGCAACTTTAAGTTTATACTCCTCCGCCCGCTTTTTAATGGTATCGTTGAAGCGCAAGGCCCAGTTATTATCCGCTTTCTCAATGGCGGTAGTCCCGCTTCCGAAAGGGTTATAGTAAGTCGTAATAATAAAATCGGCTTGAATTGCACTTAGCCGAGGCGCGAGTTGTGCCAGAATTTTTTGCAGATTAGTATCAAACTGGGCCAGGGTAGCTGTTTTCTCAAGCTCAGATTTCCCACGAGCGGTTATTACATCGTTACCGCCGATAGTCAGGGTCACAAGCTTGACCTTGCGGCCCACTTTTTGAGCCAGCTCTATTTCCTCGATAGCTCGTTCTAGCTGACTCTTGCTTTTGGGACGGCTAATAAAACTGGCGGCAGTTTCGCCCGGTATAGCAAAATTCCGGTAGGTCAGAAAATCAGGTTGAGCTTTCTTGAGATATTTTTGATAAAAAACGCTGGGATAACCCAATTGTTCGGGAGAAGAAGCCCCTACCCCAAAAGCCACCGAGTCTCCCAGGGCCAGGTATTCGTCCCCACCCGCCCCTGCCCCCGTCAGTCCGGGCTGAGTCGCAACCGAAACCGTCGCTCGGCTAAGGTCTGCTTGCGTCCCGCTTGTCTTACCCGGACTAATCACCAAGAAGGCGATAACCGCCAGCAACAGTACGACTCCTACCCCCGCTCCGGCTAAAAGTATTCGGCTACGCTGACTCAAACGGTTTGGCATTGCAATTCCACCAAGCTCCAGCCCTACAAAACATCTCTAGCTTTACTTTTCTACATGGATATTTTACACTACCAACCAATTTCGCCAACCGCCCAAACGTAAATTTTTTGTAACTTTACGGCTGTTATCATTTCTCCAAGTATCCAATTCCTCAAATAGCCAAATTCAGGCTAAATTTTGGGCGGTGGGCTGCCAGCGAGTGTAACGTAAGGCAGTTTTTAACAAATAGTAGGCTGCTTTGAGGCTACCTTTTATTGTGCCGCTTACTTTGGATTGGCCTCCGGCTCGACGGCGGTAATCCAGCGGGATTTCGAGGCTTTTGCAGCGAAGCCGAGCGGCTTTAACCAGCATCTCGGTAGTCCAGCCATAAGTTAATTCTTGCATCTGGAAAGCAGCCAGGGTTTCGCGCCGGATTGCTTTGAAAGAAGGCAAGTCGGTATAGCGACTCTGATAAAGTCGGTTGATAATCCACACAACTAGTTTATTACCCAGGCGGGCGTGAAGTGGCAACGCCCCTTTCTCAAAACGTCCTAAAGTACGCGAACCCAAAGCTAAATCGGCTTTCTCAGCTAACATTCTCTCCAAAAGAGTCGGAATAGCGGCGGGCGGGTCGCTGTAGTCACCATCCAGAAAGACCACAATTTGTGCAGAAGAAGCTTCCTCGAAGCCGGTATAGCAGGCCGCTCCATAGCCCTTTCCGCGTTGCTGGACTACTCTTGCTCCGGCTTGGGTCGCAGCTTGGGCCGTCCCGTCTTTGCTACCACCATCTACCACCAGAATCTCCAAATTATAGGCCGGATTAACTGGCAGACGGTTGACCTCTTGCATTACCAGCGCGATGTTTTCGACCTCGTTATAAACTGGAATAATTAGACAAACCGGGCAGGGTAAAAGTTCAGCTTGCGACATCAAAAAGCTCCTGGTAATCAAGTAGTCCAAGCGCCTGACGAGTATGGTGGGCCTCACTTCCATTTGGGGATAACTCCCGAATAAGGCGGCTCAGTTCATGCGCGGTATCGAGATCGTACCAACTAGGCAAGAGTTGAAGCCGCATATTTTCGCGCCAGGCACGTTCCAAGCTTTCAGCCAGCACCGTTTCAGTACTCCAAATCATTCCCTCGAAAAGGTAAGGACAAGGCGCTTTAGTTCCCACCAGATAGTATCCGCCATCTTCGGTCGGGCCAAATACCAAATGATTATCATCCAGAGCAGTTAGGGCGGCCTCCAGATATTGGGTTGGTAGAGTGGGATTATCGCTGCTGATACAAAACACTTTTTGATAACCAGCTTTCAGGGATTCTTCAACTGCCTCGTTTAGGGCCGCACTCAGACCGGGGGTTTGCTGGACAATATAGCCAACCACAGGGGGCAGAAATTGTTTTAGTTCCAAAGCATCCTGGGCTGAGGGACAAACTACTTTTACATGACAATCCGCCACCGTTAGGGCAAGTTCGATGGTATCCAAAAGAAAGCCGGTATAAAGGGCCGCTGCTTGCTGATAACTCAGGGGGGGACAAAGCCGGGTCTTGACCTGCCCTACTCGCGGGGCTTTCGCAACTACCACAATAGCAGCTTTATTAGCTACTTTATTTATTTCACCCATGTCTTATTCTCGCTTGCTAATATACTACCAGTGGCGCTAATCAGCTTTGACTACTGAGTTCAAAAACCAATTTTGGTTATAAAACGGCTTATAAACCAGGCCGATTAGTCCCACACTGGCAAAGAGACCCATATGCCGGACTACTCCTACCAGCGCCTCCCACAGTGATTCCCTTCCCCCAGCTTTGTTATAGCCAGGTCTACTAACTACTGGGTTAAATAACATTCTCATCATGAATGTGACCCGCTAGTAGTTTCAACCATGCGACGATAACGCGCCTCTGCTAACGAATAAATCCCGTAAGCGACCAGGCCGATTGCCACTATTCCCAGTAGCAATTGACCATAAGGCTGCTGAGATAGTTCCTGAAGAGCGCCACCTAATCCTTTAGCTTGGTCGGGGTTATGTTGTAGCGCGGCGATGATTAGAAAGATACCTATCACACCAAAGACCACTCCCCGCGCCGCCAAGCCAAAGCGACCAAAGCGGATAGTCCACCCTTTTGTTTGAGCATCCATTTTTCCCAGTTCCAAATGCTTTTGAAAGTTGGCTTTGTAGGCTCGGTAGAACTGGTAAAAGGCTACCCCTATTACTACTAATCCGGCCAGAATTACCAGGAATATTCCAAATGGTTGCTTCAATAGCTCGGCAGTCCAGTCTTTGGCATTAGTATCGGAGCTTTTGCCACCATTTCCAGAACCAATCAATAGCTGGAAAGCGGCAAAGGTCAGGGTCGCATAGGAAATGCCTACCCCAGCATAAAAAAGGCGATTCGCAATTCCTTTTGGCTTAGAACCCTTGCTCTCGGTGTCCGCGATAGCCCGAATAAAGCTCCACAGGGCGTAACAAGCCAGCCCAAAGATAACCAAAGCAAGTAACACTTTACCGAAAGGCTGTTCGTAAATTGTCTGGATGGCACCCTTCCGGTCGGTTGTGGCTCCGCCGTTTCCCAGGGCGGCCAGGGCCGCTAATCCCCCAATAATAATATAGACTAGCCCTTTAGCGGCATACCCTAGCCGTCCCAGCATCTTAATACCTGGTTGGTTTGCGGTACGTTGAATGGTTTGCCCGACTGCACTGCCTAGAGGCGCTTTGACAGCGGTTGGTTTGGGATTGGTATTGCTCATCAAATTTTCTCCTTTTCCCTTTCCCCTCGAACCAGAAGAACTCTTACCTATCCAATTTTAAATTAAAACGGTATGTTAATATATGCAAAATCTGGGCCACGATTATCAACCAAGACCCTTACCGTTAGGCACTTCTAACTAGCACCATTGGCTATATTGGCTATATAGGGTGCTGCCAAAAGAATGGCGTAGGCGCTTTGACCTTCGGAAATCCCCCCGCTTTGGGCCAGCCGGATTGCTTCTTGCGCTGGGATAAGTAATCGTTGAAGCAGTTCCGTTTCTTCCAACTGGGCTTCACCCAGTTTTACCCCGGTTGCCAGAAATATTTCACTATCCAGATTGATATGGGCCGAACTGCTGTAGAAGCGGGCCAGATGAATTAGCTCCTGACATTCTCCCCCCACTTCCTCGCGCAACTCGCGCCGGGCAGCCTCCTGGGGGTCTTCGTCAGGATTTTCCAATGACCCGGCTGGCACTTCCAGCACCCAAGCTCGCACCGGGTAGCGATACTGCCGGATGAGTACGACCTGCCCAAGCGCGGTAAGCGGTACGACAAAGACGGCTCTGGGTACTTCGGCATAGCTATAGGTGATAATTTTTCCAGAACCTATATCCACCTGGTCTTCCCTGAAACTGCGCCATTTACTTTGCAAAAGATAGCGTTGTTCCAAAGTACGATAAGGTTCTCCCTCAATTTCGGGCTGGTCGGGTTGTTTTTCCATTTCGGGCGCTTTCAGCGATTAGCATTTGACTAGACACTCCACTTAGCCCCACATCCCTCGCAGCACTGCGGTGGGGTATTACTCAAAAAAGCTTTACGAAACTCTTGATACTTTGCACCTCGCCAGATTTCTTTAATTTCCTGGCGGAAAACGTTACCCAGAATCGGCCCGCCGTCATCACCAGTAAAAGGCGCAAAGCAACAGGGCGAAACATCGCCATTAGCCTGGATATACATCAGTCGCCAGGGCCGGGTGCAACTTAGCCAGGGGCGCTCGTCGTCCAAAGCCTCGGCCGCCTGGGGCGAAAGCTTCCCTTCAACTGTGACCTGTCCCTCGCCACTGGCAGCCAGGGCAATGCCGTGCTGCTGGCAGATTTGGGCAGTGCGGGTTAAAGCCTCGCGCTCTTCCTCCGCCAGTTTGCGGTAAAGCGACTGCTCTTCTACCGCCAGTCCCTTCCCGAAATAGACCAAACGCTGTACATAAACCTCGGCGATACCTACTTCGGCGGCAAAATTGGCGACATCGGGCAGTTCGCTGACATTCTCGCGCATGGTAGTAAACCACAAACTTACTTTAGGGCCAACCCCACGCGCCCGAATTAAATCCATCAAGGCCGTAATGTTCCGTTTGACCTTTTCCAGCCCGGCAATTCCCCGAATTAGTTTGTAGGTTTCGGGTTGGGCGGCATCGAGCGAAATCCGAAATTCATCCAAACCACTTGTTACCAGCGCCTCCCGCCGTCGTAGATTAAGGGCCAGGGCATTCGAGTTAAAGAGGGTATAACTGCCCCGCGCCTTCAGGTAGCGCACCATCTCGAATAATTCGGGATTGAGCAGTGGCTCACCCAGCCCGTGCAGTACCGCCCGTTGCAGGTCGGGGGTCTGGGCCACGATATGGGTAAAATGCTCAAAAGATAAATTGTCCCGGCGATCAGGCCAACGAAAAGTCCGGGGACACATGGTACACTTTTCGTTGCAGTTTTTAGTAACTTCGATATAGAGGCTCTTAGGCTCTGGGCCTAGCGGTTGGTTGAATAAAGCTGGTTGTCTTTGGTTCACGATTACTTTTACTCGTTTCTATTTCTATCTATTTCCATATAAGTCTATCTAGCTCTGGTCGCGCTCCGCCAGATAAAGCACCATCGGACGAGCGGCGGTGATAGGGTAAAGCTGGGGAGACTTAAAGCCAGCCTCATTTAACCATCCGGTTAGCTCCTCCGGCGTAAAAAGACCGCCTTCGGCATACATCAGCGAAAGAGTCAGATTTTGAAAAACATTTTCGACCGGGGCAGTCCGGCTGTCTTCCAGATAGGTGTCATAAATTGCTACCGCCCCGCCAGGGATAAGCGCCTGAGCCGCTTTTTTCAACAAAAGCCGGATGGTTTCGGGGGACTCGGTTCGCAAAACCTGGAAAAAGAGTACCAAATCATAGCGGCTTTGTCCGAAATCGTCGGTTTTGTAGTTAGCCCTCAAATATTGAACCCGGTCACGGGCCGGGCTTTCCCCGACTACTTCCCGCGCAATCTCAAGCACCCCCGGTTGGTCCAGCAAGCTTACTTCCAGAGCCGGATAGCTCTCAGCAAAAGTCAGGGCAAAAGTACCCGCCCCACTCCCCACGTCCAGCAAACGCCGGGTCTTTTCAAGATAAGGCCCTAGCAGCGGCAACAGCTTTGGCGCAATATTCCTGGCAGCGCCGTGCAAACCCATAATAAGCTGCCGCAAGGCTGGGTCACTCGCAGCATCGTTATGTAAACTAGGTAGAATAATTATGCCTTCCCTTACCGCCAAGGGCAGGTCTATCCAGGCCCGATATTGGTCGGCGGTGCTTGTTAGTTGCGGTCCAACGTATTCCCGGCCTCCTTTGACTAGACATGCCGCACTCAAAGCCGTGTTAGAATAACGACCTGCCTGATTGGAGAGCAAGCCCAGGGTGGAAGCTGCCGCCAGCACGGTTTCGAGTGGACGCGGGTACAAGTTTAACCGCCCGGCTAATTCCAGCGCGGTTACACCTGCTGGATATTCCGCCAGGGCGGTGCAAATATCCAGCTCGGCCAGGGTCATCACCAAAACCGCAGGCTGATAACCTCGCGCCAATTCCATTATCTGAGCCTGATACATTCCTAAATCACTCCGGCGCTACCGGGCCGCGCTCCACTGATTAGCTTCAATAGCCGACCAAGCGGATTTTTAGTTTCAGCCCATGCCTCGTAGCGTTTCGCCAAAAGTGCGTCTATCGAAAACTGGTTTCTAGCTCCAATCACTGCAAAGATGGCGGGCGGAATAATATAGGGTAGGAAGGCAAATACATCCTCACCCGGCACGCTGACCAAACCAATCAGCAGACTCAGACCCCATAACGTACCGACCATCCCACCCAGCCGAGTTAAGATGCCCAGAATCAGGCTAATAGCGATAAAAGTTTCGGTGAAGATAGTCAGCCAGGCGAACAAGTCGAAATTAGGAATAACGACGTTCTTCACGAAATCGCTATACAGCCCAATGGTCGGATATTTCACCTCGCGCTGCATCCAGTCGCATAATCCGTGCAATTCCTGACCCGCCGGGGGGTTGAAGCGGTAAGCGTCGCAACCAAAACCGCCTTCCAACCATGGTGCTTTCCAGCTCAATTGGGTGGTCCATAACCAGCCCGCCCAAACCCGAAAGAGGGTTAAAACTACCGCGATGGCGATACTGACCGGCTTGGTCATTTGACGTTGTCCACTACTGTTGGTTTCCATCATAGACTTTCTCCTGCTAATTCGATTAGTTACTTTCGGTGGCTGATTTTCTGGCCCGCACCACAAAGGTACAGGCGTTACCGGCTTTGGGTAAATCCTTAAATTTAGCGGCCCGCCAATCCAGCTCGGTCAACCGGGTCAGCATCGCCTCATCATGACGGGCTATCGGGCAGTATTCATCCGGCTGGTCGGCGATCCCGCCCAGATAGCGCCGACTGGCGCAACCTCCGCCACAGACCGCGCCCAACGCACAACCCTGGCAGGCTGGAGGAACTTGCCGAATCTTTTTGAACGAAGGAGCCTGGAAGATGTCTGACTCCTCCCGGTAAAGGTCGGACAATTTACGGTCAGCAGTAGGCCAGTAGGTGCAGGGCGAGACCAGACCATTGGGTAATATCCGCAAACTGGTGCGCCCGCAAGGTGAACCCTGAGTAGGTCGCGGAAAACCTAGTAGCGCATTAACCAACGGCTCGCTGACCGTAATAATCTCGGTGCGCGAGAAAATATCTTCCAGACCACTCCAAAGCTGCTCGTAACTGAGCTTGAAAGCATCGCCGGTCACTGGCTGGTAAAGGTTAAACCGGAAATCTACCCCCCGCGCTCCGGCAACTTCCGCCAGTTCGCCCAGCCGAGTGCAATTAGTACTCATCATAACGGCTACAATCGCCACCCGGACATTTAGACGCTGACAGCGCTCAACCCCATCCCAACATTTGCGCCAGTTTCCCGGCCCGCGCCACAAGTCCTGCTCCAACTGGTTCGGATAATCAATCGAAAACTCGACACTGTGCAACCAGGATAATTCCTCGTCCGACAGCACCTCAAGACTGTAGCTGTTAGAAGTAACGGCGGTGCGAATTCCCTGTTCGTGCAGCCATTCCAGAACTTCGTGATATTGCGGATGCAGACCATTTTCGCCTACCCCCAGACTGACCGAGCCGACTGGCACGCTGGCACAAATGCGCTTGACATCCGCGAGACTAAGCCGGTCCAGCTTTAATTGAGAGCGATAGCAGTGGGCGCAATCCAGGTCACATTCGTTGGTCAGACCGATACCGAGGGCGTAGCCAGCCGGGGGCGGGTTGGTAGGGACGATGGCCTTAGCCGTTTGGGTCATTTGGCTTAATCTCCTTGCTATTTTGGAATGTAAAATGGTTTGCGTTATCCGCCATCATGTCAGGCTCAGGTCTGCGAGCCTTCTCGCTTGAAAAACGCGGGCGCTTACGCCACCATTGATATACGTTTAAGATGATTAACAAATGTAGAGGCCAATATTGGAGCGGTCTAATCCATTCCCGAAACCAGAACTGCGGGTCGTGTTGATAATCCAGGTAGGGCAATTGCACCAGCGCCCCAAATAATAGCCAGGCCCGGTCCCAGTTCTTAAATCCTTCCCCATAAACCAGCGGTACGAAAATCAAAATCCAGGTGACATACCAGCTATGGACGGCAGAAGTAACCAGCAGGGTCAGCCCTGTCGTCAACATCAACCGACGCGGCAAACTCAACTCCACCACCAATCGAGGATGAAAAGCTAAAACTCCTACCCCGCCGACCAGAAGAACCAGGCTTAAAATCTTGGCGATATAGATACCGCCTAGCTGGTAAGCTATTTGGTAAACCAACCCCTCGTTATCCAGCCATGTCCCGGTATATTCCAGAATGCTGCCCAGCGCCCCTCGGCCTATCAGCAGAAAAGGTAGGTATCCGATTACAACCGTTCCTATCGTCAGGGCCGGGTAGATCCAAAGGCGCGGTCTGAAAGCCTGTCGCCAATCCCATTTAGCCTGCCCAGTTTGATAACCTGCCCAAACCACCAAAAAGATAGGCAGCCCTACAATGGGGGTAAATTTTGCGAGACAGGCCAACCCTAACACCCAGGCCGAAAGCAAGGGTCGGCGTTTGTGGGCCAATCCAACCGCCAGTAACAGCAAGCATAACATCGGAGCATCGTTATGTCCACTAATCCCAAATTCCAGGATTGGCAAGGGACACCAGGCGTAAAATATTATTCGTCGTTTCGCTAACCCGTACCGGCTAAGTAGCCAGACTAGCAATAAACAGGCCAGCAAATCGAAAAAGACTGCCGTGATTTTTGGGCCTAACAGACTTTCGCCAAACAGCTTATATTCAACTGCACCAATTAGCAGGGATAAAGGGGGATAAGGCGAAGTGTACTCTTTTTGCTGGACTATAGGCCAAATCTCGCTGCGGTAGGGTAGCAGTTGGGGGTCGTTAGGGGCGAACTGATAAGGGCTGAGGCCTTGTGTCACCAACCGACCTTCCCAGATGTAGCGGAACTGGTCAGTCGAAAGGCTGGGTGCGGCAAAAACCAGGGTTAGCCGGAATAGAACGGCGAAAAATAAGATAACCAGCAGCGCGACATCGGGCCTAGCCTTTTCATCGCCAGTTATTTTTAGTACCTGGCGGGTAGCCAGGATAAAAATCAGAAAAAGTACCAGGGATAAGCCCAGATAGAAACCGACCTGTTGGGTCAGATTTCCTAGCCCAATCATACCTAATAAACCGGCTTCAAAACTGATGCCTAAACTAATTAAACTGTAAGTTAGTCGCTTGCTGGGTTGATTTAAGGCTACTACGTTAGTTTGAGCAAAAATATAGTCATTACGTTTAGGTAATATCATTCATTACATTTTACTAATAAATATGCTTTAATATTTAACTACAAAATATTATAGCACAGGCGATGGTGGGGTAAATTACATATATTACGAATTCATTACCCTCCTTCTATTTGCTGCTAAAGCTAATCGAGCAGTGAGCGGTTATTGCTACAGTTATAGATAAAACCTGCTAGTGAAGCTAGAGAAAATATGATAACAAGCAAGCTGTTCAATCTACTGGACAAACAACCATAGTAATTAACCCAATTGGAACGGGGTTCAACTGGCAATTCTAGACTAAACCAGCTTTCCCGGTATTGAGTAGGTCATTTGGCCTAATAGGGTAAGGCGGAAATAGGCCATTGGTCTAATACACATTGTGAAATTTTTTGCTATACTTACTTCTGTAAGTTGCATAGCGAAGCCGCAAGGCCTAGTTCCTCAGTAACTTACCAGTCATCATTCGGTACTCTACCGAAAGATTTGATGAGACCCGATTATTATAATCCTCTCAAATCTCCTCCTACTAACACTAACGAAACCAACCATCGGGCCGCAGCTGGCGAGCAAGCGGCCCGAACCATTTCATATCAAAAACCTCTGACATATTAATATTTTAAGCCTGGATTCACCCACTATATATTGACCAATTAAGATTTGAGGTTTATACTGTTAAAGTAACGTCTCAGCAAAGCACCCAACAGGAACTTTTCAAGCCGGTATCTGACCGGGCCTTCACCAATAGGAGATGTCAAGGATGACCAACAACCCGAAGACGGGCGATGTCTGTCTGTCAATCGAAGGGGTCAAACAAATTTGTGTAGTAGGCGCTGGCACCAAAGGCGCTCAAATCGCCCAGGTTGCCGCCCTCAGTGGCTATAACGTAAATCTCGCCGATGCCAACCAGGTCGCTCTGGAACGGGGCATCGAAGCCAACCGCAATCAACTCCAAATTCGCGTCCGTCAAGGAAAACTAACTCAGGCCGAGGCTGAGGCCGCTTTTGCACGGGTCAAGCCGATGGTTTCGCTGGAAGAAGCGGCAGGGGGGGCGGACTTTGTCATTGAAGCGGTCTACGAAGACCTGGCAATTAAACGCGAAACTTTCGAGCGGCTGGATACCATCTGTCCGCCCCATACGATTTTCGCTTCCAATTCCGCCAGCATTGTCAGTACCCGAATGGCGACCAATATCGTCCGCAAAGATAAAGTCTGCAACATGCATTTCTTCCATCCTGCTCTGGTGATGCAACTGGTCGAAGTCGTCCCCAGTTCCGAAACCAGTGATGAAACGGTGGAAGTCGCCGCCGAACTGGGCCGCCGCCTGGGTAAAGAAGTAGTGGTGATGCAAAAAGAGATTTTTGGCTTTATTGCCACCGATAGCCAATTTCAAGAGCCGGAAGCGGTCCATTTTTATGGGGATGGCTACGATAAGACCGAGCATATTGACCGGGCCTCGAAATCGGGCCAATCGCACCCAATGGGTTCGTTTGAGCTGACCGATTTTAGCGGAATAGAGGTAGTCCAGTTTGTAAGACGACATCACCATGTCGAAACCGGCGACCCCCGCGATAACCCTCCGCCCTTTTTGGACGAAATGGTTAAAGAGGGTCGCATGGGCCGCAAAGCCGGGCAGAGTTTTTACGATTACACCAACAAATAATTTTTCTTAAAAGGGCTGCGGCGTTGCAGCCCTTTTTAATTTTAAACCAAATATCCTTTATATAGCGCCAGCAATAAGGCGGTCAGGCTCAAACCATCGGTAATCAAATTCTGGTCAATCATCGCCCGGATTTCGGGAAGACTAAACCAGCGAGTAGCGATTATTTCATTGGTATCATGAATCGGGGCAGTCTGCGCTATCCCCCGTGCCAGATAAAGAATAAAAAGCTGATTGGTGCTGCCAATACTCGGACGGTAACGCCCCAAATAGATAAATTCGCCGCCAGAGCAACCGCTTTCCTCTAGCATCTCGCGGCGGGCGGCTATCTCAAAATCTTCGCCATCGTCTACTCCCCCGCCCGGCACTTCCCAGCCCCGCTCCTCGGTGATAAAGCGATAATGGTCTACCATCATCACCTGTCCGGCGGCATTCACCGGAACTACCGACACCGCCGGACGCGGATAATCCACCACGTGATGCCCCTCGATAATCGAGCCATCCGGCAGACGTACCCAATCCTGATGCAGATTCAGCCAATGGCTGCGATAGCGGGTCTCGCGGCGCAACACCTTCCACATATAGCTATCGTCGGGGGTAGCTGACATTACTTAACTGCTTTCTAGCTGGAACTTTCCCTAAAAATGAACCCTCTAAGTTTGTCTCTGCTTGCTCAAATGTTGCTCATACGCCAGCACGGTTGCTTCCTGTTCGGGAGTCTCAATCGAATGAGGTCGCTTGGTGCGAATAGTAGTAATTGCCTCCTGCGCTGATAGCCCCTGCGACACTAAATAGCAGGCCAGGATCGTCCCGGTACGTCCAATACCGGCGGCACAGTGGGTGGCGACCTTTTGCCCGTCATCCAGATAACGATTAATCGTCGCCACAAGTTGTTCCACCTGGGCAATCCCCGGCGCGGTAAAATCGGGAATAGGAGAGTGTTCAGCCTGAAAGCCATACTTTTCCAGCAATGCTGCCGACAAGGGTTTTTCGGTAAGGGTTATGAGAGCCGTAACCCCCGTTTCTTTCAAGATAGCAAAGGCTTCTTCCGAGCCAGGTTGAGATACTCCTGCGAGTTTTTGTTCAATTACCCAACTAAAATTAGGCAGCACCAGTTGACGAATAAGCTCTTCCGGCAAATTATACTCTTGCACAGCTTCTCGTGGATTAGAAAGAAATACTTGTCTGAAATCGCTATCTTTTCGCACTCTCTGGTAAATCTCACCAATTATCGCCTCGGACATAAGTTAAACCCTCCTCTAAAAAATCCAGCGGGTAGCACTATTGACAAAATCGCTTTCCAGCCAACCGAAGGCCAGGCGAGGTATAAGCTGGTAATAGCCATTAGTTTCCTCGAATTTGGGGCGGAAACCGGCATATTTGGCCTCATACACCTCGGCGAACCGCTCGAAGAAATCCCCATTGTGGAACTCCTCGACCCGACCTTCAAAGATTACCACCTCATCGCCGCTTTCGAGGTGAATAACGATTTCCGGGTTAGCCGCCAGATTGCGACCCTTGCGCGATTGACGACCCGTACTAAAATAGAAAGCCTCGTCCAGCCACACCCCCCAAACTGGCATAACGTGAGGCCGTCCATCCGGGCGGGTAGTGGCGACCCAATAATTATGGGCTGCCGCCATGCGCTCCCGCGCCCAATCCCATTCTAACATGTTACCTTTATCAAAATCCACCCCATAATCCGCCGACATATAGGGTCGGGTCTGGCGGGGGGCAGCAGCTGAATTTAGTGGAGTTTCGTCCATCATTGTCACCTCCTGAAAAATGGTCAGTGGTCAGTGATCAGTGGTCAGAAAATACAGTGCTAAGTGTTGAGAAAGTCAGGCTAACAATTCACAGCTTTTCTATTGACCACTATTATACATCCCCAAAAAGCAAAAAAAGAGGGAAGCCTTATAACTTCCCTCACAACACCTCATAACACCAGTTGGTTAGCTTTTTAAGTAGTACTAATTGACGTTGCTGGCGACAAAATAGGGGTCATCCTCCCAGGCGATTTCTTCCACCGGGCGGTCAATAAACTCGATTTTGAGGATACCATCCTCGTAATGCGAGTCGCCGGTATCACAATCGAGCAAAATACGTGGCAAACTGACATTGCGCTGCACTCGCCCCGCTATAATATTAATATCCTCGCCTTCGCGGTGAATATAAAGGTCATCTTGCTCGTCTATAAAAGGTAAATAGAGGCACAATTGACGGCGGGCCAGCTTTTTCGACGGACTGGGCAAATCCTCCACCCAGACCAACTTGCGGTCATACAATACCGCCATTGCTTCCGTATTGCCAAACATACGGGCTGCCACCGGCCTTAACCGGTCCACTCCGATTGGCTCTTCATCTTCCAGAATTGAGCGGAAAATTGGCATTGGCGCAAAGCTGTCTACTATTTCCTGAAGATACTGCGATTGAAGTTCCAACCAGTAATCAAAGTATGCCCCCAGTTGCTTCTCACGTGGCAAAATCTTATTGACCACAATCGCATCCAGTTTGATACCATAAAGGCTCAGGAAGGTATAGGCCCGCTTGGTTTCCATCACTGGCAGCTTTTCCGGGTTCAAAACTAGCCGGACGGTCAAATCTGCCGAAAGAATAAACTGGCTCAAGGAATTCATCACTCCCATTAAGTTATTGACTTCCTTGAAGAAATCGTCGCTGGGAGTTTGTTGGCGAAAGGGGCGCACCAGTCCGCTAAAACCGCGATAGACCTTGATAAGGTTCTTGCCGCTATTACCACCGATAATCATTTCGGGGTAGGCCAGCAGTCGCAAGGTATTGCCAGTGGGGGCGGTGTCCACGATGATGCAGTCCCATTTGCCGCTTCGGTATTCTTCCATCAAGCGATTGAGTGCCAGAATTTCATCCATACCAGGCTGGTTTGCCAATTCCGCTGCCACACTCGAATCTACTCCTTGCTTTTCGTAGGCACTTGCCACAAAATTCTGAAAGCCACTGACGCTCTTCCGCATTTCGTAGATAGTATCTATTTCCAGGCCGAAAAGATTTGGCGCAAGCGGAGTCAAGCTCTCCCGGCTGATAGGGTGGCCTACCACATCCGAAAGCGAATGGGCCGGGTCGCTGCTCATCACTAGCACTCGCCGCCCCTGCGAGGCAATCAGCGCCGCCGTCGCCGCCGAAACAGTGGTCTTGCCGGTGCCACCTTTACCGCTATAAATTATTACACGTGTGGACATCTCTTCCCTCTTTACAGGAGTGGTAAATCACCGGAAACTAATCCGCGACCCCAACCTCCAACCCCGATTAGTTAAAACGTACCTGCAAGATGCCATCCTTGAAGGAGGCACTTCTGGCGCTGCGGTTGGCGAGCGAATGGGGTAGCACCATATCGCGCTTGAAATTGCCGATTTCCACTATCAGATCGTCACCCTTCTTGGTCATCACCACTTTATCTATTTCGACATGGGGCAACGGCAGCTTGAGAACATAATCGCCATTGATTTTGACAATCTCCTGCAACTGACCTCTATACATAATATCCAGGGGACTATTATGCTTGTAAAGTTGCTCGCCCAAGTTCGAGAGAGCTTCCAGCCCTCCGACCTCGCCGCGCTGCATCGGCACTTCCATAATCGGCAAGGGGGCAAACGAGCGATAGACCAAATCGCGGTATTCGTGCTGCTGCTGGCACAGGACGTTAAAGAAGGGGTCGGGGCTGGTTTCCGGCAAAATCCGGTTGGCAATCACCGCGTCCACCGGGTAATTAAACAGGCTCAAGTAGGTCACGGCCCGTTGCGCTTCCTTGATGACCATCTTTTCCGGGTTTAGTACCACCCGGTAGCCACTGGTTTTAGGGTCGGTGAAGACCTTTCGCATGGCCTCGACCTGCAAGGCCAGTTCCGGGATAGCGTCAAAGACGTTATTTTTCGGCATCAAGGGCTTGAGCAATGGCCCGGCAATCGAAAGGGTGCGGCTATGCCAGGCGTTAATCCGGCTGGAATACCAGGTGAACATTTCGGGCATACTCAGCAAGCGGACGGTTTCACCCGTGGGAGCGGCATCAATAATCACGGCATCGTAGCTGCCGCTCTGAGTGTGCTTCCAGATTTGGAGCAGACTGATAATCTCATCCATCCCCGGCAAGAGGGCCAGTTCTTCGGCTACTACTTCGTCCGCGCCCTTTTTCTTGAGCATCGAGGCGAAATAGCCTTCGAGTTTGCTCCACTGCTGGCGCACTTCGTCCAGCACATTGATTTCCTGCGCCCACAAGTTCGGGGCGATTAAAGACGGAGTCGAACCCAGGCTTACGCCCAGCGAGTCAGCCAGCGAGTGAGCGGTATCGGTGCTGACCACCAAAGTGCGCTGACCTTCCTGAGCCGCACGCACGGCGGTAGCGGCGGAAATGGTGGTTTTACCCACGCCACCTTTGCCCACATATAATATTATACGCATAACTGGCCTCCAATCCAGAACCGGATTTAGATGATGTTACCAAGATTATCAAGTGAGTCAAGAAGTAGTCCAGAGCCGAAAATTTCTGACAAGCAAGCAATCTATCGGCCTCGGCCTCGTGCCTTGATTATAGCCCACGGTACGCCCCGGTGATGTAGCGTGAACTACCCCTTTTTGAGGGTCGGGGTCAGGGGTCGGGGGGAATTCAGGACTGAGGACAGAGTGCTGAGTAAATGGGTTCGGGGATTTTGACCAGTTGTATAGTTTGCAGGGTTGGTATTATAATTCGGATGTAAGCCGCTTCCTGAGGCGAGACATTGGACAATCTGCTATGAGACAAGAAACAACCAAGTTAATAGAAGATGCTAAACAAATAGCTTTGCAATTTCTCAATTTTGATAAACATCGCTCCTTAGAAGCAGATTTAGAGGCGTTGAGAAACCAATCATTAGCCAAGTGTATTAAGTATATCTGACACACCAGCTTGTGGCGTTCCTCCAAAAAGTTCATGAGCCTACTACTTCTGGTTGCGCAATTATTAAACGAAACAATTGTTGATTATTACGCTTCATCCATAGCTCCGTAAAAGTGGCTAAAATCTAGCTATCGAATTTGATTTATTTCCAAAAATATATCAATTCGAAAAGCATTCGGCTCTTTATGACCCCTTCGGCTCGTAGATATACCAGACATCGGCGAATTTGCGATAATAATTGGCTTCGAGGGCGGAAAGTAGTTCGGGGGTCCAGACATCGGGGCGCACTTGCTGGGTGAACAGGTCGCCTTCGGTCAGCACTACCGCGAATTCTTTGCGGCGGATGCGCTCCAAAAGCCCGGCGTTGCTATATAGTTGTTGCTGGTTCAGGGCTGCCAGGGTAAACAGGTCGTTATAGTAATCCGGCTGGTTATTCTTGCCGGTGAGGACGAAAAAGCCCGCCTCGCTGGTCAGAATTGGGCCAGGTCGGGCAGCGGTGTAAGCGATAATCTGGGCCATCTGCCGTTTGTAATCCTCCGGGCGCTGTCGAAACTCGATTTCGTAGCGGTCGGCAGGGACTGAAAAGAACGCCGCCTGCGCCCATAGCAGGGCCAAAGCGGGCAGCACCAGCCAGCGCCACCGACCCGGCAACAAAAGCGCCCGGCATGTCGCTACGCCCGCAACTATACAAACTGCCGCCTCTGCCGGGAGAAAATGATTGTGGTCCGCACCCGCTACTCCCAGCCCGAACAACAGCCCTAGTGAGGCGAGGAAGTACAGGAGGAGGAGTGAGGGCTGAGGACTGAGGACTGCTGAGGACTGAGGACTCGAAAGCTGGGCAGACATTTCATCTTCCACCCCTAACCTTTGATTTTCGATTTTCGATTTTCGATTTTCGATTTTTAACGTCCAACCGACCAGCCCCAAGCCTAGTAAGGCCGCGTTTTCTTGGAGGAATAGAGTGGCATAGGTTTCAAAATTGGAGGAAAGCCAGGGCAAGTTGTGGTACTTGAAGAGCCGCCGGTAAAATTCGTTGCCGGTTGCCAGATTTAGGACGATAAAAGGCAAACCGATGGCCAGCCCGAAAGCGATAGCCCAAACCAGAATAAATCGCCATCGGGTTCGATAGTGCCAGACTATAAATCCGGCGGCGGCAAAAGGCCCGGCTAGAGCGGTCTGTTTGGTGTAAAACGCCAGAGTAAAGGGAATAATCGCGGCAAAGGCCAGCCAGCCGCGCCCGGTACGCGCCATTAGCGCCATCAGTAGCAGCCCAGTTAGTTGCAGAGCCACCATCAGCATATCGGCCCGCACTCGCGCCGCCCAGACTGTCACTGCCGGAAGGCTTAAAAAGAGCAGGCCCGATGCGATTGCGATTACAAGCGTGGCGGCAATCATCCACTTTGGGCGACCTTTCAAAGTTGGCAGGCTCAGATATACCAGCCCAGCAATCAGGAGAGCCGAGGTCAGGGCCGCGACCAGCGAAATCCAGCGTCCGCCCTCAAAGGGACTATTTGTACCCGAACCAAGCCAGGCCGTCAGATAATAATAGAGCGGGGGATAGGGCGCGGAAATAAAAGAATCAGCCTGAAAAGGAGTATATATCGAGCCACCGGCCCGAATCAGGTTTACCTCGCTAAGAATCAGCCCCTCCGAACCGGGCTGGAAAAAAGGATATGTCAGCCGCCAACTAACACTGTTACGAAAGAAATCGAGCCGGGCCGTCAGTGTCACTCCCAGGGCCAACAAGCCGAGAGCAAGCAGCCCGAAATATATAAACCCCAAAAGACGGTCAGGTAAAACCTGCCGTCCGGTACTTCGGGAAGATTGGGGGTTAGCGATGGGCGTAAACCGCGAATGCTTCAAATTAATTCAAACTTTACAGTTTGAGAGCTATTTGTTTTCGGGAATTCAGGCGCTTTCAGCCAATTCACCGGCCTGAGCCAGTTTCTCGGCTAAAGCTCGCGGGGTCGAAAGCCGCTGCCAGTGCTTACCATCCGAATAATCGAACTGCCCGATACTGGCCTGGTCGTGAAAAGTTACGACTTTGGCGCGAAACCAGTAACGTCCGTAACTCCAGATTACTTCACGAGTTCGTACCTCGCGCTCTTCATCCACCGTACAGTTATCTATTTCAATCCGATCACAAAACCGGGTCAAGGCGTTGTTCAGCAACTTGAGTTGAACATTATCCTGTGGCTCTGGCTGCGACGAATCCAGCGAAAAGGCTACAAGATTTGACATCATTTTAGCTCCATCTGGCATTGACATTATAGCCGGAAGCGAGTCGGGATACAAATTGCAACCCGCTTCTTCAAACTCTCCCCTCTCGTCTCTTACTATATCAGCACAATTAGAAAATCCAGTCCTGGAATACTCCAATGTACATAAATAGTTAGCTCTATCCTACATTCTGAACATTACGAAAAACATTACGAAACAGCTTTCAGGTTAGGACTTTGTACCTAGTAAGGTACTAAACTTTGGTAGAATGAGTACTAGACATTGATATATTTTAACACATTAGCAGATACTTAACAGGGGTGTACATTACTGTAATTAGCTTTTGGTGTTATAAGAGCTAATGGATAACCTCTTGCTAATTAGTAGTGCAGCGCTTTCTTTTAGGCTGGAACACATCTTGCAGTAGAAATTTTGCTAGAGGAGTTAGGAGGTTAATTAACCGAATAGCCAATCAAACGAATAAATCAATCAAAACAGATTTAACCGGGTTATTTGATAGAGATGTTTTGTTACCAACGGAAGTAAAGAGGTAGAAATGAACAAAAAAGAGAAACCGGGCCAGCAGCGCCGCGAAAAAACCATCGCCCAACGAAATCGAATGGAAGCCGAAAAGCTGGATAACAATCTGGATGAGGTCGTAATGGCCTCCGCCGACCTGCACGGCAATATCGGTAAATATGGGTATGACCGCAGCCTAAGCCGGGCCGAGGATGAATTTGATGGAGACGGTGGGCCGGGCGCAACCTCGGAAGTGGCAGTGGGTTCGGATTTGGTGGATGTGACCGGAATGGCTAATGAAATTGGGATGCACATCGAACCAGGTTTCAGCGTAGGTTACGCCGCGGACGATGATACCGACATCGGCCCGGATGAAGGTAACGAAGGTGGTTACTTAAATCTGGCGGATGCCGCGCAGGGTCGTAAATCAACCCCCGGCGATAAAGGAACTGGTCTACAAACGGCTTTGGGAGTGCCAGATGTCGGAAAAGTTGAGGTCGAAGGTGAAAATCTAAGTATCGAGCAGGTCAGCGGTGGCGAAGCCGGTTATGGAGCGATGATTGCCGACACCGATACCGATATAACCGACGAGGCTCAGGTACGTCCATAACCTCACGCTCTGGTGTCCACCTTAAAGACCCTCTCAAGGTTTTAATTATCTTTGAATAATTTAGGCCCTAAATTATTCAAAGATAACTTTTCCCGATTACTCCGATTTGCAAGCGAAATTCTAGCTCCCTAGCCCCCAACCCCACAAAGAAACCCTCTCCTATCACACCTTTGTGAGATAAATTGCAACTGCAAAAATAAATTACTAAACTGATTAATCCAAGTTGAAGACCATTGCGTTAAAGTTAATGTGACAACACGACGTAATCTGTCGAAACCGAAATATAAGTAACAAGCTGTCGGATGTTATGTCGGGTAGAAGTTGTGACCCGATTAATCGTTTTACAATGTTTATAGCTCTCTTCAAGGAGGATCGAATTTATGGCAATCATTTTTGCCCCTAACATGGCGGATACCGACATTTTGATCGGAGCGATCAAATTGGAGCAGCAGGCTCAAGCGGCTTACGCTGCCGGGGCTGCCAGTGGGTTGTTGGATAAAGATACCGTAGCCCTAGCGACCAAAATCGCCGGACAGCATGCTGAACACGAGAAGGCCGATACTGCTGCTCTCACCAAAATGGGCGGAACTGCCCCAGCCAAGGCTGATCCCAAGACCTACAATTTTCCGGCTTTCAAAACCGCTGAAGACATTTTGAAATATGCTCTGGAACTGGAACAAACTGCGGCTAATGCTTATTTCAGCAGCGTCAAGGCTTTGACCGACAAATCCCTGATTCAGGCCGTTATCAGCATCCAGAATACCGAGGCCGAACATGTGGCTATTCTACGCTCGGCTCTCAAGCTAGACCCATCGCCGGTCAACTTCTTGCCATTCAAGTAAGTTAAAGCAGGTTGGTGCTTTTGGAATTTTATCAGCAGAACAAGTTTTTTAAGGAGATTAAAAATGGCTATTGACAGACTGGCTTACGAGGGGTTGACTAACGCTCACTCGCGCCGGAAGTTTTTGAAAAAGGTTGGGATGACCGGCGGCGGCCTGATGGCGATGGGAATCGTCGGCGAAGGCTTGAGCCTCGGCGTTGCCGCCGCCCAGACCGCTAACAGCGATCTTGACACGGTTACTTTTGCTTACACCCTGGAATTGGTAGCGGTTGACGCTTATACCACTGCCGCCAAGAGTGGCCTATTAAGCCCTGGGGTGGTTGCCGTCGGCACTAAGTTTGCTGGACAGCATCAGGAACATGCTAACGCGCTCAAGGCTGCCCTTGAAGGCGCAAAGGCCCCCGTCCCGGCTAAACCCGCCAAGATTAACTACCCGGCCTTCAAGGACGAGAAGGGTATCCTGGAATTCGCTCTAACCCTGGAGTCCGCCGCCGTCGGCGCGTACTACGGCGCAGCAGGCGGTTTCACCAACCGCGACCTGGCATCAGCCGCCGCCAGCATTGTCGGAGTAGAGGCAACCCACGTAGCTCTTCTGAGCGCAGCGCTGGGCAAAGACCCCTTCCCGAATGCTTTTGAGATTGGCACGCCTTTCGCGATGGTGCAGAAAATTGCGGGCGATTTGCTCGCCGTTCCTGCCGGACAGGGTGGCGCGGCTACTACTCCGGCGAAAGCCCCGGCCAGTGGCTTGGGCGGCAGCAAGTCGGGCGACGACCTGACCGGCCTGGGCATTGGGGTCGGCTCGGCGGGCGTGATGGCGGCAGCAGCGGCGGCGCTGGTTATATTCAACAAGCGCAACAAAACCGCCGAAGCTACCCAGACTGACCGCGAGGACTAAAATAGTCCGGGAGTGATTAGGTGGGGAATCATTGACCACCAACTCCTTTTTCGTTACCTACTTTACAAAGGGAAAGTTGGCCCGCACAGCAGCTTTCCCTTTTTTATGTTTTCTGTTATTTTGATTTTTAATGAATGAGATTGATCGAAACCAGCTAATTTTAAATTTGAGGTCGAACCCGGCAGACCCGGAAATCTTCGAGTTTTTCTTTTGCGCCGATTGCCGCCACTTTGTGACTACTAACGGCCTCTTTCCGCCTTTGGCCCGGCAACCCAAACACGCCGGGCATCGGCTGGCCTGGCTGCCCAACCCGGATAGCCACTTGCCGCCCCATCCCCCTCAAGGCCATATTCTGCATTGGCTGGAAAATTATCGGCCTAATCTGAGCGAGGAACGCTATCGCCAACTTTTGGCTTATGCGACGACGACTACCAGCGAAAACTGGGTTTGGGTAGTGACCGATAAGGAACAGGCCGATTGGCTGGCCTACCTCAATGATTATATCGAGCAACTGACCGATAGCTGGTTAGCTGCCCTCGATTATAAGGCTAGTGGGTTTTTTCCTGAACCGGCTAAAATCTGGCGGACTAACGTGGTACGCTGACCTTATCGCCTTCGCCAAGCCCGGAAATAATTTCGGCCTGGTCGGGATTAGACAGCCCGGTTTCGACTGGAACTTTTTCCAGCGTTCCATCTAAGCGGATGCGGGTGGCATATTTTCGCAGACCAATAGTTTCCAGGGCGCGGTTAGGGATGAGCAGCACATTGGAGCGCGAGAGGCTGGTAATACTGACGTTAGCCGCCATACCGGGGCGAAGATAGAGGTCGGGGGTGCGGTTGAAACTGATAGTCGTCGGGTAAATCGTGCTGCCCTGACGCTGGGCGGGCGAGGGCGACACCAGCGAAACTTTACCCTCAAAGCCCTTACCGGGGAACGCATCAAGAGTAAACTGGACGGTTTGCCCGGCGGCGACATTCGCCACATCAATTTCGTCAATTTCGGCCCGTACCTGAAAGCGAGTCAGGTCGGCCAAAGTTGCTACTTGCTGCCCGAAGTTGGCGTTATCGCCTTCGCTGAGGTCTACCGTCAAAATCGTGCCGTCAAACGGAGCGTACAGTCGGGCTACTTCCAGACTGTTGCGGGCATTAGTTACCTGATTATCGGCCTGTTCGGACTGACGGGCGGCGGAGTATAATTCCGAAACCGACTGATTTTGGCCTTTTTCGGCCTGGGCGCTAAAGTTAAAGCGCGAAATGTCACGTTGGGCCTGGGCGGTTGCCAGTTGCCGCTCAAGTTGGGTGGTATCCAGTTCCATCAACAGCGTTCCAGCGGGGACATAATCGCCCGGCTTAACGTAAATTCGCCGAATAGTTTCCTGAACCCGAAAGGCCAATTTTAGCTGTCTTACCGGCTCAAGCTTGCCAGTTGTCCGCACTATCGCGCTGATATTCCCCCGCCGGACGCTATACTCGCTCCCACTACTGACCGGACTACCCCTGAACCATAAGCCAATCACCACTACCAGTCCCGCGACAACCAGTATCAGCCCTGCCGCCCAACCGAACCGTCCCCAGATTTTACCCATTTTATCCAACTAAAAATCCCACTCACTATCTGAAAAATTGCTCTACTTTAACCGCAAAATCCTTTATTATGGAAGAAGGCAAGGTTGCCTGACCCGTAAATACTCCCAAAGAACGATACTGCCCCTCTTCCAAAATCAGCACTTCCACCGTGCGGCTGGCGGGTTCAGCAATCCAGTATTCCGGCACCCCCGCCAGAGCATAGGCATCCTGCTTCTTGCGGCGGTCGTACCCGGCGGTGCCAGGGCTGGCAATCTCGACTACCAAATCCGGCGCTCCCACGATTCTATTAGGGGTAATCCGGTCCAGATGCTCGTTTAGAACGACAATTGCGTCCGGCTGTACTATAAACTTGGGCAGCAGTTCAACATCAAACGGCGGGCTATAAACCCTACCCAATCCGGCGAATTCAATCTGTTGGAAAAGATAATAAATAAATCGAGTATTAGAGGCCTGATGCGGTTCACTGGCACTGGGGGCCATATACAACACTCCTTCAATAACTTCATAGCGTTTACCATCGTCCGGCAGAGCGGCATAATCGGGATAAGTCCAGTGGCCTTGCGGCGGGCCAGCGACATTATCGGCGGGGGCTACCATCGGCAAACTATCAGTAACCAACGACATTACAGAAGACATAGTTTTACTCCCTAAAATGCTTTTCAACAGGTATAGACAGGATGTTCAGGATGAAATCGTAAATCGCGGCCTCGCCCCCTTTGGGGGTAAATCGTAAATCCTTTACATCCCTGTTAAATTTCTTTGGCCCAAAGCCTTATTTCGGGGCTAAGGTTAGCACATCTTCCTTGTTTTTGTCCACCGCGGCGGCACTGAACAAGAACGGATGCCAGCGCCCACCGTTCCAGTCGTCAATGTTATCGCCATAGTGCTTATTAAAGGGCTGACCGGACTGACCGACGGTATTGGTCATCAGCGAAGCATCGAAGTCCGCCAGATTCATCAAGCCCCGGAAAGATTGCCCGGAAGTTTGGTTATAGGGCTTGGTATAATCATAGCTGGCGGCGGCAACCGTGCTGCCGTCTCCGGCCCGCTCTACCGTCTTGAGGTTCAAAAGCGCATTCAGGGGGAAAGGGACGGCCTTGCCAATCGGGTTTTCGGGGAAGCCAATCGAATGGATTTTGCCCCAGCGCCAATCATTCGGGCTACTACCCAACTTGCCCGATAGATAATCCTGAGCTTGCCCCAACGATTTTTGCAGCATAGCATCGCGTCCGGTTGCGCCCCACCACTCATTTTGCGGCTCTTTCATTAAATTCAGAATTAACGGCAAGTGATAGGCCGGGTTGCCCTGGTAGCGTTCAAAAATCTCATCACCCAGTTTAGCCTTGAAAAGATTCTCTAGCAAATACTGGTAGGTAACTTTATAAAGTGCCGCCGGGACTGAATCGGCGGTCATTCGCCCGTCCCACTCTCGCAAGCGTTTGAGCGAATCGCTCAGTTTGGGGTCGGTATCGGGCAACTTGCCCATATACGAGGCGAACTCGCGGCCCGGTATTGAGAGAACATCATTCTGGATTGCGCCCAAATCTTCCAGGCTCAGTTTTGGTTTGGCTTGCAAAAGCTCGGTGATGCGCTGACCCCGCCAACCGGGGTCGAACTCCTGCCCAATATATATTTTGGAGGTGGGCGGAATAGGCCACTGATTAGCAGTCGCTACAAAGCCGGGGGGCGGATTATAGAACGAGGGCAACTCATCGAAAGGGATAAAGCCCTTCCAGTCGTATTCCCCGGTCCAGCCCGGCACTGGCAAGAGACCATCGCCTTTGGCCCGGATTGGGAACAGACCGGGCATCTGGTAGCCGATATTGCCGTCTACATCGGCATAGACGAAATTTTGGGAAGGGGTTGCAAAGCCGCGCAAAGCCTCGCGGAACTCTTGCCAATTCTGGGCGCGATTGTACCTAAAAACCGCGCTGACAATCGGGGTTTTTCCCAGGGCGGTCCATTGCAGGGCCATCGGCTGACTATCTTTGATCGAATCCTGCACCGGGTTCATAATTGGGCCATGCCGGGTGATACGGACTTTCAGGATTTCGGAGGGCTTGCCCTTGATTTTCAGCTCCTCGTCCAGCACTTGCATTTCCAGCCAGTTGCCCTGAAACTCGTACTGATTGGGATTTGCCGGGTTTACTTTCTCCAAAAACAAATCCTGGGTATCGCCGCCGACATTGGTCACGCCCCAGGCAATCCGCTCATTATGTCCCACGATAACTCCTGGTACGCCCGGAAAGCTAACCCCGGCGACATTAAATCCACCGCCCTGCAAACCTACTTCGTACCAAATCGAAGGGTTAGTGATGCCCAAATGGGGGTCGTTGGCTAACATCGGCTTGCCAGTGGTAGTTTTCGCGCCCGCCACCACCCAGTTATTACTTCCCCGCGAGGCCGGGTCGCCCGCCCCCAACCCCGCTAAATCGCTGCGGAAGTCTAACGCGGCCAGATTTTGGGCGATACCAGCGTAAGATACTCCCTCCGGCTTTATAAAGGGAGTGCCAGAATAAGGGTCGGTGGGCAACAGAGTTTTAGCTTTATCTGCACCCAGCTTTTCGACCAGGCTGGCCCGCAAAATCTCTTTGGTATAGTTGCCGCTCAAGTCATAGGCCATCACCTTGCCCCAGGTCATGCTATCCAGCACCGTCCAGGGTTCGGGCTTGAAACCCAGCAAGGTAAATTCCACCGGCAAACTATCCTGATGGCTTTCGATAAAGGCATTGACCCCTTTGGCGTAGCTTTCCAGGATTAGCCGTTCTTCCGGGTTGAGGTCGCCTAATTCGGCACTGGCGGCCCGCCGCAGCCCGATGGTTCTCAAAAAGCGGTCTTCTTTAATTGCCGCATCGCCCAATACTTCGGAGAGTCGCCCCGCCCCGACCCGGCGGTTAAATTCCATCTGCCATAGCCGGTCCTGAGCCGTAACGTAGCCCTGAGCCATAAACAAATCAGTGGGGTTGCTGGCGCTAATATGCGGTACGCCCGACTTATCACGCACGACTTTTACCTCGGCGCTGAGGCCCGCTATCTGAACTGTCCCGCTGGTAGTCGGCAAAGGGCGGCCTACCACCCAAAATAATAACAAGCCAACCAGTAACAGAATTAATAATAGCAGCCCGCCCAGGGTAAACAAGCCATAGCGCATAATCCGGGAGGCCAGACTCCTTTGGCGACGAGTTTTGAGAGTAAGGCGGGGCGGGGCGGGGCGGTCAGTTTGCTTCATTGCAACTCTCCTTGTCTCAGGATAAATCTAAAATCTAAAATCTGAAATCTAAGGTCGAAAACTAGAGGCAAATCTAAAATCTAAGGTCGAAAACCAGAGGACCAAAGTTTAGATTTCAGATTTTAGATTTTAGATTTTAGATTTATTATATCCATCCCTGTTAAAATTGCTTCGGGAATAGTTAAACCCGCTCAAAGCGGTCGAGGTTTAGCACAAAGACGGTAGCTTGAGCAGTCGTCGCCCCCGATGGTTGAGCCGCCGGTTCGGGAGGCTTGGATAAATTACCAGTTTTGCGCGGGGTCAGGGTCGCGGGGTCAGGGAAGGGATTAGTAATCCGTCGCCCACCGCTGGAACTACGATTAGAGATAATATTCAGGACATTCTGAACCGACTCATCTGGCACGCCTACAATAATCGTAGTGTTGCCCTGCCGCAAAAACCCTCCGGTACTGGCGAGCCGAGTAGCTCCAAAGTGAGCCGCGGTCAGCGCATCAATCAAATCATCGGCATCTTCATTCTGGACGATGGCAACCACCAATTTCATTGCCATAGCACTTTTCCCCTTCCTTGTTGGGCCGGCCTTGAGCCTTGTGCTACTCCGGCAAGCTTCCGCCGAATAGCCCGACCTTTCATTTTAATTTAATGTAGGTTCATTATAGGTTTAGGGTAAAGCCCTGTCAATATCGGGTACGCTAAAGCCGGTCATACCTTTTTGGCTATATACAAATAGCCGATTTTATGATAATGTTATACCTCATAAGCTAAGAGAAAACTGGAAGTTTTGGAGTATGCCATTCAAGTTTAAGCTGATAAAAGCCACCCGCAATCGTCTGCAACGCAGCATCCAAACCAAATTGGCAATTGTGCTGCTAATGGTGGGTTTTGTTACTTTATCAGTTTTAGGGTCATTATCGGTCTGGCTCGGCAAACAGGAAGTTCAGAACGAGGTTAGCAAACGTAACCGCGAAGTCGCCACCCTGATTAGTGGGCAGGTCGAAAGTTATGTTACCAACCTGGCTTCCGATTTGGAATTTGCCGCCCGCTCTTTTTACACCGTCACTACTAATTCCAACCGCGATAACCCCCCGATGATTGTAATGCGCCTGATTACCCAGGCCACCAACCAGCCCTATCAAAATGTAGCCTGGATTGATATAAATGGGGTGCGCCGCTCTTTCCCCATCGAACTCATTCCGCACGCAGATGGGTCGCCGCCACCCCAAACCCCCTCGGTGCTTAATCAAATGCCCCTGAATATGGCCGAGGATAAAGCTTTTCTTACGACCAAACAGGGGCAAACCTATTTCTCCCCGATTTTCTTTGCTGCCAATAGTAAAGTACCCTTAATGATTATCGCCGTGCCAGTTTATGACACCCAGAAAATTTATCAAGGTAGCTTGATAGTCGAGGCCAGCCTGCAAAAGCTGGATAGTATTATCCAGAGTGTCAAAACCGAGCAATCCAGCGTCTCTTTTTTGGTAGACGAAAGCCACACGATTATTTCCAGCTCGAATCCTCAGCGGGTCAAAACTGCCGTAACCAATTCCGAAATTCTTAAAGCTATAACTGGAAATAGCCAGATAGACGACTTTATAAATGAGCAAAACGAGCTTTATTTGATGGGCCATGCCCCGGTCAAGGGTTTTTCTGGTTGGAGCGTAATTGTAGCCCAATCTGCCAACGAAGCTCTGAGCGGTATCACCCGGTTGGCCTGGGTCGCCCTGGGAGTAGTAATCGTGGCGGTTATCGCCATCAGCTTTATCGCGCTTTTGCTTTCCAAGACTATCACTCGCCCTATTCGGGAACTGGCGGTGGCGGCGAACCGCATCACTACTACCGGCAATCTGGACGAGCAAATTCCGATTACTTCGCAGGATGAGGTAGGCGAACTGAGCGCCTCATTTAACGGGATGGTACTGGCGTTGCGTAAAACCCGACTGGCCCTGGAACACTGGAATCGGGAACTGGAACACAAGGTGGATTTACGAACCCAGCAATTGACCACCACCAATGAAAAATTAGGCCAGATTAATGACCAGCTAGAGCGGGCTAATTTGCACAAATCGCAATTTCTGGCGAATATGAGCCACGAACTGCGGACTCCTCTCAATGCGATTATCGGCTTTAGCGAAATTCTGCAAGACCAGGTTTTCGGCGAGATGAACGAAAAGCAATTGCGGTATGTCAATAACATTCTGACCAGTGGTCGTCATCTGTTGGGGTTGGTCAATGATGTCCTGGACTTAGCCAAAGTCGAAGCTGGACGCATGGAACTGCACTGGGAGCGATTTTCGTCCGGTCAGGCCATTTCCGAAACCTTAACCCAGTTAAGCCCCCTGGCGACCAAAAAGGAATTGCAGATTACCTCGGAATTGTCGGGAGGTTTGGATGTAATCAGTGCTGACCGGGTGCGATTTCGGCAAATCCTCTATAATCTTATCTCCAATGCGATAAAATTCACCCCGCAAGGTGGCACAATCCAGATTAGGGGCAATCTTCAACCTGCCAAAATGTCGAACAATAGCGACCTGCTAAATTCCAGTGAAGTGGCGGTTTTTGCCATTCAGGATACTGGAATTGGGATTGCGCTCGAAAATCTCGAAAATATCTTTGACTCTTTCCGGCAGGTGGATAACAGCTATTCGCGCCAGTATCAGGGAACGGGGCTAGGCCTTTCGCTCACCCGCCGTCTGATAGAAATGCACGGGGGTGAAATTGGCGTAACCAGTGTGCCGGGCATCGGCAGCACCTTTACTTTTACCCTACCGCTAGTGGAAATTCCCGCCTTCACCGACAGCCTTCACCCCGACGAAGTATCGCTGTTCGGCAAATAGTTATTGGAAAAGTTAGCGAATCCGTAAAGTAGGGGTCGGAGTACCCTGTAAAATCAGAAATACAACCACGATTTCTACTGCCAGCACCGCCAGCACCGGCCAGATAGTCATTATCAGATTGCGAGGCTGAATCTGGCTGCTTTGGGGCGTTGCCCCGGCAGGAATACGACCCAGCAGCGGCGACATAAAGTAGCCCAGAAATAAACCGACGATTGCCCCGCCCAGATGTCCGCCCAGACTAATATTTGGGATACTAATCGTGAAAACCAGATTTATGCCCGCCGTTATCAGCAGACTCCGCAAATTCGCCTGACCCCACGCTCCGGTATTGGCCCGGTTGAGCAAGAAAAACCCGATTAATGCCCCCATCAAGCCAAAAATAGCGCCACTTGCCCCGGCAGTCACCCCGCCATCTTTTTGCAGCAGAAGCGCCAGCACGTTGCCGCCAAGCCCGCTTAAAAAGAAGATGGTCACAAAACGCACCCTGCCGATTAAGGCTTCTAGTTGCATCCCGAACACAAAAAGGGCGATAGCATTGAACAGCAGATGGGTCACCCCAAAATGAAGAAAAATTGGGGTAATCAGCCGCCACCATTCGCCGGCCCGGACTTCTCTTTCAATTAGGCCGCCCGCCGCCATGAATTCATCCAAATCCCGACCATCGAAACTGCCGCCAGTGGTCATCTGCCCTACAAAAACCAGCCCGATTATTGCCAGCAGCACATAGGTGCAGTACGGCACAACGGCTCGTGGCCTGACTCCCGTGACCGACGCTCCTTGAGCTTGAACATAGCCATTTCCATCCGAATACGGGTTCTGAGAAGGCGCATCGCTCAAATTGGTCTGATACGGATTGGAATAGGGGTTAGCCGAGGATGCATAGGGATTGCTGCTCTGGTAAGGATTAACGGTATAAGGGTTCGGCGCGGGACTAGAATTAGGCGCACCATCGGCGGGCGTAGCCGACCAATAGGGGTTGACAGGTCGTCGGTTTTCACCAGACTGTTCCGGGTCGGTTTGATTAGAGCCGTCTTGAAAATTTGGGTTACTCATTTTAGATGCCGTTCATTCTCGATAATACAAAATATAGATTGATAGCTAGATTACAAATTATCAGCTTATCTCACGACTAATACGTATCGTAGCAGGCAGAGTTACACTCGCCACCTGAGAGCCGGATTAATTTTTGGCAATTGGCTGTGGGAGATTGAGACCCCGCGCCGCATCGTGGAGTGGGAAACACACCTCGACCATAAAACCGCCCTCGGCGGGCTGGCTCAAATGAAGTTCACCGCCCAGCCACTCGGCCCGCTCCATCATCCCAATCAAACCAAAGCGGGGTTTTCCATCCGGCCCACGCCAGGGCGGATTGGGCGACAGCAGACCGGAAGCTTGATGAAAGTAAGTCAGCAACTCGGCAGACCCGCCCTGACCGTTATCCCGGACGGTCAGCTTGACTTCATGATTGGTTTCCAGCTTTACCCAAACCCGATTAGCCTGGCTGTGGCGCTGGACATTTTCCAGGGCTTCTTCCAAAATTGCCATTAATTCGTAAACCATACTGGAGTCCAGACCGGTATCTGCGCCAGTGGTTTCAAGCTGGGTACGCGAGCCATAGGCCGTTTGCCAACGTTGCAAATAATTCTGAACTAATTGAAAAAGTGGCGCATTAAAACCTTCCCTCAAACCCAGAATTATTTCGCGGAGTTTTTGGGCCTCGCTATGACAAACTTCCCGAATAAAGTTGGCTTTTTGTAAGGCTAGAGTATTTTCGGGGGGTAGCAACTGCGTCAGGGCAGTGGCGGTATATTCGACCCCCAGCAAAGTTTTGGCTACTCCGTCGTGCAATTCACGGGCCAACCGATTGCGCTCGCGCTCGGCGGTCAAGAATTCGACTTTGGCGTGGCTGGCCTGCAACTGACTGACCTTCTCACTGAGCGAGGAATTGCTTTGCTGCAAAGAGAGCATCAGGCGCAAGATTACCAAAGCCGCTTCGCCCGCCAGAATTGCAATCGCAAAAGTCAGCAAGATATTCGGGATGGTCAATTGTTCCAGGGGTTTGCCGATACTGAGATAATTTGAAATATAAAAGGAGATAGTAGCCAGGGCGCTAACTAAAATTACCCCGGTCATGCCATAAATAATGGCGGCCAACGCAATAGGCAGATAGTGAAGCCCCGCCAGCGAAATATCATCTTTGGTCAAATAATCGGTAGCGCCGATAAGTAGTTCCAGAAAGATAATAGCTAAGACGACCAAAGCTTTATGGCTTCGGAGCCAATCAATAAAATTTAGCACCTGCTGCGTGAAAATCACACCAAACCTCGCAAACTTACTCCCTACCTGAGGATAGGCCCTAAGACCCTGTTAGAACCATGTTATACTATTTATGAGACAGACACAAGTTTTGCGAGATTTGACCGAATTTATGGCAAGGCTTTCTTATCCGAATGGGCTAAAACCCGCCAAACCTGGGATTAGGGTGATTGAAAATTAGGATGAGCAATCTTCAAACCCCGGAAAGTGAAGTGACCGCTATAATCAGAGAGGTTCAACCGACCAGAATCGCCATTATAGACGATAATTTTGTGATGCGAAGCGGGTTGCGAAGCGCCCTGGAATTGGAAGCCGATATGGAAATTGTCGGGGAAGGCGAAAATGGGCTGGATGCCGTGCGAATAGCGGAAGAGCTACAGCCGGATTTGTTGATTATGGATTTTCGGATGCCTCGGTTGGATGGAATTGCTGCCACCCGCCGCATCATCGAGAGCCAGCCCAACGCCCGAATTGTGATTACTACCTGGAACGATGAGCCGCAAACCCTGGTCGAGGCGATTCTAGCCGGAGCAAAAGGGTATCTGATACACGGTCACTTTACTTTGCCGGAACTGGTCAGCGCCGTGCGAGCGGTGCGGGCAGGTGGGGCGCTGATTAGCCCTTCGCTGGCCCCGGTCTTGCTGGAACTGGTCAAAAAGAAAGCTGCCTCAGCGGTCTCTGAAGCTCAAGGCGACCTCGAAACTAGAAGCGGTTCTGCTGACCATTTTGGTGAAAATCTGCTTACTCGCCGGGAGCGCGATATTCTGGAGATGGTGCAGCAGGGTAAAACTAACCGCGAAATCGCCGATACGCTTTCGATTGAGGAAAAAACCGTCAAGAATCATATTAATAATATCTATTCTAAAATGCACCTGCGTAATCGGTACGAAGCGATTGCGTTACGGTTACATCCCGGCAATCAACGGACTAAAGGGCATTAATTAGGCCCTTGGACCCAGTTTTATGGGCCGTTAGGCCGTGTGTTTTGAACCCTGAACGGGATAAGATTGGACTGTTACATTTTTCTAACGCAATTATCCCTTTATGATGTAGTTAGTTAACCCAACTACATTTTACTTACTCCTATGTCAAGAGCGAAGTCGAGCCGATACGACTTCGCTCTTTCATTTCCTGTTATGCCGCTATACCGATTGCCAAAACCTCTTTGAATTTTGCCCCAGCCTTGTTATAATGTCCTAAACATCTTCTTATAAAATGGAGTTCTCGAAAGTTGGGTTTGGTGACTAAAGCTTTTAAAATAGATAGGGCAAACAGACCATGAAACCGGAAGATTGCTATATCCTTATCGTTGACGACAACCCGGATAATTTGGATATGTTATCCCGCCGCCTGGTACGCCAGGGCTACAAGGTGGATTTAGCCGATGGGGGCGGTAAAGCGCTTGAAATGGTCAGCCGCCAGCGATTTGACCTGGTGCTGTTGGATGTAATGATGCCCGATATAGACGGGCTTCAAGTGCTGACTACTCTCCGCAAAACTAATTCGATTGCCGATTTGCCAATAATTATGGCAACCGCTAAAGACCAGAGCAGCGATGTGATTGAGGCCCTCAAGCTGGGAGCCAATGATTATGTGACCAAACCGATTGATTTCCCGGTCTTGTTGGCTCGGTTGCAAACTGCCCTGAACCTCAAATATCTTTCACAGCTAAAAGATGAATTCTTGCGAATTGCCAGCCACGACCTCAAAAATCCGCTCTGGTCGGTACAGACCGCTACTCAAATGGTAGCGGAAATGGTACCAGTCGGCGAGGTTATGGATGAGCAGGCCGCCCGAATGCTGGCGCTGGTTTCTAAACAGGCTCAGGAAATGCAGCGGATTGTGGAAGATTTTTTGGATTTCCAGGCGGCGGAAGATGGGCAGCTAAATCTGGCGCTGGAAATTACTGACCTGAACGCTATCGCTCGTCAGGCCGTCGAGATAAATCGAGATTATGCCCATCGTAAAGGGACCGACCTCAGTCTGGAGTTAGACGAGAATTTACCAAAACTCAAAGCAGACCCGGCCCGACTTTCGCAAGTGGCGAATAATTTTATCGGTAACGCGCTCAAGTTTAGCCCTAAAGGGGCAACTGCTCCGGTTGTCCGCACCCGCGCCGAGGACGGGCTGGTTTTCCTGGAGGTCAGCGATGCCGGGCCGGGGCTTAAAGAAGAAGATTTAAGGCGGGTTTTTGGAAAGTATGCCCGGTTGAGCAATAGTCCCACCGGCGGCGAGAAAAGCTCCGGTTTGGGTCTGGCAATTTGCAAACAGATGATAGAATTACACGGTGGACAGGTCGGCGTACAAAATAATCCCGACCAGGGCGCGACCTTCTGGTTTCGTTTGCCGGTAAATGCTTGAGCAGTGGTCAGTGGCCAGTGGCCAGTAAAATAGTTTTGAGTTTTGAGTTAAATATCGGTTACTACCTAGATTTCTCGGTACTCAGTTCTGTATTTCACTGACCACTGACCACTGACCACTGCTAACCGAAAGTAAGCTATGTTAAAATATCGGGTTCGTCCGGCAGAATTAAACGATTTGGCGCTTTGTCTCGAAATTGATGCCAGTTTCGTGACGACTTATGTTTGGCAGCTACAAGAGAGCTTTGATGAGCCAGAAGAAGCCGACGAGCAGCTACAACCTCACCAACGGATTTTGGGAAAACCCGGTTTGATTACCCCGCCTTCTTTTCGGATGGAACTCAGCCCCAGTCGGCTGCCGCGCCCTCTGGCGGTTTCTGCTCCAATGAACGACCAGCAGCTATTGGCAGAATGGAAAAAGACCGACTATTTGTTGGTGGCAGAAGCCACTGCCAATCCCGACCCTTCGGCGGCTTTACCGGATGAAGCCGAAGCGGGGGAGAATCTGCCGCTACTGGCCTCTAATCCCGACCTCTTGCCTGATATTTTGGGATATGTCGGATTGGCAGTAGATGGCGCACGGCATATAGCCTGGGTCAATTCGATGGCAGTGCAACTAGATTATCGGCGGCGGGGGGTCGGGACGCAACTTTTGAGTGAAGCACGGGCCTGGGCTGACCGCTACCGGCTTCGCAGCCTGATGGTCGAGGTACAGACCAAGAATTATCCCGCGATTGCCTTTCTGCAAAAAAATGGCTTCTTTTTTTGTGGCTATAATAATGCTTTTTATCCCACCCGCGAGATTGCCCTCTTTTTCGCTCGGCGGCTGGAAAAATTTAGTTGAAGTAGTTGAAGGTTTGATTATGACCACCGAAGTAATGATTGATACCACTAAAAATTATTCCATAGAGGAATATCTGAGGTTGCCCGATGATGGCAAACGCTATGAACTAGTAAAAGGAGAACTGGTAGAAATGGCTGGCCCTAGCGGACGACATGGCATAATTATTTTTTCACTCGGCGGCATCCTGAAAACTTTTCTTGATAAAAATCCTTATGGGGTAGGTCTTAGTGGGACAGCTTTTGTAATAGATGCCATCAACCATATAGCCCGCGTGCCTGACCTGGCTTTTGTTACTACTGCCCGCGCCGCCGGGGTAAATTATGACGAGGCTTTTCCTAAGCCGCCCGACCTGGCGATTGAAGTAATGTCGCCGACAGATAAATGGAGTCAGGTGGTGGACAAGGTGAACGAATATCAGCAAGCTGGAGTCCCGTTGGTGTGGGTAATTGACCCATTTGATAAAGGCGTTTTCGTTTATGAATTGCACAAGTCGCGCAAAGCCCTGAACCGGGAAGATGAATTGGATGGCGGAGAGATTTTGCCAGGGTTCAAGCTGGAAGTGAGCAAATTGTTTGAATAATATTCTTATAGTACCCAAATTGCTGAATTGTTCGATGAAATTATATGATTAGCCAAAGAATTGAGATTGCAAAGCGGTGGTGGAAGTTCAATCGCAAGTATTTCGGGAAGCCACCACCCTGGGATACCAATATTTCGCCCCCGGAATTGGTAGAAGTTATCGAAGGGCCGGAGAAGTTGCCGACGGGCAAGGCTCTCGATTTGGGGTGCGGTACGGGTACAAATGTGATTTATATGGCGGCGCACGGCTGGCAGGCCACTGGGGTGGATTTTATTCCTCGCGCTATCGGGCAGGCCCGCCGCAAGGCCTGGCAACAAGGCCATCAAGCCACTTTCTATACCGCTAGTGTGACCCACATGCCTAAGCTCCAGACCCCCTTTGACCTATTACTGGATATGGGCTGTATGCACGGGCTGGATAGCTGGCAGCGCCAGTCCTATGCCCAGGAAGTTATTCGGTTGAGCCGCCCCGGTACGATTTACCTACTCTATGTCCACGCTCGAAGCGCAAGACGGCGTTTCGGGATTGCCAGAGAAGAAGTCGAGAGCTTGTTCACCCCTGCTTTCACTATCGAAAAACACCTCGAAAGCACCGATACCTCCTCCGGTGGCGCGTCGGCCTGGTACACCCTGCGCCGGATGTGAGAAAAGTGGTCGGGGGTCAGGGGACGGGGGAAATTCAGGACTGAGGACTGAGAACTGAGTTTTAATCGTAAATCCACTGACCACTTTTCCAGATAAGCTAGTCCAAATTCTGATATACCGCTGTCCCAATAAGGGTTTTGACCACCTCGGCCCAGGTCGGCACAAGCTGGCTGGTTTCGAGCGCGGCAGCCCCCAGGCAGGCGGCTAAATTCCGGTCAGTATATAAAGCATCGAAGGCGGTAGCGAAGGCTGCCGGGTCGGGGCAGATATAGCCATTTTGTTCGTGGCGCACAAATTCCAGCACCCCACCGCTATCGGGGGCCGTCAGTACAGCTTTGGAGGAGCGCATGGCCTCGACGGTAATATAGCCGTAATCCTCGTCTATCGGCGCGAAAAAGACCGCCAGCGCCCCGGCATACAGCCTGACCGCCTCATCATCGCTCACTCGCCCGGCGAACTCTACCCGGTCTGCCAGACCGAGGGCGGCAGCCCTGGTCTTGAGCGCCGCTTCATCCGGGCCACTCCCGGCAATAATTGCGCGAATCGGAGTGCGGGTCTTTTTGAGGGCCGACAGCAGAATATCCAGCCGTTTGGCGCTATCCAGTCGACTCATCGTGAAAATATAATCGCCATATCCGGCGTTGTGATAAAGGTCGTGGGGGGTGGGAGGGTATAAGGAAGTACCTTCCAGACCGTTAAAGCGGGCCAACCGCGCCGCCACATTTTGGGAGATAGTAAAAATCCGCTCGGCCTCAGCGATACCGCAATTGTCGGTTTCCATTACTACCTGCCGCACGCGACGGTCTTCCGCGGTCAGACCGAAATCGCTGCGCGGCGTGCCGTACCAGTCGTAGACCTGGCGATGCTGATGGACTAGCCAGACCACCTTGCGAGGATGGCGGACCGCCCAGGTCGGAAACTTGGTGCAGATAGCCAAATCTATTTTGCGCCCGCCCAGTCGCCTTACATCCAGCATCCGCCAGGCCAGGCTCTGCCGCTCTAACTGGATTTTGGGATACCATTTGAAGGGCAACCCTAGCAGTTCGACCTGATGACCGGCGGTTTGCAAGGCCGTCACCAAGCCATCCACCAGCACTTCATTGCCGCCGCGCACATAAGGCACTTGCGAATGGCAAACCACGATGTTCATATAAGCCAATCGTCCCAGGCCAAAGTTTTAATCTTAACCACGTTTCCGGGTACTTTTTTTATCCCGAAGCTGGGCCGCCAGATGCATGGCCTCATCATCCCCTAATTCGGCAGCTTTATCAAAGTTTATCAGGGCATCCTGCCACATCCCCAGATTTGAGAGGGCCGTTCCTAGCTTCAGATAGCCACGGCCCAACTCCGGGCGCAAAATTGTCACCAGCCGATAATCGGTTTCGGCAGCTTTGTAATCTTTGAGCTTCATGCTAAGTTTGCCCCGATTATAGAAAAAGCGGTAATCGGTAGAGTCTATTTCAATCGCCCGCTTGTAATCTGCCAGAGCCTCGTCAACTTGATTAAGGTCATAGTAGGAGTTGGCTCGCCCAAAAAAATTATCAGCCTCGGTTGAACCTAGTTCAATCGCCTTGCCAAAAGAAGTGACGGCCTCCTCGTTGCGGCCCATCAGATTGAGGGTATGACCGCGCAAGTTGTAGACCTGTTTATCTTCGGGCTTGAGCCGCATAAACTCATCAAAGTTGAAAAGCGCATCATCATAACGCTGCTCACCATAATGCAGCAGCCCGCAATTATAATAGGCCGGAGCGCAGTCGGGGTCTAGCTCCAGCGCCATAAAAAAATCATCCAGGGCCTTTTGGTCATCTTTTTGGCTGCGATAAATCTGCCCACGCAAGGTATACCCCTCGGCGGTGGGTTGCAGTTCCAAAGCCCGACTAAAATCTACCAGAGCTTTATCATACTGACGCGACTGATAGTAAACCACCCCCCGTTGATAGAGGGTGGCGGGGTCCTGGGGCGAGGCGGGCAAGGCTTCTCCCGATATTACGACTATCGGGGTTGCCACTTTCTCAACCGAAGGAGTTGCCGATGCCGGGGTTGCCGGTGCAACGGTTTCGGCAGCTATTTCGGCGGCATTAAGCTGACTGGTTTCGACTTCCCTCGCCGGTGGTGCTTCCATTTTGGGAGCGGGCGACTCTAAATCGTTTATTGCGGCCTGTACCAAAGGCGCTTCGGTGGCGGTTTCCTCGGCGACTATTGCCGCTTCCGGCTCATCCGCTTCCGCCAGAGCTTCTATAACCGAAGCGGGAAGGGAAACCGACGGTTCGATCACTTCAGGGGACGAAACGGCCTCAAGCTCTTTTGCGGCAAGCTCGTCTAAGGTAATACTTTCTTCAAGGGCAAATTCGCGGTCCACAATATCCATGACCAGATATTCTTCGGGGAGAAGTTCCTCTTCCAGTTCTATTTCCGGCTCGGTATCCGGGGCGGTATAGACCTGTTCGGGCGGGGCGACGATTATTTCGGGCTGTATATCGAGTTCGGCAACCGCATCGGGTCGGGCGCTCAATAGAAATTCGAGGGCCGTCAGGCGCTGTTCCAGGGTGGATTGCTCACGGGTCAATTGTTCCAGATAGGCATTGGTCTGCAAAAGAGCGCGAGTAACCGAAGCATTATAGTTGTTTTGCTGCTCTACAATTGGATTGATATACCAGCGCAAAGCCCGCCGGGTGGCGCGTTTGGCATAGGCGATACCCCGCCCGACCAATGGTGGCCCGCCCCAGGTTATGGGCAGATGGGCGCTGATGTTCCACCGCTCGTTGACCTGCCGTACTAACGCCCGCAATTCGCTCAGGTCGCCCCCGTGCAGCTTACCGCGCCGGGCCTTTATCTCAGAGCGCAACTGCTTTAATTCTTCGGCTACTTCTACTTCTCCATTGTGTCCCATTATTCGTCCTGTTTTTCCTTTTTACTCAATCTTAGGATTTTTGCTGGCAAATCAGGGTAAACCCGAAAAAGTTATCTTTGAAAACTTTATGCCATAAAGTTTTCAAAGATAACCAAACTTGATTTTAGGATTCAACTTTATTAATCCTCAAATCAGCCAATAGTTCCAAGCAAAAGTCCTAAATTTCGGGCTATCTCAGCTAATTTGATTTCAGCAAGCCAAGTTTTTCGAGTTTAGCCAGAGCCTTGAGATAGTGTCCCCTTTCGCGGGAAGCCAGCCGTCGAGCCTTAAAGAAGCGGTCAAGGCTGACTCCCAGCGACTGTTGTCCGTCCAGGCTGTTGATAAAATCGGCTAAGGCCGGGTTAAACAAAAATAGCGGCTTGCCTGGTTGCGGGCTATGCAGCAATGCCCCGAATTGCTCCGGCTCAATCCGCACCTCCGAGGCCAATTTATAGTTTATATCGAGGTTCATCTAAAAGCTACCTCCCGTTAAAAGTGGTCAGTGGTCAGAAAAGGGCTGAGTGCTGAGTGCTGAGAAAATCCGGCTAGGATTTGGCATTTAACTCAAAACTCAAAACTATCCTGTAAATCCTATCTATCCCTGTAAAAATTATCTGAAGAATATACGCGAAAGCGGCTCAATTTGGTTCAAGTTATTTTACGAATCGCTCTCGCTGGTCTGTTTGCCTTTAAGATGGGTCATCACTGCCGCCAGAACCTGACCTAACTCCTGGGCTTCTTCCAGACTAAAATCCATCGTAAGTCCGCGATCACGGAATTCGAGCGTAATTACACCGTGTATTTCTTCCTCATAAGCCGACAAAGTGGGAGTCTGGGCAATATTGATAAAGGTATGCTCGTGTTCGTGTTCCTCGTCATCTTCGGCCTCGAACTGATATTCCAGATCGGGCAGTTCTTCCTCGTTACCGTGATGCTTGCCATTGCCATTACTACTGCCTTCAAAACTCGACATATTTAGCCTCTTTCTGATTGGGAGTCGGGGGATAGTTTTGAATGCTGAATTTTGAGTAAACTTGCTCAACACTAACTGGATTTACTTAGCACTCAGCACTCAGCACTTTTTCTATCCCCTAAATTGTTTCTATTTCGGAGGTGGAAGCGAAATCCAGCGTTTAGTTTCGGCGGCTTGCTGGGCCGCATCTATGACCTGCTGCACCTTGAAGCCGTCGGCGAAGCTGGGCGAAATCTCCTCGCCCAAAGGTTTTCCGGCGGCCTTAGCCCGGCGGATGGCCTCGACAAAATCGGTTGCCAGGGTCACAAAGGGTCGTAAGCGCGGGTCATCCGAAGATGGGCCATCGGTATATTGGGCCGGAATCGCGATTGGTTGCAGCTTTTCCTCGCCCGCTTTCGCCCCGTAAAGATGACCTTCGTTGTTTATCATCAGTGTTCCGGCGCTTCCAAATAATTCTATTTTTTCACCACTCCCAAAGCGGGTGACTACCGATACATTGATAACCCCCTGCCCACCTTTGGCAAAGCGACAAAGCAGGCTAAAAGTGTCATCGGCGGTGACTTCTCTGGTTTCTTCCGAATTGGGCAGAAAGCGGCTTTTGACGTGGGTATTGATTTCGGCGGTGACGGCGGCTATCTCGCCACACCATTGCCGCAAAGCATCAATATAGTGCGAACCGAGCGCCCCCAGAAAACCGCCGCCGGCCTCGCGGTCAAACAGCCAGCCCCAGCGCCGGGCTTTGGGGTCAGCCGAAGTCCCAACCAGCATCGTGACATTGGCGCTAATCAGTTGGCCCAGCCAGCCCTGAGCGATTAGTTCTCTGGCATAGGCTCGCGCCGGAACATAGCGGAATTCGTGGTCTATCATGCCGACTAGCCCGGTTTTACGGCTGGCCTCAAGCATCTGGCGGGCTTCGTCCACGTTCATTGCCATCGGCTTTTCACACAGCACGTGCTTACCAATGGCGAAAGCTCGTAAGGTCATATCGCAATGCTGGTAGGGCGGCGAAACAATGCTGATGGCATCCAGGTCGGGGATTTGCAAGATTTCCTCATAATTGTCGCAGACCGTCTTGATACCAAAGTCTGCCGCGACTTTCTCGGCATTCTCGCGCCGTCCGGTACTCATAATCCCGGCAATCTCGACCCCGCCGATTTTCAGAAAGCCGGGAATCTGCACTCGCCCTCCAAAACCGGTCCCAATTATTGCTACCCGTAGCGGGATATTGCTCTTTTCCGCCATCCCCAAAACTCCCTTCTCCGTTCAAATGCTTTTTTACAGGGATGTACAGGATTGACAGGATAATGTTGGTTTTGAGTTTTGAGTTAAAATGCCGGTTACTAACGGTATTTTTCCGTCTTCCGTCTTCCAAAACTTAGTCCTGAGTCCTATTTCCCCAACCCTTTTATATCCTGCAAATCCTGTACATCTCTGTTAAAATTCCCTGCCCCTATAATTCAAACCTCAAAACTAGAGTAGTTCCGCCAGTCGGTCAAGGTAATTCGTCATGATTATGTCAATCCCAAGTCCGATTAGTCGTACCATATCGGCGGCTTCGTTGACTGTCCAGGTATTGACTGCCAGACCGTTCTGCCGGGCGCGGTCAACCAGTTCTGGCGTGACTACTTCAAAATGCGGATGAATCGCCACTGCCCCAAGACTCAGGGCCACTAGAATCGGGTCGAAGTTGGGCGGATAGCGTTCCGGTTGATTGACATACAGCACTCCCAACCGGATACCGGGGTCGTGTTGATGCAGAGCGTTCAGGCGAAAAAGGTCGAAACTGCTGATCAGAGCCTTATCTTCCAGCTTATAGCGGCGGACGGCCTCGGCAATTTTCTGCTCAATTCTGTTATCGGCCTCGAAACCGAACTGGCTCTTGATTTCGATATTCAGCCCGATTACCGGCCCGAATTCCTCCAAAACTTCGTCCAGAGTCGGGATAGTTTCCCCGGCATACTTCGGGTCGAACCAACTTCCGGCATCCAGTTGCTTGAGTTGAGCCAGAGTCAGTTCGGTAGGGCGGCGAGGCTGCCCCAGATTAGTCGTCCGCTCCAAAGTATCATCGTGCAGAATAATCGGCACGCCGTCGGCGCTGAGTTGGACATCGAACTCAATCCAGTCTGCTCCCATTTGGCGGGCCAACCGAAAAGAGGCCAGCGTGTTTTCGGGAGCATAACCCATGGCCCCCCTATGTCCGCAAACTTGCGGTTTCGATTGTCGGTCTGCGGTAGTATTCATCATAACTAAATATTCCAGACTTGAGCCAATTTACAAGCGGAAATTCTAAATCAAAAGAAATGCCGCACTTGAGCGATTATAACCCAAAGCCGCTACCCCGGCAAGGAGGGGGAAGAATTGAGGTCGGGAGTCAGAGGTCGGGGGTCGGAGAGGAATGCCGGACTGAGGACTGAGGACTGAGGTTTGCAAGACGGAAGACGGAAGACCAAGGGGATTTACGATTTACGCTTGAAATCAAGAGGACGAAGCTTTCGACCTTCGATTTCAGATTTCAGATTTTCAAGCCACCCAATAGCCCATGACGAAGCGGGCGACCAATAAACCGAAAAGGGGTAGGCTCACCATAAAGTAGAAGCGATTGAAGAACGGAAAGCGCCGTCCGGCCTGGGCCAGTAAAAAGAAAGCCGGAAATATTAGCAGATAATAGCGCGGCAGCGAGGTCAGAATACTGATGCTGCGGGGCGAGGTGAGCGGTTGGAGCAGACATAAGCCGAAAAAGACGGCGTAAGCCAACCGCAATCGCTGGCGGGTGACGGCCCGAATCACAACCGGGATGAGCAAGAGAAAGCAGCCGACTATCGCAAAGTCAAAAAGCTGCATATCGTAGTCTTGCTGTTGCAAGGCCAACGGCACACCCGTATCGTCGGTGGCGTACAGGCGACTGTAGCCTTCCCTAAAGGTGTTCCAGGGCAAACTAAAATAGCGATACCAATATTTCTGGGTGGCGGTCAGAAAGGCCAGCGGGTTATTAAAAGCCAGATAGTTATAAAGCATCCAGCCGCCCAGAGCCAGGGCCGGTATCCCAAAATACAAAATCTTGCGGTCAAGTTTACGCCAGTTCCAATCACGCTGAACGGCGTACTCGACCAAGAGGGCCGCCGCTACGAAAATCCCCTGGTTCTTGGTCAGCACCGCCAGAGCCGTCAAGAGCATCGCCAGTCCCCAGCGTTCCTTGCGGGCGGCATAAAACGCCCCGATTGCCAGGGCCAAAAAAATGCTTTCGGTATAGACTGCCACCATAAAAAACGAAGTCGGGAAAATCAGCAGATAAGTCACGGACAGGCGGGCAATTTCCTCGTCATATTCCAGCCGCGCCAACCGATAGAGCCACAGACAGACGTAAATGCTGGCAATCGAAGCAATCACCAAACCCGCCAGCTTGAAAACCGCCTGGTCGGGGCTACCGGCGGACAGCACAAAACCCAGCCAGCGCATCAGATGAGGATAGAGCGGATAAAAAGCAATCGGCTCATCGCTCCAATAACCTTTGGTGGCAATGTCGCCGTACCATTCGCCGTCCCAGCGCGTCCAGCCCCAGAGTAGCCGGTCAGTCCAGACCTCGGAAGGAGTGGTCGGCGGCGGGTCCCAAATCGTCGGTATCAAAGTCCCGAACAAAAAAGGCAATAATAAAAGGCCCGTCCGCCAGGCGAACCACAAATTCAGCGGCTCGCGGTTAGCCTCATAAAACCGCAAAATACGCGGCAACCGCTTGCGCTTTTTAATCGGCTGAGTTAGGTTTTCTTTAGCAACGTTTATCAATCTAAAATCTAAAATCTAAAGTCTAAAATCTAAGGTCTAAGGTCGTAAATTCCCCCCGACTCCTGACTCCCGTTTACGAGACCCAATAGCCCAGAGTGAACCGGGCTACCAATAGCCCCGTCATGGCTAGTCCGGCGAAAAAGTACAAGTTGTGGAAAAAATTCCAGCGCCGGCCCGCCAGGGCCAACAGGAAAAAGGCTGGGAAGATTATCAGCATATAGCGCGGCAGCGAGTTTAAGATGCTCCATTCTGCCGGAGCGCAGAGCGGCTGAATCAGGCAAAACAGAAATAGCGCCAGATAGCCGGGCCGCAAAAAGCCTTTGATAGTCGCCCACACCGCCACTAGCGCCAACCCTAGAAAACCGATAGTGAATGCTAAATCGAGCATCGGCACATTATCGGGCTGAAAGACCAGCGAAAGCCGCACTCCCTTTTCGTCCAGCTCGTAGAAGCGGTGGAAAGCCGATTGCATGGTATTCCAGGGCCAGTCGAAATAGCGCAAAAAATATTTCTGGGTGCTGGCGACAAACCCTACCGAATTTTGGAGCGTGAGCGCGTTCCAGCCGAACCAGCCAGCGAGAGTCAGGGCGGGTAGGGCAAAATACAGAATCTTGCGGTCAAGTTTGCGCCAGTTCCAATCGCGTTGCTGGGCATATTCTACCAAAAGGGCCGCCGCCACGAAAACGCCCTGGTTTTTGGTCAATACCGCTAAGGAAGCCAGAATAAGCGCCGCCCGCCAGCGATTAGTCCGGGCGGCATAAAACGCCCCAACTGCCAGCGCCAGAAAAAGCCCCTCGGTGTAGACCGCCGCCATAAAGAACGAGGTCGGGAAGGCCAGAAAATAGGCCAGGCTCAGGCGGGCAATCTCGGCATCATATTCCAGGCGAGCCAACCGATAGAGCAGAATACAGGCTGCCATCGCTGCCGCCGACGAAATCAGCAGCCCCGCCAGCTTGAATACATCCAGGCTGGGATGGCCCAAAGTCAGGACGAAACCAAGCCAGCGCATCAGGTGGGGATAGAGCGGATAATAAGCGGTATTGAAATCGCGCCAGTAGCCCCGCTCGGCGATGTCGGCGTACCAGTCGCCATCCCAATGGGTCCAGCCCCAGATGGTTCGCTCGCGGATAAGGTCGCCAAAATTGTAGAAAGTGACCGGGGAAGCCGAACCTCGCGGCACCAATACCGCCGTAAAAATAGCGACTACCAGGAGCGCCAAACGCCAACTCAACCAGAAATCAATCGGTTCGCGGTTTTCACGATAAAAGCGCGACAGGCGAAACCGCCTTCGCCGAGGCGGAGTAGCCGGGCGTTTTTCTTCGGGGGGTTCGGACGCGGCGGGCGGGTCAAGCTGAACTTTATTCGACATGCTAAGACTGTTGATTTTACAAGTAACTTTGCTCAAACGTAGTCAGAATACCAGAAGTATTCTAACATAAGCGTAACCGAAACGACCTTAATTCTCTTTAATAGGTGGGTAAAGTAATAAACGAGGGGACTTGTGAAAGCGAGAATAATATGATAAGCTACACCGTAAGATACTACAATGATGTCAATATTGCTGTCATTTTTCTTATAACACTACGGTATGTTTAGAGGTTAGAAAAGTATGCCAGATTGGGTGGATAGCCTTGACCGGGTACAGAGCGCCGCGCTGATAACCCGCACCGGCGAAACCGGAACTTTGGATGAACGTCGTCAGAACTTGCGAAGTCTGGAAAATTCGATTGGTGAACTTCGGTTGCGGATGATGACCGCGCCGGAAGCCGCCGGGCTGTATGCTCGTCAAATGTTGACCCAGCTTAAAGACACCGATAGGTTTTCGGACCTGCCGCTTGATGCCAAATGGCAGCGCCGCCGCGATGCCCTCGAAATGTCGCTGACCAACTTTCTGGGACAGGCTCAGACCGAAGCGGGCGATTGGGATGGGGCGGCGGCAACTTACGAAAGGTGCCTGGATTTAGGGGCAGCCTTTCAAGTCCCGGAATTTCAGGCCGATAGCCTCATAAAATCGGGCAAAGCCTATCGCCACGCCAGTAAGCTTTCAGAAGCGCGGCGAGCCTTTGAACGGGCCGCCGTTATTTCGGAATTATACGGTCTGTTCTTACTGGAAGGTGAAAGCCTGTATCAACAGGCGGTATTAGATGAGCTGGAAAATCGCCCGGAAGATGCCCTGCGGCACTATCAGGCCGGACTGCGCTTGAGCCAGAGTCAGCGAATTTACAGCCTAAATGTCCGCTTTTTGAGCCAGCTAGGACAGTTGCATCACAGCCGGGGCGAATATGAAACCGGGCTGGATTACTATCAACGCTGTCTAAAGCTGCTGCGCGAAGTGGATAACGATCTGGAAAGTGAAACTATTATCCTGGGTCAAATCAGCCATATTTATTCCGAAACCCGCGATCTCAAGGGTGGAGTTGCGGCTGCCGAAGAAGGTTTGCGCCTGAGCCGTCAAACCGGGCAGCAGGCCGAGGAAACCGCGTTCCTGAGCGATTTGGCGCGGCTCTACGGACGATTGGGCGAATATGGTCGCGCTCTGGCCTATGCCACCGAAGCCCGTGAACGGGCCAGAGAGCGCAACCTGGCTACCGACCTCAAAAATGCCGAGTTACTCCTGGAACGCATCAAGCACCAGCAGATGCTACACCCGAATGACCCGGCGGCGACGGCGGATTTAGTTGTGACTGAACCGGATATAAAAGGGGTGGCGGTTTATTATCAGCGCGGCAACCGCTATTACCACAAAGGGGCTTTTGACCGGGCCATCAGCGCCTACAGCCGGGCCATTAGCCTCGACCCCAATTATACGATGGCTTATGTCAACCGGGGGAGCGCCTATAGTGCCAAAGGTCATTATGACCGCGCTCTGGCAGATTATAACAAGGCTCTGGAACTCGACCCTTCGGATGCGGTAACATATTTCAATCGGGGCAACGCCTATCGCAAGCGCCGCGAGTACGAAAAAGCCCTGAGCGACTACAGCCATTCGATTCAGCTTGACCCTAACGACCCGGATGCGTATTTCAACCGGGGTGAGGTTTTGCGCAGGTTGGGCCGCTTGCAAGAGGCGGCCAGCGATTTTCGGATTGTGATTGGCCTCAGCACCGGGGTGGACGCTAACGGAGTTGAGCAAGCTCGCCTCATTCTGGGCGATATGCGGATGCCTTTGTAGTTGGTACTACCAGTGAACCTCGCCCCGTCAGTTATAATAAAACCACCTGAATTAGACTCAGGTTTAGCTCATCCTGCCTGATATAGACTTAGAGAGGTGGATTTTATGATTACGCTCTACCGCCTGGCCGCGCCGATTCTGGCTGGAGAACCCTTATCCAGCGACAAGGGGCCGGAGCTTTTGGGAATGCTAGTTCGGATTGGCATCTTTTTGATATTTTTGCTGGTTTTCGTCTTTGTCTGTGGTTATGCCTGGCGGACGCTGCCTGGCTTACGGGCCATTTTGCCCAATGTGGAAAAACGGGTGAGTGAGCCGATTACTCTCAATCTGCCTGACAGCGATGAAGATTTGCCTTCGCCCTCGCCTTCGGTTGAAAGCTATAGCTCTATCTCGACCACCGAACCGGTGAAAATGGTTCCGCCTCAACCCGAATTCGAGAAAGATAAGCTGGCCTCCGCCATCGTCGATGGACGGCCTGGCGCGGTCATCCAGGCTGCCAGCGACCTACAAGGTCTACCGGCCTCCCCAATTGTGATAGTCCGGCGCGAGGATTTCCCGCAGAACTAACTGGACTTAAACCAAGATTTCGTCCAACAAAACAAAAAGGCCGATAGCAGGTATTTTTACCCGCTATCGGCCTTTTCAACGAAGTCTATTTATCTTCCCAAAACTGGTTGGCTTCTTTGCGTTCGGTGTCCATCCGCGAAAGGGCGTAGAACAATCCAGTTAGCATGGCCAGCATCCCGACTGCGCCCGCAATCAGCAGAACCATAAGGCGGGCTTCCATCTGTCCACCAAAAAACGCCATAAACACAAAACCACCTACAAAGACCGCCACAATCATTATAAGTGCAGCCGCCAGCACCACGTTATAAAACATGCTCGATGAGGAAGTTTTCATAGCAAGCCTCTTTCTTGACACACACTCGGCTACCAGGGGAAAGTAACCGTCGAAACCGAACCACTTTACATTTAGATGATATTTTTGAAGTTGAACCCGGTGAGTTTCAGTGGCGATTTCTGATATTCGCCATCCGTTATCTCTGTAAATATATACGTATTTAACTACTTATAAATTACAGTATTTCGGGTCAATTCATTATGAACTTTAGTACTCTCCAGACGTGTGCTAAATCACTTTGGCCTATTGAGCGTTCAAAATATTCTAAACGTTCTGAAACTAATATAGCACATTGTGAAATTTGTGTCAATAGGCTTTGTGATGTTTTTTACAAACTTGGTTTTGTGGTATTATCCTTTTACCACATTTTAGGCTTAACTAGCAAAACATTATCCTGAACAATATATTTATGGAAGAAAGAACCAACACTGTAGCGGAACAACGCAAATATAGCGTTTTGGACGTAGCCGCCGCTAAACAAATAAGTCTGGTTTGGCTGCAACAGGCCCAGTTGGAAAACGCCATAGATTTCGGTTTGCCGGAAGTGGATGACCGGTATCATGTCTGGCGCGTACCTTTATTGGGTAAAACTGACCGTCAACGTCTGGGCGAGGTGGTGATTGATGCCCGAACTTCGCTTATTCTGGGCGATAAATCTACCAGTCCGACTATCCTGGAAACCCGGCTGCTCGGACGAAATGAACAGCTTGCAAGTGAGGCCAAAAATAAAGATAATCTAAACCCTCAGAATGGAACTTACAAATTATCGCCGCTTCGTAATACCATTGCCCTGGGAGATGCCGAAGAAGTCTTGCAAGATTTACCAGCAGAGGCAATTGACCTGGTTTTTACCTCCCCACCTTACTATAATGCCCGTCCTGAATACACCGATTACATCACCTATGAAGAGTATTTGCTGAAATTACGCAAGATTATTCAGAGCGTCCACCGAGTTCTAGCCGAAGGCCGGTTTTTTGTAATCAATATTTCGCCAGTGCTAATCCGACGGGCCAACCGAAATGAAGCTTCCAGACGCATTGCCGTGCCGTTTGACCTGCATCGTATATTTGTGGAAGAGGGTTACGATTTTATTGACGACATAATTTGGGAAAAGCCGTCCGGGGCGGGTTGGGCTACCGGGCGTGGTCGTCGTTTTGCTGCCGACCGCAATCCGCTTCAGTATAAAGCCGTCCCTGTTACCGAATATATTCTGGTTTATCGCAAGCATACTGCTAGGCTGATTGACTGGAATATTCGGGCGCACCCAAAGCCGGAATTAGTCGAGGCTTCGCATATCGGCGATAATTACGAACAAACCAATATCTGGCGGATAAAGCCCGCTTATGATAAGCGCCATCCAGCGATATTCCCGGATGAACTGGCGGAAAAGGTTATCAGTTATTACTCTTTCAAAGCCGATGTAGTGCTTGACCCCTTCGCCGGAATTGGAACGGTTGGGCGGGCCGCCATAAAATTAGACCGTCGTTTTGTTTTAATTGAACAGGAAGATAAATACTTTTCGATCATTCGAGAGGAAACCAAAAACTGGTTAGGTCATGATGCGAGGAATGTCTTTACGATTAACTCTCCCAAAATCGAAGTAGAAGATAGGCTCTTTTAACAAAATCGTATGCCTAAAAAATCTGCAAAACCAAAAAATTCGACCCCGCTAAGTGATTTATTCCCACCCGATGCAAAAGACTTATTAACGGGCGGGGGTATAGATTATATTCGGAAAATTGGGCTTGAAGTAGTACGGGGTATCGTGTTTGATGTACTTACCGGCAAAAACCTGCGCGACTCAACCGAACTCCTCACCCGTCGCCGAATTGCTACCCTTAATTTGGCTACGCTGGGTTTGTTCATGAATGGCTCGGCTAATTCTGAAATCTTTGTAGAGCGACTACCCTATTTGGCAGCGGAGATTCTTAACCAAAAACACCTTGCCAAATCAGAACGCTGGATTGCCCAATGGGTACTTGGGCTGACCGATAAATCTTTTCAAAATGTTCTCAGAGATAGTCATGAATCGCTGGCAGAATACCGAGACCGCTATATCCAAACCAATAAAGACGTTATCGCTGAGCATACCCGGGCTAATGGTGAATTACACGGTACTTTGAGTTTGGAATCGGGCATGCAGGCCCAAATAAACTGGTTATGGATGACTTATCTGCTTAATACTATTGGCGCACAAACCCTGGCTATCCGAGGCTCAGAAAAATCAGCTTACGGTAAACTATTTGAAAAACTCATACTAGGTTCACTCTTACACATTTTGGGATTCAATTATGTACCGTCTGAACAGGCGGGCGAAGGGATATTCTGGCTATCCTCACAAGCAGAACGACGGGAAAGCGATGCTACCCTGCTTTATGAACTGGGCAAAGGTATAAGATTTGATATTGGTTTTATCGGGCGCGGAAACCCGGAAATTTCATTGGACAAAGTAACCAGATTTGAGCGTCAATTAGAGTTAGGTGGCTCTCGCTATTATCTAGCGACCATTATTATAGTTGACCGAATTGGAAATAAAAGCCGAATCAGAGAATTAGCCCAAGAGGTAAAAGGCACTATCGTCCAAATGAGTGCCAATTTTTGGCCGCAACAAGTGGCAGAGATTTTAAGCGAAACGCTTGGATTCGACCATGAGATACTGAGCTTGACGATAATCAGATTGAACCATATCTTAAAGTGAAACTCGAGCAAGTGCCATTTGAAGATTTTATTCGCGGTTTGCAGCCCGAAGATTTAGGCGAGCTTATAGAAACAGAAGAGGAGTAGACGAGGTTTGGAGCTAAAGGATTTATTAGCGGCGTTACCCCAAAAGGAAATTCTGGCGGCGGGGAACGAGGTGGCCGAAGTTACCGGAGTAGCTTATTCCTCACAGGCGGTACAGCCGGGGGCAATATTTGTGGCGGTAGTCGGGTTTCATACCGATGGGCATAATTTCATCAAGGATGCGCTTGACCGGGGTGCAATTGCTATCGTGGGTAGTAACCGCCAAGCTTTGATGAGTTACCAGCTACCGAACCAGGAGCGTCAGCCAGCTCTAATTCTGGTGGCGGACGAGCGGGCGGCCCTGGCCCATTTAGCTGCCGCTTTTTATAAAAATCCGGCGCGACAGTTGGGCGTAGTTGGGATTACTGGCACAAAGGGCAAAACCACTACGACCTATCTGGTCAATCAGGTGCTGGAAGCAGGCGGTTTCTCGACCGGGCTGATTGGGACGGTGGATTTCAAGGTCGGGCCGCGTCAATGGGCCAACGAAACCCGCCAGACGACCCCCGAAACCGTCGAAATCCAGCAGCTTATGGCGGAGATGGTGGCGGAAAAGATAGATTTTGTGGTACTGGAAAGCAGTTCGCACGGTCTGGCCCTGCGAAAATTGATCAATTGCGCCTATGATATAGCGGTCTTGACCAATATCACCCACGAGCATCTTGATTTTCATGGCACTTTCGAGCAATATCGCCACGACAAAGGAATTCTATTTGAAGCCCTGGGCGACGAACCTCCGAAACCTTTTATGAAGTTCCCCAAAACCGCGATAATTAATGCCGACGACCCCAACGCCGATTATTTCAGACAAAGAGCCGAGGAAGCTACCCGCCGCAAGGGGATTGAGTTGCGAGTATTAACTTTTGGACTGCGAAATAAAGCTGATGTCCAGGCCACCCGGATTAGCAGCGATGCCCGTCACTCGGAGTATACCGCGATTACCCCTATTGGCGAAGTGAGCATTACCTTACATCTACCGGGGGAATTTAATATCTATAACAGTCTGGCGGCGCTGACGGTGGGTCTATCGCAAGGCATCAGCCTCGAAAATATCCGGGCGGGGCTGGAAGGTATTAAGGGAGTTTCGGGCCGGATGGAGCAAATAGACGAAGGGCAACCATTTAGCGTTATTGTGGATTATGCCCACAACCCCGACTCGATTGAACAAGTCTTACGCACGCTGCGACCTATTACGCCGGGGCGTTTAATCGCAGTCTTCGGCAGTGCCGGGGAGCGCGACCTTGCCAAGCGCCCGGTACAGGGGGCGCTGGCGGCCCGGTTAGCCGATTTTGCTATTTTCACCAACGAAGACCCCCGTTTGGAAGATGAAAACGCGATAATTGACCAAATTGCCGCCGGAGCGGAAGCGGAAGGCTGGCAAGCGGGCCACGACTTCCTGAAAATTGCGGACCGCCGAACCGCGATTGAAGCGGCGGTGCAAGCGGCCCAACCCGGCGATACGATTTTATTGGCTGGTAAAGGTCACGAAAGTTGTGTTATAATAGGCCCACAAAAAGTACCCTGGGACGAGCGTGAGGAGGCCCGGCGAGCTTTGCGGCTGGCCCGGCAATCGAGTCCCTCGCCAAAATCGTCCGGGTAAACTGAGCGGGAAATTTCTGGGGAAGTGATGTTGACGGCGGCAAAACCCGCCGTTTTTATAGTTGCAACCGGTTTGGACTATCTCAGGCAACCCTGATGTAGTCCAACCGATTTGCATTTGGGCGCGGAGGTAGCCGAAATTGAAGTTAGGTGTTATTTATAATCCAACCGCCGGAAAAGCTTATCGCTTTGCACGGTTGGCCCGCTCTTTAGAGCGAGCCGGAAACGAAATTATCCTCTATACCACCCAAAAGCCGGGGCAAGGGGAAGAACTGGCCCAAGCCGCTATTCGGCAGCAGGTCGAGGCGATTGTCGTCGTCGGCGGAGATGGCACGGTCAGCGAAGTAGTTCAAGGTATGGCCGGGTCGGATGTGCCGTTGGTGGTCTATCCGGCGGGAACTGCTAATGTCTGGTGCAAGCAGGTGAAGATGCCATCTAATCCTGACCGGGCCGCCAAAGTCATTACCGAAGGTGCGAAACATTGCATTGACCTGGGTAAGACCGGCGACCACTATTTTTTGCTGATGCTAGGGGTCGGGCTGGATGGCGAAATCACCCAGGCCCTCGACCTGAAGCTAAAGCGGCGCATTGGCAAGCTGGCCTACGGGGTCGCGGCTTTGCAGGTCGGTTTTGGTTTTCAGGGCAGTATCGCTAAAATCACTTTGAACCCGGAAAGCGAACATCCGACCCAGATTAGAACCCGCACCGACTGGATTATTGCGACCAACGCCGAGCGGTATGCCGTGATGAAGCTGGCCCGTGAAGCTCAACTGGACGATGGGCAACTGGAGCTTTTGGTTTTCCAGGAGAAGAATCTGTGGACGCGGTTACGTATGACTCTTTCGATGATTACCAGCCGCAGCGAGCATAATCCGCATATTGACCGCTATCAGGCCCACGAAGCTCTGATAGAATTGGAAAAACCCTTTGAAATGCAGATTGATGGCGACTCGCTGGGCAGTACCAATTCGTTGCCGCTTAGAATTGAGTGTGTACCGTTAGCCCTGAATGTAATCATCCCAAAACGCGCTCCGACGCGGCTCTTTAGCCAAAAGGGAGGTGCTACAATTTGAGTGAACTTTTGACCGCCGCCGAAAAAGAAGCCGCCAAAGAGGTGGCAACTACGGCGGCCCTCGAAGTCGGAAAACTGATGCTGGATTGGCGCAAGCAGTTCCCACCTGGCCCGGCTCGGCTCAAGTACAAGGATGCCAAAGACGTTGTGACCGAAGTGGACACCCAGGCCGAAGAAATTATTATCGGTCATATCTTGCGCCGCTTCCCTGACCATAATATTCTGGCAGAAGAAGGCGGGGCCAGGGATGGCGGCGGCAACTCAGCTTATACCTGGATTATTGACCCGCTGGATGGCACCGCGAATTATGCCGCCGATTTAGCCGCTAGTTGCGTCTCAATTGCCCTGGCTGAAAATGATCGGGTGATTCTGGGAGTGGTCTATAACCCCTTTCGCGATGAGCTTTTTGTGGGCCAGGACGGTAAAGGCGCGACCCTCAATGGCCTGCCGATTCAGGTCGTGCTGACCGAGCGGCTGGAAAAAGCGATAGTCTGCTTTGATTTGGGCTATGATGAGGAAAAAGCCGTCCGCCAGTTGCGCGAGGCCACCTTTATCCGCCCAAAAGTCCGCTCGATGCGAATAGGTGGCTCGGCGGTCTTGGGGTTGGTCAATGTCGCAGTCGGGCGCTACGACCTTTTTTACCACCAGGCCCTGCATCCCTGGGATTTGGCGGCGGCCCTGGTAATTTTGCAGGAAGCGGGCGCAACCATCACCGATAAAGAAGGCCAACCAGCCCATTTTTCCAAACCCGCGATTATCGCCGCCAGCCCGCTTATTCACGCCCACTTCTTCGAGGTCATGCAGGAATATCATGAGCGGGGTTCGGAAAAGTCCTGAGTGCTGAGAAAATGCGGGAAGGGGAAGCAGAACTGAGGACTGAGTTTCTTAATCGCGGCCTCGCCCCCCGTCGGGGTAAATCCCCGACTCCCAACCCCTGACTCCAAAAAGGATTGAATTATGAGCGACGAAGCTAAATACAGCGATGAAGATGGAAGCATCGCACCACGACCAGCAACTACTTTGACTCGGCTGGAAGGGGATCGTACCTTGACCGGGCCGGAGGGGTTGGGGCATGTGCCGGTGCGGGTGGATGCGGCGGCCCTACGTGAGTTTACGGCGGCTTTTTTCGGGCGGCTAGGCTGGAAAGCCGAGGAAGCCGAAGATGCGGCGGAAATTCTGGTTGCCAGCGATTTGCGGAATATCGAGTCGCATGGCGTACCCCGCCTGGATATGTATCTCAATATGTATCAAACCGGAGTAGCTCGGCCTGATGCAGTTTTCAGCATCGAGCGCGAAACCCCGGCGACGGCCCTGGTGGACGGCGGCAATGGCCTGGGGCTGGTGGTAGGGCGCAAGGCCATGCAACTGGCGATAGACAAGGCCGCTCAGACTGGAGTGGGAATGGTTACAGTCAACAATAGCAGCCATTTCGGGATTGCCGGATATTATGCGGAAATGGCCTTGTCCCACGATATGTTCGGCCTGGCAATGACCAATTCCTCGGCGATTGGTGTCCCAACTTTCGGTAAAGAGCGGCGGTTGGGGTCGAACCCGATTGCTTTCGCTGCCCCTGCCAAAGATGAACACCCCTTTTTGCTGGATATGGCAACGACGGTAGTGGCCCTGGGCAAAGTTGAAATAGCCGCCCGCCAGGAGCGACCCATTCCGGCAGGCTGGGGTCTGGACGAAAACGGACATTCGACCACCGACCCGTTTGAGCTGCTGGAAAGCCTGAATGTGTTGATGCTGGGTAGCACCCCCGAATTGAGCAGCCACAAGGGATATGGCCTGGCAACGATGGTGGATATTTTGACCGGGGTTTTGAGCGGGATTGGCCCTGGCTTTAGACTCGCCCGGTTGCGGGCCGGTCATTTTTTTGCGGCTTTTCGGATTGATGGCTTTCGAGATGTCGAAACTTTCAAGACGGATATGGATGAACTCATCCGGGGATTACGTAATACTCCGACGGTGGATGGCGCTTCACGGGTGTATGTCGCGGGCGAAAAAGAGTATATGGCTCAGGCCGAAAATCTACGGCTGGGCGTACCGCTTCACCCCAAAGTTATCTACCGGCTCAAGCAAATTGGCGAGGAATATAATATACCCTGGATTGGGGAAAAATCCTGAACATGCTACCCACAGTCCGCCATTTTTTCCATAATTACGAAGTGCGTTATGACGATTGTAACCTGTACGGCTTGCTGACCCCGGCGGCGGCTCTCTGCTTTATGCAAGATATTGCCGAGCGGGATGCCAAAGACGGTCAATTGATTGCGGCTGGCGGAAATTGGATTGCCCGCCGCACCGTTGCCGAATTTCGGCAGCCAGTAGAAGTGCGGGCTACTCTGGAAACCGAAACTTTTCCGGGCGCTTTCAGCAAAGTGACCGCCATGCGTAATTACGAAATCCGCGATATTTCCAACTTTCGAGAAGGGGATAAGCGTCCCGACCCGGCGATTAAGGCCCGTACCCTGTGGGTCTATCTGGACGAGCGGGGCAAACCGGCCCGGATTCCGGCGGTCTTTCAAGAAGTCTGGCTACCGAATGGCCCAGTCTCGGCCCAGGAAGAAGCGGCTTGGCCCGATTTCCCTGAAACCCCAGATTATATTACTTCAGGTCAGGTGCGTTTTTCCGATTTGGATGTCTTGGGTCACATGAATAATACTGCGTATGTACAGATGATGGATAATGCAGGCTGGGAAGCCCTTAATGCGGTTGGTCTGTTGCCAGACCCCGATTCGGGTCAACTTCTGCCCCAAAATTATGACATCGAATATCACGAAAGCGCCAAAGCCGGGGAAACTCTGCAAGTCCATAGCTGGTTTCAGCCCATACTTGATGATGGGCCGGGTCGGTTTGAGCGTTTGCAGCAAGTTCGCCGCGATGACCGCCTGTTACTCCGCGCCCGCTCGGTCTGGCAATGGCAATCCGCCAATCCTGACACTTTAGACCTTCTGAAAGGTCTTTGGAGCTGAAAAGACACCTCAAGAAAAGAGCTGCTTCACTTCCTGAACCACCACCGGCCACTCGGCGGAGCGAGTATCAATTACCTCAAAATGTTCCGCGTCGGGCAGCGGCACAAGCCGCACCGGGTCGCCCAAGCCGATAGCCTTTTCGTAATAGCCCTGAGCAATCGAAAACGGAACATTCGGGTCAGCCGTGCCATGAATAAGGACTTGCGGGATACCGAGCGGTAATAATTCCATCGGCGAAGCATCAGCGTAGCGTTGCGGTACTTCCTCCGGCGAACCGCCCAAAAACTCGCGGGCGACCCCATTGCTCAAATTCAGCTTATAGCATTCTTTTACATCGCAGACCCCGCCCAGCGCCACCGCCCCGATTAAAGGCAACGGGTCAGCCAGGTAGAGCGGGTCGTGCGCCGCCAGACGGGAACGCGCCGCCAGCCATAAGGCTAGATGACCGCCCGCTGAATGGCCCAGCGAAATCACTCGCCCTAAATCGAGATTATAAGTCGCGGCAAGCTGGCGGACATAATCCGCCCCATGACCCACATCCAGCAATGTACCGGGCCATGCCCCCAACTCGTGACCGATGCGATGAAATTCCAGATTCCAGGTGGCAAAACCCTGCTCGGTCAGGGCGGCACAGACATGCCCAATGTGTTCCAGGTCATATTTGGCCCGCCAGAAACCGCCATGAATCACCACGATAACCGGATGCGGCCCTGGGCCGGACGGCAACCGTAAATCCCCGAACTGAAATTCTTCCGGGCAATAAGCGATTCGGGCGGCGGGGGGGGGGGCGGG
>JBBRSG010000014.1:0-65321 GCA_038245615.1 Chloroflexia bacterium | reverse complement strand
TCCTGTTCTTTTTCCTGAATGGAAGCTGGCTCGATATCTCGTGCAATCTCCGGGAAGAACAGTTCCAGAAACTCCAGGAAAAACTCACTGATCACGGATTTGAATAGCCCATCGTGGTCGGTCAATTAGCTCAAATCCTCTGAATAATCGCTATCATGTGTTGTAAGGGCCGGGCCATAGTTGGCCTCCGCCTCCGCCATTATAAACTATTTTCGCGAGCAAGACTACGCTAAAAACGTGTTGCCTCTCATAATGAAAAATTGCAGCTTGCAGCTTGTGTTTTAGGCAAGCTGCAAGCTGCAACTATAATCCTCTATAATCCCCTACAGCCAGCCCTTGCGACGGCAAAGCTCAGTCCCCAACAAACCTAGTAGTACCTCGTATTTTGTCCCCCGATTTTCGGGATGGAACTCAAATCGGTTGCGCTCGAAATACTGCACAGTATAGGTTTTGCCGTCGTCGGGATTGCGTTCCTGGAACTCATCCGAAATTGGATAGCCGAAGATGGGTAGCCCACCGTTGTTTTTCCAATACTGGTAGAACGCCCCGCCCAAACCGTGACTGGTTTCAGGGAAATAAACCCGGTCAGGGGTATTGGGGAACGACCCGGCTTTAGGAAAATCGCGGTCTTCGGTCAATTGTACTCCCAGAAGACCCAACAGCACTTCCGAGCGCGTCCCGATATATTCGGGGTGGAACTCAAATCGGTTGCGCTGGAAATACTGGACAGTAAAGCTCTTGCCCGGCTCGCTGGGCGACTCCTCGGTAAATTCCTCGGTCATCGGAAACCCAAAGATAGCCAGCCCGCCGAATTGCTCCCAGTAGCGCCGGAAAGACGCGCCCAGGTTGTGTCCGGTTTCAGCAAAATAGGTATTATTGTTGTCTTTGCGGGGCTGGGCGCGGTCAACTCGGTTCGGCCCGGCAGCAAGAACCCGAATATTAGTAGTGGCGAAATTATCGTTATAATACTGAACGTATTCGTGGATAATGCTGCCGTAAATAGTCAGGCTGCGGGGCTGCTTCATCTTGATAAAGCCGGTCACGGTCACGGTTTCGCCTGGCGCGACGGTTTTGCCCAACCCCCAACGATAGGGATGGCTGACCCCGCCATTTCCGGCAAAATCTATCGCCAGCCGGAAGCGGTCACTCACCTTCTCAAAGTTCAGGCTGTCCCAGGTCTGGCCTTCTTCGTAGATAAAGCCGGGGTCGGGGTCCTGGCTTTCGAGTGGTCGTGAGCCGGTATTGGTAATTACCGCCTCAACTTTCAGCAACTCCCCTGCCCGTAAGGTGGTCGGCGAAAAAGTCAGCGACTTGAGGGCCACGTTAAAGCTGCCCTGGTCGTTGCGGGGTGGTAGCGAATCGGTCACACGTTGCCGGATGCCGGGCAGTTGGGTATAGCCGACATCGCCAGGGCAGGTGGTATCGTTGACATCGCGGTGGCCGGAAATACACCGCACATTGCGGTCAATCATATAAACCTGACTGTTAGGGTTGATATTCTTGGCATAGGCCGCCCACGAAATCAGCTTGACCAACGAGTCTAAAAGGGCGGCGGGCGGGGCAGAAGTCTTGAAGCTGCCAATCATGCAAATCCCGATGCTGCCGGGATTAAAGGGATAGGCGTGACCGCCAATCACGTTGTCGCCGCCGTTGCGCCCCTCGTAGATATTGCCCTTCCAGTCCACCAAATAATTATAGCCAATATCGCCCCAGCCCTTTGTGACCGAGTGATAGTAATAAATGCTGCGGACTTCCGCCGCCGGGTTGGGATTATTATTGTTGGGGGTTTCGCTATGGTGGACGATAAAAACTTTGGGAACTTTGTACTCCCTGGGCCAGATTTCCGCCGCGCCACTATAGCGCAAGCTTTCATTCGCGCCCCAGTTCGCCCGGCTGATGACTGGCGGTTTGGGCGGAACACCGCCGACGGTCAGGCCAGGGCTAGGGGCTGGGCCGTTGGGCGAGGTCGGCCCGGCACTGGTGTCAATAAAGGTAATCCCTACCAGCTTGACCGACATCCCGGCGGGAATAGTGAGGCGATACTGGACATAGCCGCCGGTCACAAATTGCAGTCGCCCAAAAAAGCGGCTGCCAGGGGCGGTTTTACTATCCAAACTATCGGTATGGGCCTCATACCAGTCGCCAAAATTGCTGCCGTCTTTGCTGGTGCGTAATTCCAGCACCAGCTTGTTGCCGTCGCCGCTATTCACTTCCCAAAAGCTGCCAATAGCGTTATAGGCATCGGCTACTGGTTGAACCGGCGATAGATAGCTGCCGCCCGCCGGAAAGCCGGTGGTTGTCACCCAATCGCCGGTCTTGCCCATCACGTTTTTATTACTTAAAGGGATTGCCGCCAGTGCGACGGCAGCCCCGGCGAATTTCAAGAACTGTTTGCGGCTCCGACGCGGTTTGGGATTTAGTCCAATTTCACCGTGACCGGCGCACCCGGATTTAGCATTTTCATCGAAATCAAACGGTTGATTATTACCCAAATTCATCTTTATTCTTCCCTGACTTCCTGTTGCTCTACTGAATTTATATAATAGCAGAAGGTGTAAACGAGATTGACCCAAATAGTGCAAGTCTAAACATTCACCAAGATATAAACGGCTTTATTTGGTTTCGGTTCCGCTAAATTCAGCGGGTTTGTTTAATTTTTATGCTATTATGCTACTGGCAAACTAAAGAGGATGGTTATTCAGATGGATGTACCAAATATCAAAATAAGCCGTCGGCGGTATCTGGGTCTGGGAGTGGCAGGAGCTTCGGGTCTGGCGCTTGGCCCTAAATCCCTCGAAATCTTGCAGGCTGCTCCTTTTGGGCTGCCCTATCCCGGTGCGCCCGGCCCGGCAAGCTGGTTTTTGCGGCAATGGTACGGCAATACCCGGTGGGCTTATCGCCAGCGTCGGGCGCTTTATAGCGGTGGGCAGGGCCTCCATTTCGGGGTAGATTTCTTTGCCCCCTGCGGTACGCCGGTACTGGCAATCGGCGATGGGACGGTTACGGCGGTAGATGGGCCTTATGGGGCGCTACCCCATAACCTTTTAATCCGCCATGCCAATGGGCTGGTGTCGCTCTATGGACATTTGCAACAAGCTTCTTCTTTGCGGGTAGGTCAGACCATCAAGCGGGGTGAGGCAGTCGGCGTGACCGGCGCTCCGACTCACGAGGGCGCAGATTGCGATACGCATCCCCATTTGCATCTGGAAATCCGCCAGGGCAATCTTGGTGGCACGCTCAATCCCCTTACTTTAATCGAGGCTGATTGGCCCGCTTTGACCCTCGGCGCAACCGGAGAAGGCTTGCAATTTCAGCTTGACCTCGACCACCCTGACCGTTGGCAAAGCATCCTTGACCAACCGCCCGTCCGCTTTGGCGCAGCCCTGCTCAACGATTACGCGAATACCTGGCCTTGAGCTAAATCTAAAATCTGAAATCTAAAATCGAAGGACTGAGGTCAGGGAAAAACAGGACTGCGGGAAATTTACGATTATGATTAGAGGGGTAAGCATTTTTCTCTGATTTATGATTTATGATTTAATGTCAAAAAGTTGGATGGAAAAGTTAAAAATTTGGTGGGTTGGGGCGGCGGGCTGGTTGGCGGCGTGTGGCGATGAGCCGTCTAGGTCGGTTGGGCCGAATTCTACTGCGCCTGCAACCGCGACCATCAGCGCAGCTACGCCTTCGGCTGCGGCGACCTCGCCAACTTCGGGCCAAGTTGCAACGCCGATTAATCCGGTAGCCCCGACCTCTAGCCCTAGCCCGGCTTTATCGCCGACAGCCCTTGCCACCCCGACACCCACTATTCAACCGCCAACCCCCACTCCGACTGTAGCGCCTTTCGAGCCGCGAATTGCTTCTATCGGAGTGAGCGGCGGGTATGCCTTCGCTTTTGCCGGGGACGGACGGTTGGTGTATTATGAAAAATCGGTGGGGGAAAGCCGGGCCGGAAGTTGGGCGCTGAATTTGCCGAGCGGGCAAAAAAGCTTTCTGACGGCGGGGATTGGCACTTTCAGCTCCGATTTGGGGTTGGCGGCGCTTTCCAACCGGGCCACTGCAACCGCCACTATCGAGGATTTAGCCGCCGGACGTAGATTGGCAACCCTTTCCAACCGAGGCAGCCCGGCCCTGATTTCGCCCGACCAACGGCAGGTAGCATGGCTATTGCGTTCCTTGCAACAGGATGGGATAGAAGCACCCCAGCGGTTTGAGTTGTGGGTCGCCGGGATTGACGGCGCGAATCCGCGTGCGGTCTGGGCGGGCCGCGAACTGGCTAATTTGGCCTGGTTTCCCGACAGTCGCCAAATGCTGGTCACGGGCCGCGACATAGCGAATCGGCGGTTTGGGTTGTGGGCGATAGACAGTCTCAACCGGGCGGCAAACTTGTTGGTCGAAAGCAAGGGGCTGACCGTCGCGGCGCTTTCGGGAGATGGCAAGTGGCTGGCCTGGTGGATTGCTCTGCAAGGGCCAGCCCAAAGCGGAGTGTGGGTGGGCCAAGCTGACGGCACTCAGTCGCACAAGCTGGATTGGGTCGGCGGCTTTCGCTGGTCGGGCGGAGCGGAATTGTTCTATATCCCACAGCGGCAAGCGGGCGAGATTGGCAGCGCCCTATGGAGCTATGACCCCTTGACCAGTCGCACGACCCGCCTGACCGACCCGACTCGATTACCCCTGAAAATCGCCCTGGACCAGTGGCAACCCGCCCCGGATGCCCGGTCACTGGTTTTCCGCAATGCTACCGATAATGCCCTCTGGCAACTTAGTTACAGGAGATAACAGCCTTCAGCCAACCGCCCTCAGATTTCTGACCGCCGATAGCTGAATACTGACAATTAATGGCACATCATTTTATTTATCTATTTTTGGATGGGGTCGGGTTGACGGAAGCCGGGCCGTATAACCCGCTTGCCCCGTATGTTTTAGAGGAAACCGGCCCAAGCCTACAGCCGATGCCTTTTTTAGCGACCCGGTTGGGTGGCCCGCTCCTAGCCGGGCCGGAGATTGTCCGGCCCGATATATTATTCAAGCCGATTGATGCCAGCCTCGGCGTACCGGGCCGCCCTCAGAGTGCCACCGGACAGACCGCGCTCTACACCGGGCGCAATGCCCCGGCCTGGCTGGGTCGCCATCTGACCGGCTTTGCCAATGGCTCGTTGCGGGTGCTGCTGGAAGAAAGTGGACTTTTCAAACAAGTGTTAGCGCTGGGCGGAACAGCGACCTCGGCTAATCTCTACACCCCCGGCTATTTTGAGGCCATCGAACAGCGCAAACTTCGCTATTCAGTTGGAGCGCTTTTGAATATGACTGCCGAAGTGCCGTTTAGGATGCCCGCCGATTACGAGCGAGGTGAGGCGCTTTTTTGGGATATTACCAATCACTATAGCTCGCACCGCGATTATCCCCAGCCCTATCTTGACCCAAAAGAGGCCGGGGCGCGACTGGCGCGATTGGCCCAAAGCTATAACGTTACCCTGTTCGAGTGCTACCTGCCCGATTTCGCCGGACACGCCCAGGATATGACCAAAGCCCGCGAAGTTCTGGCGGATGTAGACGGGCTGATTGAAGGTATTTTGACTAATATGCAAGCCGACACCAGCCTGATAATTTCCAGCGACCACGGCAATATTGAGAATCTGGAAACAAAGTTACACACCCTCAACCCGGTTCCCTTGCTGGTTTTTGGCCCTACCGCGCCTCTGTTTGCCTCGGTAGGGGACATAATGGGTATCACTCCAACGATTGTAGCCCAGCTTCAGCAGGATTTAGTCTGACCTGCTGAAATCAGTCAGCTTTGATGGCGTTCCTAATTTACGATTGAAAGCCATGAGAGATGAGGAATGAGCCATGAGTTTTCCAGCTTCCGGCTTCTAAAGCTGACGGCTGAAAGCTGACAGCTTTTCATCCTTCATCCTTACCATTCATCCCTGTCTGTTGGCAGTTACCCCGGCGTGAGGCTTGGCCTCGGCGGGTTCTTCGATGGCCTCACCTTCGCCAATGATTTCTTTAGTAGTGTGCTGGTCTTTGCTGAAATCAAACATTGTGCGGATAATCAGCCAGTGTTCTTTTAGCGGAATACGGAAGAAAAGGAAAGCCGCCAGAATTAGATAAATCACCCCAAAGACGTAATGCGCATCGAAGTCGAAAAACAGGAACTTGCCGGGGAAAAAGAATTGAGCCACAAACAGGCCAAGTAATAGCCCGCCTTCCCACAGATGGGCGCTCAAGTTCATCATGATAGCCACTGCCAGCAAAGTCTGACCGCTAGTGACGAACATTGCGCCTACCTGGTCGCCGTTCAGGGGTAACTCGCGGAAGCGGCCCGAACCCAGCGAAAAGACCAGCGGCAGCGTCCCGACCAATAAAGTCCACTGGTTGACCTTGCTGGCGACCAGGGTCCCAAGCCCGGCACTTGCCAGCCCGCGCAAGGTAAACAGAACGCAGACCACAATTTCGGGAGCCTCGCTGGCAATCGGGGCAAACCATTGCACCATAAATACTTCGTCCACCCCAATACTTTTGCCGGTCTGAATCAGCGATTCGGCGAAAGGATGGGCCGAGATAAAGATAATAAACGCCGCATAAATTAACATTCCGACGGCCCATAGTCGGCGTTGGGTTTGGGGCAAGGTTCCAATCGTTGCCGCCGGGCCGACCAATTCCGGCTCGTGGACACTGGCCCGTGATAACCGAACGCTGTAAATGACAAAGAGGGCCACCAAAAATACTACGTCAAAAAAATCAATGTGGCCTTTGAGGGGAATCGTCAGGGAATAAATTCCGGCAACCCCCAGAAAGCCGATTTCGACCCGTTGGGTCTTTTCCAGTTTTACCGCGAATTTGCCGAACCGCGCCCAGAACAAAAAGATTATCAAGGGCCACGCGAAACCGACAATCGTCCGGTTTGCCCCAATCATGTTGGCGACTGCCAATTCCTCATAGGCCGGATTAGTAGCGGCCTGATAGGTCAGCGAGAAATCTACCGCGTATTCGGGTAGCACGGCAACCAGGGCCAGGACCGAAAGGGCCAGGGCCGCCGGGACATCCAGTTGGGCCACTTCGCAGGCCCACGAGAGCATAAAGGCCGCCCCGATAACCGCCATCCCGAACAGAGCCGCCCCCAGCAGAGGTTCTTTTTTATCCAAATGTAAATCGCCGAAGACGGCATAGATTGCCGGAATAGTAACGGCTATCGCAATGATAACCCAGCTCCATTTTTTCAAATCAAAAACTCCTATTTATTTGAGCAGGTTTTTAAAACCGACAACTTCTACTTATATCCGTATGCCAATAACCTTAGCTGTACTATAACACAAACAGTACTGCAAAGGGACAATGAAATCTAAGAATTAGCCTAGAATTTCTAGCTGGCGCTGACCCCACGAGCTTGCATCGGCTGGGCCAGAATTAGAGCCGCCGCAATTGCAATTAGCAAAGCCAGTCCCAGATAGGCCAGCATTGCCCGCCGCGCTACTTTCTTTTTGTACATTTTGCGGCTAATCTGATAAATCGCAATTCCACTAGCCATAAATCCACCATAGACCAAAATTAGTTGAACCGGAAAAATAAACTCATAAGGCAAAAGCGGCTCGGTGCGCCATTGCGGTCTCCCTAGAATCGGCAATCCTAAGCGGCTAAACAGGTCTTGAATGGTAGGCCAGACCCCTGCTCCACCAATTACAAAGTGAAAGAAATAGTGGGCAATCCAGATACCGAAACTGAGCGGCAACAGGCCCAAGGCGTATCGCTTGAAAATAAGCGGCAACGGTTCGGAACTGCGGGCCAATTTCTGGGTCAGCCAGGTCGCCAGCCACCCGAATAGAGCCGGTAGACCCAGGCTTAGTATTAGGAATATCAGGGTGTAGCTCCAGAAATTATCGCGCAAGCCGGTCAAGTTGCCAATGGCTCGCTGAATATCCACAAATGGCCCAATCATTCCCACCGCGTTTGCCAGGCAGACAAAGGCAAAGACTATTGCTACTACCCCTAGCGAAAAATCGCGCTTTTTAAGATTAGTCCACAATTCCCGAATGGGATTGCGAACTTCCAGCCCAACCATTTTGTAAGGGCAGGCCCGCCCACAGCTCATTTGATAGGTGCAATCAATATTGCTCTGTTTAGTTCCCATGTATAACGACATCTGGCAGCCCTCCTGTTGGGTTGCTGGGTTGCCTTTGATACATTCTTTGGTAGTACAGCTTTTGCAGAAAGCGGCAGATTTGGATTTGACCTCGGTTGGCGAAACCATCGCGTAGGCTTGATTAAACAAACCAAGCGGGCAGACGTATTTACAAAAGGCGTTGCCCTTGAAAATGACATCGGTCAGGGCCGCCCCGGCGAAGTAGATAACGCACACCGTCGCGGTGAGAGCCGGACTATCCCACAGGCTGGCCTGTTCGTAGACGAAAAGCAAGAGCAAGAACAGGCCCAGCGAAAGCCATTTGCCTTTTAACCAATTAGGCCAAACCCGGTTCAGGCCAAACCGTTTTTGCAGACTGTGGCTCACCAGGACAAAGGGACAGGACATACAAAAAAGGTTGCCGACCAGCAAAATAACCAGCACCAGCAAAAAGCGATAATCTATCCAGGCAGCGGTAGTGGCGAAATTGCGTGGGGCGATCTGGCTGCCGGTAAAGCCATCCCAAATCAGGGCTAGGGCGACAATCAGCAAAACGCTCTGTAAAATTGTCCGGGTATACTTGAAAAGCAGAATTCGGCGTAGCCAACCAATCGAATAGAGGTCAAAACCGTGTCGCTCTTTATCCTCGTGGCGTTTGGGGTTAGTCGGGTCAAAGACGGGTTGCAGGGCGATGGTTCTACGTTCCAAGTTTTACCTCCGGTTGCCCACTACCCCGGTCTTCCCCGGAACGGCTCTTGTCGCCTTTCTCCTGACCGTCCTCATCGTTGTCGTCTTCATCGTCGTCATTGCGACTGCGGAACAGGAAGAACCAGGTAATCGCCGATAGCACCGGCAATCCGACCAGAATAGCCACAATAATTATCCAGGGTGCGTCCGGTTTCTCGATTTTGGAGTCCACCTTAAAGCTGGTTACGCCTAGTTGGGGGTCTACTACCTTGAAATTAAAGCGCCATAGTCCTTCCATAGTGGTCGGTATATCTACATGATATTCATTGGGACGATTGGGGTTCTGGATAAAGCGTTGTCCGCTTACCTCCGGCATCGCCATCGCCAGCATTTCCGGCTCAACTGTAACCGTAGCAGTTGGCACGGGTTGGTCGCTGGCCTTGCGAGTCAATACCAGGGTGAAATGGGTCGGGACGGTTGGGACGGGGGGGCTAGGACTCATCACAATATTTACATTAAAATTCCCGCTGTCCCCGCTATAAACCAGCGTTCCGCCATTAGCTAGAGCAGTATCAGGTATAAGAAAGCCAATGGCTATAATTACTAGCCCTATCGCCACCCAACCGCCGAGTAAGGCTTTCCGGCTCGGTTCCGAGTGCTTTGTTTCAGATTTACTTTGCAAATCAAATACTCCTTTTCCAGCAGGAACTTTCGGGCGTATTATAGCATCATTTGGCAAGCTGGCTAAACTGAAAGAGGATAAACTTAATGCAATACTAATAAACCTTGAAAGTAAACCGGGCTGAAAGGATATACAGGATAAAACCTAAAATCCTGTTATCACTTTCAGCCCTGCTAGAAAATCATTGAGTTTCAGGTGCAAACCGCGTGAGCCGGGTGATCACGCGGTTTCGAGGATTAGGGCAGATAGCCGTACAGCTTGACATCGCCCAGCCCGCCAACTCCCCAGCTGCTCGAGGTATTGGTGACGCTAAAGCGGACATAGCGTCCAGTCGCCGCCGCGAAAGCCGGGGCGCTATTCAAGCCATAATTATAACCGCCGGTATTGATGCCATTGGCAATCACCGTCACCCCACTGCTGAAATCTGAAGTCGTCGAAACTTCAATTTTGGTGGAGTTTGGCCCAGCCGAGTTGGTCTGGAACCAATCCAGGCCGGTTACTTTATAGTTAGCTCCCATATCGAGAACCAGCGAAGCTGAGGCCGGATTGCCATAGACCTGCCAGCCAGTCCAGGACAAGCCGTCCTTGACCGCATCGGGATCGCTACCGACCTGGGGCGAAGTCGCCGTGGTAATTGGTAACTGATGCGACACGGTGTGAGTGCCAATAGTCGCCGCTCCCGTCGGCCCACTGCTGCAAACTACCAGGTCGGCCCAGTAGCCTACATCGTTGATATAGGTGGTGTTGTCAATCACGGCTCGGAAATATTGGGCCGTAATCTTGGGGCTAACCGTGTACTCGACATAGCCATAGAAGAAGTTGACGTTCTTCATGTTCAGACCGGGAATGTCGTACCACAGCGTCCCATTCTGGGAGAACTGGAAGTAAACGTTGGGCGCTTTGGTCAGGTCGTGGCTGAAAATTTTGAACTTCGAGACCGTTCGCAATACCGGGCTGGCGGAACCTGCCCCATAATTGACCTGCAAGGCCACTGCTCTGGCATAGTCAGTCCAGGCCCAGAAAGTGCCGTACATGGTTTGGTCGTTTGGCACATTCGAGGTATCAATCAGGTTGCCAAGCGGGAAGCTGCCGTTAGGGTTGCCGTTGGTGTCACCCAAAGGCCGATAGTGGGCCAGTTGGGCGGCTGTCGGATGGTCGCAGCTTTCGACGGCTGGGACTGGAACGATGACCGTCAGGGTCTGGCTGCCGACATTCGCGCCGTCGGCCAGGGCGTTAATCGTAAAGGTATAAGTACCGGGAACCGTTCCGGGCGGTACATTCACGGTTACAGTGTCGGTCAGGGTCGCCGGGAGAGTAGCGATAGGCCCGAAATTAGCCGGGCTAAAGCTAACCCAGGACGCATTCGGATTCGGAGTCTGGACTTCCAGATGGACGTTATTTACCCCAGAGGTCGCAGCCGTAATCAGAGTAGTAATCTGGGTCGTCAGGGAAGCCCCCAAGGTTATCGCAGCACTGCCCGTAAAGGCTTTCGCGGCAATGGACTGGTAGCATTGCAGAGTAGCAATACTGCTAGGTACATATACCATAAACAAGGTGCGCTGGTTAGTATTCATGCCCCCCAATTCGGTGTTGGTGTTAAGGCCATTCGGGTCAGCAATGGTATCGTTGCAGCCAGTGAGGGCCGGAACGACACTGCCCGCCCCATGGGGTTGGGCATCGCTGATGACTATCACGAATTTGCGAGCGCCCGCCCGCCAACCGATAGTAGCATCGGTATAAGCCTTGTTGAATACCAGGTTATGCGCTTCGGGATTATCGCCACCACCGCTGGCCGACATCGCATTAATCGCAGTCTGAACCAGGGCGGCATTATTGGTAAAAGCCTGGCGAATTACGTACTCCGCAGCCCCATCAACCTTATCTTTGAAATCTACTACTGCATAATTTACACTTGCGCCCGGTAGGGCGAGGTTAATCCCGGCGACCAGGGCCAGCGCCTCGGCTTTGGCCTGCGCGATAGCTGGCCCCATACTGCCGGTGGTATCTATCGCAATCTCGACATCAGCCAGAGCTGGTTTCGCCGGAACGGTAATCGTCTTGGTCTCGGTTCCCGAACTACCCGCCGGAATTGTCAGAGTGTTAGTGCCGGGAGTAAGTCCCGCTTCGGCAAAGGGGGCTACCAAACCCATCGCCAGGAATAATACTGCCAGAGTGCTGAGTAACCATCCGGCCCGTTTCCTAAAATTCATTGCTGCGACCTCCTGTCGTAATAGTCGTAGATTTGTGCAGACATCGCTCCTGAAAATCTACTTCACACATAAGAATATTTGAAGATGCTCAAAAACAGGCGCAACTAAGCCCACAGACCTGTTTCCAGCCGTAATTTGCAAGTGAATATAAGGAATAGTCAAAAAAGTTTAGGTCTACGGGGTAGCAAAAAGAGAGAAGACAATAGACCTTGAATGCAAAAGCTCAGGTTAATTAAAGTAAAGTTGGAAAATAAACTGACTTCGTTACCGAATAAAGGGACTTAATAAAAGGGACTGAGAAACCGAAGAGATGCTCTATATGGTGTTCAAAAAAATTAAGGGAGTGCTGATACCAACGCTAGAAAGTGTCCCGTATGTAGAGGTTAGTAATTTACCGTTTAGAGTGTAACCGCCCAGAATAATGCTGATACGAACCTCTATATAGAGACTTTAATATAGATGTTATAATTTGTCAATATGCAAACTCGCTAATTTTTAAAATCCGTTTTCCCAAAAGGATTGATTGAATTGCACCTGATAACTACTTGATTGCCAGGGCGTTGGGCGGCGAGGCCACCCCCCCCAATTTATTGAGTGGCGCGGCAGTCAGCAAAAACTCGTAGATTCCGTCATTGGCGCAGGCTGCTGCCAGTTCTTCCAGAAAGAACATTTCGCCAATCGGCATCCCCCATAAACCCAGAATAGTTTCGTGCATAAAGCCAGTGGGCGGCTGGGGGGGATAAGCTTCAAAGGCGATAGCATCGCCCGCAATAGCCGCAAAATGGTTGTCCCACAAAAACCGCAAGCTGGCCTCACCCTGTTCTAACCCTGCCCCGGTATGCGGCATTTTGGCGAATTCGATGCGCTCGGTCTCGCTCAGAGTGAGATACCATTCGACCCAGCCGCACCGCACTATCAAAATATCTCCAACCTGAAAACTAATCCCTTGCGCCTGGGCTACTGCTTCCAATTCTGCGACTGTAATCCGGTGGGGCTGGCCCGGCGAATAGCTAATATTATTCCCCAACGCCCAGCGCCGATAGTCTAGCAATACTCCGCGCCCGGCGATACCCCGCCGCGCCCAGGCTTGAATTCCGTTGCGAGTACCTTCCTGTCCGGTAATATCGGCATCCTGAACTCCGTTATAGAAGCCGTGATAAGTGGTATTCCCATAATGGGTTAGTCCGTCCCACTGACTAGAGGATTGGGTATTAAAATCATGATAAACATCGTCGTTGACAAACCCCCGTTTACGCTTGATTTCATGTTTCAGCTTCTCGCGTCCGAACAAGGGTGGGTCAGGCAATTCCAGCTTCCAGTTGAGCGGGAAGATTTGCCCGGTACGCACTAGCCGGGCTGCCGCCGCGACTCGCTCCGCCGTCAGCAAATTAATCGTGCCGATTTCGTCCTGGTCGCCCCACAAACCCCAGGCCGAATGGGGCGGATTGCCCGGTTTAACCGGCAACTGGTCAAAGCTGGGAAGCTCATTATCAGGTATTGTCATTCGCCAAAATCCTCCTGCTTGCTAAAATCTAAAATCTAAAATCTAAAATCGTTTAACTCTTCCGTCTTCCGCCTTGCATTCCCCCGACCCCTAACCCCCGATAAGAAATATATCATATTTTGGGAGTGTAACCAACCTGACCTGACTTCGTTTAATCAGAAGAAAGTTGAATATAGTGAAGTAAATCCAGATGTCGGCGATGAATAACCCTAAAATTATAAGAAGGTTGACCTTTTTCTTTATAGCTCTACTTCTGGCAACCGTCAGCGCCGGGCTACTATTTCCTGACGGTGAGGTTGAGGCCGCTGCGTCCCGTCCTGCTGCGCCGAGTGCCAATTTCCCGATGGGGGCGGATATAAGCGCCATTATTCCTCGGTTGGCTGAACCGGGCGGCAAATATCTGGCGGACGACCTGGCGACCCTCAATCTAGGCTATGTGCGCTTCGAGTTCCGGGCTACCGACCCGGCTTATCTCAGGGTATATGACCGGGCTATCGGGCAGCTCGAAAGTCGGGGCATTCGGGTTATGGCGGTCTTAATCGAACCCTGGGACAAGTGCCGCTACGATATGCGCCAGAACGACCTCAGCGGTTTTACTGGTTGGGTGCGGGAAACGTATCTTAAAGGTTGCGGCTCAGGTAGTCAGCATCAATTAGGTTTCGACGAGCTGACTGCCCGCTATCCCTATATTCAACACTGGCAAATCTGGAACGAACCAAATGTCTGCGGCTATCTGCCCAGTGACCTGGATGCCTGTGGCTATGGCCTGTGGCGGCGCGATATTTCCGGCGGCGAAAAGGTGGGAGTGCGCCTCGGCATGCAAAAATTTGGGGTTTTACTGGCGACAGTCTACGCCAATCGCATTAATAAACAGGTTAAAATTGTGACCGGCGGCATTCTGAGCGCCCACAATTGTTCGCCGGAATATGGATTGTGCGGAACCGAAGCCAACCCCGGCCCGGAGAATTGCTATGAGCTAAAGCCCTGGGAGAATTTTTCGTGCGATGCCGGGACAAACCTGTTAATGAATTCGGACGCGGTGCAGGGCTTCAAGCGTCAAAATAATCGGTTGCCTTTTGATATTTTGGGGTTACATCCCTATCAGGCTTTTGCCTGGGCCAATGGCTATGTTCCTCCAGCGGTCTACGTACCCCGCGATATTGCTTTGAACGTGCGGCGCTTTGTGGACAAAAGCTATCCGATTTGGATTACCGAATGGGGTTTTAATCTGGTCGCCGATTTGGTTTTCGATAAGCCGCCAGTGTGTCGTTATCCAACTCCGGCGACCAATAAAACGGGCTGTGAGGAAAATATGGCGGCCCTGATGGAAAGTGTGGTTAGCGGCCTGAATTCGCGGCCTGAACTGAATATTGCCAACCTGTTCTGGTTCAACTTGATGGACGACGACCCGGCATTGCAGGCCGGGCTGATTGCCCAGGACGGGCGCAAACGGGCGGCGTGGTACAGCCTGCAAACTATTGCCAAAGCCCAGGGTCAGGCTTCCCAGCAAAAGTTCCGGGCCGAAATTCTGCAATCTATCTTTGACAAAATGGGTTCGGCTTTCAAGAGCCTGATTAATCAACCTTTAGAGCAGCATCGCAACGCGCCATGAAAATAATTTTATATAACGGGAATTAATTCGGGTTAAAAAGCTTAGTCAACCAATGAATTTCTAAAATTGGTCGAAATTCAGTTAAACCGTAATGTTAAACGTAATCTAGGTTTGTTAGAATAACAACAAGAAGTAAATAACCTGAACTTGAAAAGCAAGTTATTGAGTTCAAAATCAGGTTTAAGCGGTTCTTTTTCAGTCGAAGTTGTTGAATAATCGGTGGTAGATAAGCCCACCCTCGGCCCGGTTTCGTCTTGTAGTTTCAGTCTTAAAATTACCGAGCTGGTTAATTATTCAACAAGGATTGGCTGAAAGTCTTAATTACAGCTAAACTTCTTAAAGAATTTTAATTATTCATCCTCAGTTGGTTGTCGGTTGGCGACATGCTGAAAATCTGTAAGGCTACGTTTGGCGGTGGTAATGGTTTGAGAGAATCATCACCTAAAAACTGTGAACTAGCACATAATAGGCGGGCTTATCTCCGGCTATAATACAGGTGTAAGCAGATAGTAATCAACCCCAGCTTACAGCAATCCTCTATATTTCTTCTCTCTCAAACTCCTCCTAAAACGCAAAGGGATACCGATGAGCAGCGGTATCCCTTTTCATTTCATATCGTTTTCCAACTTATATCATTTTTCGTGTAGCCTGCGAACTATCCATAGGCGTTATACTGAAAGAGATAAGATTATTTTCAATTATTAGGCCAGGGCAAAAGGTGCTTTTGATACTTTATATCAATTAGATTGACAACCTGATAACCTTATGCTAAATTATACGCGGTTGCCAGAACTGAAAATGCTGCATCATTTTGAGAAACGAGCAGACTGCCAAATTGAGAGCAGAAACCATGACCGAAACCAATTTTACACCTGTAAAAAGGGTTAAGCCAACTTTCTTACTGGGATATTATCTGGTACACCTGTTTTTTTGTACTGGCTACTTCCTGTTGCTTTGGCTTGGAGGCGGAACTGTCGGATTAGTAATCCTGGCATTTGTCATCGTAGTAACTACAATCTGGGCGACCCGCTACGCCTGGAAATTGCGGCAGGTCTGCCCGCTGCCACCTTATGCGGCTCATCCCGCGCTCGTGGCCCTGGTCTGCCTCCTCGGATGGCCCTTCACCTTCTCGCTCTATTTGACCTACCGTCAATGGCTGCGGCAACGCGCCAACCTGCGGGGACACGGGGGACGGTGAAATAGTTTTGAGTTTTGAGTTTTGAGTTGTGGAAATCATCCCTAAAAGTCGAGATTACGGGCAGGAGTCAAGAAATTACGATTTACCCTCCAAAAAAGCGAGAGTGCGATCATATAACTCAAAATTCAAAACTCAAAACTCAAAACTCAAAACTTCTATAACCCTCTTTCCGTTCCAATCAAGACTGGTGCGGTGCGGGGAGCATCCAGAAAGACCCGGAAATAGATTTCCAGAGTTAAAAGTAGCCAGAGCTTGACCCCGTGTCGGGGGAAAAGATTCTCGCGGTAATTCAGCCATTCTTTTATCAAGTTCTGGTTGAGAATATCACGGCTGGCGGCGCGTTTGCCCAATAAAAGTTCAGTCGCCATCGCCTTTAGTTCGTTTTTGAACCAGCCCTGCACCGGCACCAGCATCCCACTTTTGGGACGGGTCAGGATTGCTTCGGGCAACATATCCCAAACCGCTTTCTTCAAAACATACTTCTCGTTTGTACCGGCCTGCTTGAAGTGGGGTGGAATAGTAAAGCTGAACTCAGCTACTTGTCGGTCAAACAGCGGTGAACGCCCTTCGATGCCCCAAGCGGCGGTCATCCGGTCTACCTTATAAAGAATCTGATGACTGCCTTTGAGCCGGATATTAATATTCATCAGCTTATTGAGATATTGAGTTATCGCCCGGTCGGTGAGAAAAGGCGTGAGAAAATCCTCCTGTGTCGGCAACTGTGCCAATTCTTGATGGGCGCGGGCCGTCAGCAAAGTGGGCAAATCGTCATAACATTTCTGAAAAGAGCGCAAATAGTTGCGCTCGCGGGCTAGTAACGCCGACCCCGCATCGCCATAGAGTTCGTGCAGCATCATTGGCAAATTTTTCGGGCCACCAAAGCACGGGTCGCCGCCCTCTCCGTTCAGGACTATATCACTGGCCTGGCTTGCGGCCCGGTCAAGCAGAAAATTCGGCACCGTCAAAGGGTCGCCGGTGGGACTATCCAGTCGAGCGGTGGTTTCTTCCAAAAAAGTAGCAATGTCCGCTCCACTGACCGTCAAGACGGTATGCTTGGTACGGCAATGCTCGGCGACCAGATTGCTAAAAGGCAACTCATTTTTATACTCCGGGCCAAAAGAGATTGAAAAAGTATGTACCGGGCCGGGGGCATAGCGACTGGTCAGAGCTGTCACCAGGCTGCTATCCAGTCCGCCACTCAGCAAGACGGCGGTAGGGCCTGAAAGAGACAGACGCTCGCTCACAGCCTGTTCCAGTAAAGCCCGAAGTGGGGTCGAGAAAACCTCAACCGGGGAATCTTCTTGCCATTGGCCTTCCTGTAGTCGCCAGTACTCGCGCCGGTCAAACTCTAAGTTACCGGCCCGATTATAACTGGCCTGCAAGATATGACCGGGCAGTACCTCATAACAGCCCGCCAAAAGGGTATCCTCGCCCGGTAGAAAGGCATAGGTCAGGTAATCGCGTACCGCGCTCAGGTTAGGAGCTAGAGGTAATTCCGTCCAGCGTCGCAACGAGCGTAAGGTCGAGGAAAAGGCCAGGGTATTCCTTTGTCGGCTATAGTATAGCGCCCCGCGTCCCCCTAATGGGTCACGGATTAAGGTCAGGCGGGTGGTTTGGGGGTCGCGGCGGTCAACTATCGCCGCCACGAACATGCCCCGGCAATGTTGCCCCAATTCCGGCCCATATTCCAGATAGAGATGCAAGAGCAGTTCACCCGCCCCCCCGGTGGTCAGGACATGACCGCGCCGCTCCAAATCGGCCCGTACCTCGTCCGCGTCCCACAAACGGGCATCGGCGGCGACTGTCACTAGCCCCGCCGAATCAGACCAGAATTGAGGTGTCTCCGCGCCAGGCCACTTGAGGTAAACCAGCCCTACCCCCAATCTGTCGCCCTGGGCTGGATTTTCAGGCCAGCTGGTCGCGGTCTCGTTCCTATCCAATAACTGAGCTGCTACCGCTCCGGCCCTCTCGCCAAAAGCCCCGCTAAACCGATTACGTGCTTGCACAATAGCTCCTGTTAATCGAAAATCTGAAATCTGAAATCTAAAATCTAAGGTCTAAAGTCGCGGCCTCGCCTCCCCACCGATACCCTGTGATGCGACGATTTACGATTAGGGAACGCAGTCCCCGGCCTTCGATTTTCGATTTTCGATTTCTAATCATCCAAAAGAATCTGTTCCGCCCCAATCGCCGCCACTATCCGAGTTGTCCGACCAGTTATCATCAGAAGAGCCGCCGTCGCTGCTACCGCTGGTACTATCATAGCCACTACCCTGCTGCTGTTGCATGCGGCGTAGTTGCTCCTGCCGGGCCATTTCTTCGGCATACAGCCCATATTCGCCCGAATTGGGGTCAACCCCGAAAGGATTACCGGAAGCGGCACTGAGGCCAAAAAGTCCGCCCAAACCCAGGCCCATAAGTAAGCCACCTACCCCGCCCGGTCGAGGGGCTACCGGGGACGGTGGTTCAGGCAGGGCGGTCTGGTTGACCGTAAGATACTGCCCGTTGTTCCAGACTGTTACCCCATTTCCCAGATGCTGGCCCTCCGAAGCGACTCCCCGCGAGTCCTCACGCCGGATACGACCATCGCCCAGATAAATATCCCGGCCTGAGATACCATTGCTATCGCTCCACCGAATTACCCCGACGGCTTCGACGGTGCGCCGCTCACGGGTGCGATTGGAATATACCCGCTCGATTGAACCATCCGGTTGCAAGCTGTCCACAAAAGTAAAGCGATTGGGATTATCAATACCGTAGGCCATCTAGTGACCTCCTTTCGCGGGCGGTTCTTGACCGGGGCGGCGTGCGTCGGGTTGAGGCCAGTTAGCCCCAGAAGGCGGGGTGGCTGGCAGCCCATAACCAGGGTTAGCGACCAGGGCCGGACGCACCCCTGGCAGGTTAGTCTGAAAGAAACCGCGTGGGTCGTTTTCGGCGGCTAATTTCAGCCGGGTATCTTCTTCGTAGGCTTTATTATAATTTTGGTAGATGGCCCGCATCAGCCGGGCTGGTTTGAAGGAGGCTAATTCCGCCACATAACCGGCCTTGAGCCAACTTCGTTCCCCTTGCGAAAGATTGCGATTAAGTTCGGCGGGCAACTCGATATTCAGGCCGAGCCGGTTGACTACCAGACCGGGCATCCCCGCCACCTGACGCGGACGCAACCCAATATCGTAAATCGGAATGGCGGGATTGGGAAACCAGCTTGCCGACTCGCGCAGCCGCAGGGCTAACATCGCCCCTTCCGGGCTGGCATCGTGGAGCGCGAACACTTTCAGGTTTGGATTGCGCCGCACCATTTCCAGCACTTTTGGGAAAATATCCTGGGGATAGCCCTCGACACTGACTATCGGGGTATTAGTTTCAAAGTGCAAATTATTCGCCAGCAACATATCAGCGATTTCGGCCCGGTCACAGACCAGCAAGCGATCAAAGCTATAGCTGTGAATATCAGCTTCTGGCCCGCCCTGGCTGGTGGGAGGCCGTAGCCGTCCGCCATCGGGCAGCATCCGGGGCGGCGCACCGTGCGCCCCCAGCCATCGGCTCAATATATCGCGGATAAAGTAATCGTAGGTCACGACAGCTTTGGGAGCTAAAGTAATTCCTTTGGGCGGGCGCGGTAAAAGTAATCCAATCAGCAAGGCCACTATAATCGGGCCACCGATGATAAGCACTGGAAGGGGCATCGCCAGCTTTAGGGCATAGGCCGTCACTACGAAACCACCAATGCAGAAAAGCGAGAGCCAGGTTACACAGCCGCTGGCCCCTTTTAGTTGGAGGACGATACTGGTCACGCAGAGGGCCGCAATCGTCCCCAAAAGAAGGGCGAGATTACTGGTACTGAATTTTAACGCACTCATGGCAAAAATTACCCCGAAAACCGCCAGAAAGATGCTACCGAAAATACAGCCAGTTACCCCGGCGACCCGACTGGCCTTAGCCGCCGCTTTATTCTTGCTCCGCAAAAGCTGATAATATAACTGACGTGGAGTAAAAAAGAGGGTATTGTTCTCCGAAACGACTTCAATCGCCTTTTTGAAAGCCGGGTCGGTCAGTACAAAAGTAGCAGGCATATCTTTTGGCTCGAAGGCAAAAGCTCGCTTGCATTTTTTACAGCGATGGTCACTACGTTCTTTATAAGTGCTATCAGTTGCACAATAGATACACTTCATCCGTTTGCTCCTTTGAAAAGTGGTCAGTGGTCAGTGGTCAGCAGTCAGTGAATTTACGATTTACCCCCAAAGGGGGCGAGGCCGCGATTAGGGAATTCAGTCCCAGCTTTCCGTCTTCCGTCTTCCGTCTTGCATTTTCTGACCACTGACCACTTCTAGTCCAGAAACAATTCCAGCCATATTTCCAGAATCACCAGTTGCCAGATTTTCTCACCGAGACGGCGGTGCTTCCGAATTTCGCCCTCGGTGTCCTGGCCTTTGCTCAACATTTTGAGATAGTTCTTGTTAAAAAGGTCGCGTTTCGCCAGATTTCCCAGCAATCGTTTAAATTCGCCCGAAAACGGGCCACTGCTCCATTCCGTCGCCGGGACCCCCATGCCGCGTTTTGGGCGGTACAATATTTCGGGGGGCAGCAGCTTTTGGTCTTCCAGCACCCGCTTGAGCAAATATTTCTCCTGGGTATCGCGCATCAAGAACGGGCCGGGAATGTTCAGGGCGAAGCGGGCCAGCCGCCGGTCAAACAGCGGTGTCCCCATTTCCAGACCAGCCCCCCGTGCCAGGGCCGCCGCTCGCGGCATGATATTCTGACTGCCCTTGAGCCAATAATTTACCCAGCGTAGCCGGGCCAGTAAATCGGGCAAGGCCGGTTCGATCAGATAGGGTCGAATTTCGGTCTGCAAATCGGTCTCTTGGGCGACCTGACATAATTCCGGCCCGTAAAGCGTATTTTCCAGCCCATAAAAATGGTGGAAAGTCTGCAAGTAGCTGGCAGACTGGTCGGTTGCGCCATACAGCCCAGCGGTCAGCATTGCCCGATTGGGCCACCCGGCAAAAAGCTGGTCGCCGCCTTCGCCATTAAATACCACTCCTAAACCGGCCTCGTTCACCGCCCGATAACCCAGATAAAGTGGCAACGTCACCGGGTCGCCCCAGGGTTCGCCCATCTGCCCGACCATTTGGCGCAGTTGTTCCGGGCCGCTTTTTTTGTCGGGCCAAACCGGGATGCTTTCCAGGGGTTTTTCCAGAAAACGGGCGGTTTCAGCGGCATAGGGCTTTTCGATATTAAAGGGCGGGCCAAAATCGAGATGAAACAGCCGGGTTTTGACCCCGGCCCGGCCCAGTTGGGCTGCCACTAAAGCCGAGTCCAGCCCGCCCGAAAGGTGAACGGCGGCTTCCTCCGTTCTGCTCAGGTGTCGCTCGAAAGCGCCATCCAGTTCGGTTTTGAGTTGCTCGGCCCAGCCCTTTTCGTCGCGTTCTGGCAATTGCGCCCCGGCTAAAGCGGGTTCGAGTTGCAGCAAATCCTGGCTCTGGGGTGCGGCCTGGGGGCTATCGAAAATCAGTGCCTTATTGGGCGGTACGACCTGAATCCCGGCAATCAAGGTGCGCGGGGCGGCTACAAACGAAAACGCCAGATAGCTATGCAGGGCCGCTAAATCCAATTCGCGTTTTTTGGCAAAAGCTGGCAAGGTCAGCAAAGCCCTTAATTGGTTGCTAAACCAGAGGGTTTGCCCTAGCCGAGCGTAAAACAACCGCTCCGCCCCAAACGGGTCGTGGGCCAGGGTTAGTTGGGCGGTGGTCGGGTCGTACCAGACCAGGCTGTACTGTCCATCGGCCTTATCGCTTTGAAGGACGGCCCGGCCTTGCTGTTCCAGACAATCCAGCAAGTTCGCCCCACCTAGAGTTCTACCGACCAACGCCCCAGCTTGCGAAATCTGGCCCTGGGCCACAACTTCCAGACCGGGCAGACTCAGTCGCTTGAGGTCGGGGAGCGCCCCAAATCGGCCCAAAGCGGTTTCCCACCAGCTTCGATTTTCGGTTTCCGGTCCAAAATAGCCGAGCAATAAGGCCATAAAATATACTTTAGTTCCTAACCCAGAATCGGCCCGTGAAGCCGCAAAATTTTGCCATCGAAATAGCTACCACCTGCCAGATACCATTCGAGGGTTTCCAGAATCGTCGCGGCATTTTCGGGGCTGACGCGAGCCGCCACTTCCGGCGAAACCACCCCGCGATACCAGCGCCCGGAGCGCGAGAAATGTTCATAGCTAAAATAATAACGTAGCCATACCCGCCCGCAATAGCGGCAATCTTCCAGCGATACCTCGGCATAGCGCCCGTTTTGGGGGTCATCGCCGATGTAGCGGCTATTGAAGTCAGTATAGGATACCAGGCTATTGACATCCAGACAGCCACATTCCGGGTTACTATTTATCTCAGCCATGCGTGTTTCTATAAGTCATATTAAGAAGAAAAGGCTATCCGACCATTACCCCGCGTACCAAATCGGCTCGAATAGACCCCCACTGCCGCGAGTCCTGGCTTTTCGCCCGGTTATCGCCCAGCACAAAGACCTGTCCGGTAGGAACCAACACCGGCCCAAAGTCTTTGATGCCCTGGCGGTCTTTAATATAGGGTTCGTCTACGGCTGCGCCATTGATGAACAGAATGCCGTTGGTAATTTGGAGGCTTTCGCCGCCGACGGCAACTATCCGGCGGACATGGCGCTCTTTGACCGTAACTACCGGGTCATTGAGCCAGACAATATCGCCGCGCTGATACTGAGGGCGGGCCACAAACTGAGCCTTGCTACCTTTGAGCAAAGTCGGCTCCATGGCGTTACCATCCAAAGCGACGGTTATATTACTGTCTCCATTGGAACGCGAATCGGATTGAAAAAATAGGAAGAAATAAATTATGCCACCCAGCACGCCGACCATGATAATCACCCATATCAGCGGGCCGAGGCGAGTTCGCCGGGTTTGGACGGTATCTTTGTAATCTAGCACCGATTTACAAGCCTTTCTGTCGCTTAAAGTTACCAAGCTCATTTTACAACATTTTAAGGCTCTTCAACTATCCCCTGCTATATCCGTCAGAATATTTTAATATAGATACGCAACTCCGGCGCATTTTGTTTTAAGTTTAGCTAAACCTGGGGTGGTCATACGTAACTTTTGGATTTATGACTAGGCCGTAGCTAAACCGCGTCAGGTTTGTTAAAGTTTGGCAGGTGTACGGGAAATGGGTATAATGGCCTTAACTTAAAGTTCGATAATAGACGAAAAGGGAATTTGTGACACTACCGCCATTTTATGATAGTGGACAGGATGCTACTCCTAGTTCTGAGGGGCGGGCCGCAACTTTCGGTCAAAAACTCGTGCGGCGCTGGGCCAAGAGTCTTTTTCTTTGTGTGGGCCTCGATATTAGCCCCGACAAACTGCCACCTCACCTGAAAAACCAACCGCTCGAAAAAGCCATTTTTGAATTTAATCGGGAAATCATCGAGGCTACCGCCGAATATGCTGCCGCTTTCAAGCCCAACATCGCTTTTTATGAACAGAGTGGCCCGCCCGGTTTGCTGGCTCTCAAGCAAACCTGCGACTGGCTGCGAAATCAGCATGGCGACATTCCTATTTTGCTGGATGCGAAACGGGGCGACCTGGCAAGCACCAACCAGGCTTACGCCACCGCCTTTTTTGATTATTACCAGGTAGACGCACTGACTGTCCAGCCTTACATGGGCGCGGAGGCGCTTGGGCCTTTTCTGGACCGGGCCGACAAGGGCATTTTTGTGCTGTGCCGCACCTCGAACCCCGAATCGGCGGAAATTCAAGAACTGATGGTCAATGGCGAGCCGCTCTATTTGACGATAGCGCGACGGGCCGCCGGGCCGGAATGGAACAAAAACGGCAATGTCGGGCTGGTAGCGGGGGCGACTTTCCCGGCGGAATTAGGCCGAATTCGAGCAGCTGCCCCCGATTTACCGCTACTTATCCCAGGCATCGGCACGCAAGGCGGCGAAATCGGTCTAGTAATGGCAAACGGCCTTGATGCCAACGGTGCGGGAGTAGTGATTAACGCCAGCCGCAGCATAATCTATGCCTCTTACGGCCCGGACTTTGCTACCGCCGCCCGCCAGGAAGCCGCCCGTCTGTCAGGATTACTACAAGTCGGTCAGCAACAAGTGATGCAAGAAAGGTAAAAGCGAGCGTATGCAAGCGGAGTTAGATTCAACCATCAGCCCGGATGAACTGGCAACATTAGCCGATATGCTGTTTGAAATCGGGGCGGTCAAGTTCGGGGCGTTTCGGATTAAGCTACACGAAACCCAGCCTGATGCCCCGCTTTCGCCGATATACCTCAATTTCCGCTTGTTGCGGAGTTATCCCGATGTACTGGGCTACACTGCCGAATTGCTATTAAAAGTAGCCAAAACCTTGCAATTCGATTTGCTGGCCGACATCCCAACCGCCATCACCCCGATTGTGTCTGTGATGGCCTACCTGGGTCATTATTCGCTGATTTCACCGCGTAAGGAAACCAAGAGCTACGGGTTGGGAGTAGCAATTGACGGCGATTACGAGCCGGGCCAACGGGTGTTGTTAATTGATGATGTTATTTCGGGCGGCGAAAGTAAGTTCGAGGCCGCCCAAAAGCTGGAAAAGGCCGGGCTATTAGTCGAGGATGTACTGGTAATCGTAGACCGTGAACAGGGTGGCGCAGCGGCCTTGATAGAACGGGGCTATCGTCCTCATTTTGTCGCCACTATCAGTCAACTTCTGGCCCGCTATCTTCAGACGGGCGCAATCGAAGAAACCCGTTATCAGGAAGTGATGAACTATTTAGGGATACCACCCCAGACCGCTACACCCCAACCATAAACCGCTTTGGTTAGAATTCTTACCGTTTATTAATCTCTTTCTTACCAAAATTTAACCGTAACTTTCTATCCTAATCTTGCAATCTAAATGCTCTGCCCTAACGTGCCAACCGGCCTCGAAAAACAAGTTCTGCTAAATTAATCCGTCTGTAAATTCTGCTCTGGTCACAACTTGCCCCGGTTTATTTGGACTACCTGCTAATTGAATTGAAAGGGGTGGTAATCCAGTGTTTGAGCCTGTTTCCCCGCAAGGGAGGGATATATCTAACCTTTTTATTCTGACCCTGGCCCTGGGCGGGTTAGTTTTTGCGCTCGTGACCGGACTGGTGATTTTTGCGATCATTCGGGCCAATCGCCACCGCCGGACTGCCGGTGAACCCCGCCAGGTAAGTGGTAACACCCGTCTGGAAATCGCCTGGACTATCGCCCCGGCAGTTTTGCTGGCGGTCTTGTTTGTGCCGACGGTTATGGTCATGTTTGCTGATGAGCCGGGCAACCCCAAGAATGCCACCCCCGATATTGAAATCATCGGGCATCAATGGTGGTGGGAATATCGCTATCCCAACGCCAAAGTTATCACCGCCAACGAACTGCATATTCCCGCCGGTAAAAAGCTTCTGGCAAAGCTTATGTCCAGCGATGTCCAGCACGATTTTTGGGTGCCGCGCCTGGGTCGCAAAATGGACATGTACCCCGACCAAATTAATTATTTGTATGTCACCGCCGACATTCCAGGATTATATAACGGCAACTGTGCCGAATATTGTGGAGCGCAACACGCCTGGATGCTCATCCGGGTCGTCGCCGAACCGCAGGCCGATTTCGATGCCTGGCTTGCCAAACAGCAAAAAGCCCCTGGTGTGCCATCTCAGCCCCCGGCCCAGCCCGGTCAGACGGCGGGTAACATCGCCAATGGCGAAAAAATCTTTCTGAATAATACCTGTATCAATTGCCACGCCATTACTGGCACCACCGCCAATGCCGAGGTCGCCCCGAATTTGACCTATTTGGGTCTGCGCGGTTCGTTGGGGTCAGGCATTATCCAGAATAATTCGGCTAATCTGGCCCGCTGGATTCTCAATGCCAAAGCGATTAAACCGGGGGTACTGATGCCCGCCTATCAATTTTCTACCCAGGATTTACGTGACCTGGTAGCGTACCTGGAGGAGCAAAAATGAGCCAAGAATTCGTTTTAGTGCCTGAACCTACCGATGCTCTCCCCATTGGGAAAACGGGCAGCTTGTTGTACTGGATTGCCTCGGTTGACCACAAACTGCTGGGAATTATGTATATCGGGGCGGCGCTTATCTTCTTTGTGATAGGCGGGGTTGAAGCCCTGGTAATGCGGCTTCAATTGGGGTCAGCTCGCAATACCCTGCTTTCCCCGGAAGCCTATAACCAGCTTTTCACCCTGCACGGCACAACCATGATTTTTTTGGTATTTGTGCCGATGGTGGTCGGCTTTGGAGTTTATCTCGTGCCGCTCCAAATTGGGGCGCGGGACATGGCCTTTCCCCGGCTGAATGCCCTGGGCTTCTGGATGCTGGTTTTTGGCGGCCTGCTGCTCTATTACAGCATTATTGCCGGTAGCCCGCCCGATAGCGGCTGGTTTGCCCATGCCCCCCTGACCGCCAAACAGTATAGCAGCGCCCAGGGGGTAGACTACTGGGCCATCGGCCTCCTCCTGACCGGAATTGGCACAACTACCGCCGGGCTGAATTTTATTGTCACCATTCTGACGATGCGGGCCAAAGGGATGCGGCTCTTACAAGTCCCGATGTTTACCTGGATTATGCTGGTAGACGGCTTTTTGATTATCGGGACTCTGCCGCCCCTGAACGCCGCCCTGGTCATGCTCTTGATTGACCGCAATCTGGGTGGGGCTTTTTTCAATCCCCAGGCCGGCGGCTCGTCTATTCTGTACCAGCATCTTTTCTGGGTCTTTGGACATCCCGAAGTTTATCTTTTGGTCTTGCCGACCTTTGGCATAATCTCCGAAGTCCTGCCGGTATTTTCGCGCAAACCGTTGTTTGGTTTCAATTTTATCGCCGGGTCCGCCCTGGCAATCGCCTTTTTGAGTTACGCCGCTTACGCCCATCATATGTTTGCGGTGGGGCTGGGCAACGCTTTCAACGCCTTCTTTGCTATGAGTACCGCCCTGATTGCCATTCCCACCGGGGTCAAAATCTTTAACTGGATTGCGACTATCTGGGGCGGCAAAATCAGGTTTACGACCTCAATGCTCTTTGCGGTCTCTTTTATCGTCCTTTTTACGATAGGCGGAATTAGCGGCGTGACGTTTGGAATTGTCCCGACTGACTGGCAGACTACCGACTCGTATTATCTGGTAGCTCACTTTCATTATGTATTGTATGGCGGGTCGTTCTTTGCCGTAATGTCAGGGCTTTACTACTGGTTTCCTAAAGTGACAGGCCGAATGCTCTCGGAAAAATGGGGTAAATGGGTCTTCTGGCTGATGTTCGCGGGCTTTAACCTGACCTTTTTTATCCAGCACATTCTGGGCCTCATGGGAATGCCCCGCCGGGTCTACAGCTATGACGACTTGCCAAACTGGAGTCTGTTCAACCTGATTTCGACGCTGGGTTCGTTTTTGCTGGCCTTCTCGGTGCTGCTGTTTATCATCAGCGTAGTGCTGGCGCTGGTGAAGGGCGAAAAAGCCCCGGACAATCCGTGGGATGCCTGGACCCTGGAATGGGCCACTACTTCGCCGCCGCCCATCGAGAATTTCGAGCAAGTCCCGCCAATTCGCGGGCGACGACCTCTTTGGGACTTGCAGCACCCCGACGACCAGGATTGGCAACGTTCTCATTCCGGCGAGAAAATCGGAGGCCAGCCTCACGAGGCCAGCCTCCCGTCGGAACACCGAAAGGACAATAGCCAATGACCACCGATAAAAACCGACTAGGGATGCTGTGTTTTATTGCTACCGAAACCATCTTTTTCGGGATGCTGATTCTGGCTTACATCTATTTCCAGAATAACGCCCCGAATAGTGGCCCTAACGCCCGAAATAGCCTGAATGTCGGCTTGACGGCCTTCTTTAGCCTGTTCCTGTTTGCCAGTAGCGGTACTATCTGGCTGGCGGAAAGAAGCCTGCACCGGGGCAATCAGCGCGGGGTATCGCTCTGGCTGGTGGCGACGGTAGTGCTAGGTCTGATTTTTCTAGGCGGACAGGGCTATGAGTATGCCAAACTGATTGGCGAAAATATCACAGTCAGCCGCAATACTTTTGGGACAACCTTTTTCACCCTGACCGGCTTTCACGGCCTGCACGTTTTTATCGGGCTGCTGGCGATTGGGATTCTAGCGGGGTGGGTCATTAGCGGCAACCTCAAGGGCCATAAATCGTCGGCCCTGGGGACAATTTCGCTCTACTGGCACTTTGTAGACATCGTTTGGGTCTTGTTGTTTACGATAATTTATCTTCTGGCGTTGCTTTGAGGAAAAGTGGTCAGTGGTCAGTGGTCAGTGGTTAGTAGAATAGTTTTGAGTTAAACTGCCCGTAATTAGCCAGATTTTCTCAGCACTCAGCACTCAGCACTGTATTTCTCTGACCACTGACCACTGACCACTGCCAAAAGGGAGAAAGCTTGTGCAAGCAATAAGGATGCGTGAACTCCCGGTATTTAGCTGGCGATTATCGCTGAAGTGGTATTGCCGTCTGACCACCGTCACCGTCGGCGCAATCTGGATGCTGATTGTGCTGGGCGGGCTGGTGCGGGTGACAAATTCAGGCCAGGGCTGCGGGGCATCCTGGCCTATGTGCAACGGTCATCTCCTTCCGAATCTGGAATATCACGAGCTAATCGAGTGGAATCATCGCCTATTCGGGGTGCTGGTCGGGCTGCTAATGGTCGCCACCTGTGGAGCAACCGTGTTATGGTATCGCCGCCCTCGTCGTTTGCTGGTTTTCGCATTACTGGCGGCTTTCTTCTATCTGGCTCAGGCAATATTGGGCGGGATTACGGTTTTGCTGCACCTCGACCATACCTGGGTTGCGGCCCACATGGGCAACTCGATGCTGTTGCTGGGGTCGGTAGTTTTGCTGGCAGCTTTTGCCCGGCTTGGCCCGGTGGGTTTGAACGAGCCGAACCGCTGGTTGCGCGGGCTGGCTCTCGGTACGCTTATCTGGACTTTCGCGGGGCTGTTTACCGGTTCGGCGGTGATTGGAGCGCAAGCGGATTTGGCGTGTCCGGCCTGGCCTCATTGCGCCGACAGCCAACCGCTCCCCGATACTTTTGGCGAAATGGTCAATTTTGGGCATCGGCTGGCGGTCGGTCTATCGGACATCTTACTGCTGGGGTTAGGAGTAGTGATATGGCGCTATCGTCGTCATGACCGACGACTGATGACCATCACTCATTTTCTGGCAGTGTTATATATCAGCCAGGTCTTTTTAGGGGCATTTACGATTTGGCTGGGCGCACCGGCAGCCCTCAAGGGCTTGCATCTGGCATTGGCGGCGGCAACCTGGGGGGCATTGGTCATCATGACCTTGCTTATCTGGGTCGGGGTGGACGACTCCCAAACCACCGGGCCAAAGACCGACGCGGGCGACAAACCTCAAAAGGCGGGTTGGTGGCGCAAGGCGTTGCAAGGCCGGTGGCTACCCGAAACCATGCGAATGTATATCGGCCTGATGAGGCCGCAAGTTATCCCTCTGCTATTAGTGCCGACTGGAGCGGCAATGCTGATTGCGGCGGTACAACATCCTCCCCAATCTTCGTTATGGAGCTTGATGGCCCTGACAATGCTGGGTGGCACGTTGGCGACGGGCGGGGCGCACACCATTAATCAGTATCTTGAGCGCGATTTGGATGCCCGGATGCGCCGCACCAAACACCGCCCTATCGTGAGCGGGCGGATTTCGCCCCGCCGGGCGCTGGTCTTTGGGGTCGGGCTGACCGTCGTCGGCATCGTTCAACTTTGGCTAACCGTGAACTGGCTGGCGGCGCTACTGGCCCTGTCCGGCAACCTGTTCTATATCGTGGTCTACACTATGTGGCTCAAACGGACGACTGTCCAAAATATCGTCATCGGCGGGGCGGCGGGGTCAGTGCCGCCGCTGGTTGGTTGGGCGGCAGTCACCGGGCGGATAGACCTGCCTGCGGTTCTTTTTTTCGCCATCATCTTCTTTTGGACCCCGGCCCATTTCTGGGCCTTAGCTCTGGTTCGCCACGAGGATTATGAAGCTGCCGGAGTGCCAATGCTGCCGGTGGTCAAGGGCGAGGCCGCCACTTGCCGCAGTATTTTGCTATACGCCGTGCTACTGGTTGGGGCGACAGTTGTCCCGTTTGTGTTGCAAGCGTTGGGCTGGCTTTATTTACTGGCGGCGATGGCCTTGGGCGCGGTATTGGTTCGCCAGGCCCTCAAATTAAACCACCATACGACGGCAGTCCGGGCCTGGCGGCTCTTCAAATTCAGCAATACCTATCTAGCGGCGCTCTATCTGGTGATGGTGCTAGACCGGCTGTTGGCGATGAATTAATGAGGAAGAAAGATGTACGAAATCCCGTGGGAGTGGGATGCGTCGGTATTAATTGGATGCGCCGGGCTGGTCTATCTCTATTTGGTGCTGGTGCGGTTCAAGATAAGCGGGCGGGCCGGGTTTTTCGCGGCGGGGGTGGCCTTGATTCTGGTGGCGCTGGTATCGCCCTTGCACCCGCTTTCGGACGTGTACCTGTTCAGCATCCACATGGTACAACACATGTTGCTGATTCAGTTAATCCCACCGCTTTTGCTGTTGGGGTTGCCTGAAAAGCCGATGCGCCAGCTATTAAAAGTAAAGTTTATTGGCAAAATCGAGCGGATTTTGGGGATAGCCCCGGTAGCCTGGGGATTGGGAATTGGCACTTTGTGGGCCTGGCATATTCCGGCTTTTTACCAGGCCACACTGGAAAATCATTCTATTCATATCGCCGAGCATGTGAGCTTTTTGGTGACGGGCATAATTTTCTGGTGGCCGGTGCTGAACCCGGTAGTTGAGCGCCGTACCACTAATTTACGGGCGGTCTTTCACCTTATATCGGCGGCTCTGGCCTGTAGTTTGCTGGGGGTATTTCTGTTTTTTGCTCCAAAGGTGCTGTATCCGGGCTATCTCAATCCGGTGGACAAATATGGGCTGCTGCCACTCGTCCGGCAAGTCTGGGGGATTAGCGCTTTGGGAGACCAGCAAACCGGCGGCTTAATAATGTGGGCCTTTGGCGGTTTGAGTTATCTGGTGGCAGTTCTGGGCGTGCTGGGGCGCTGGTACAGCCAGACCAGCCGAGAAATTCGTCTCGAAATTCAGGCTCAGATGGGAGTGAACAATGAGTGAAATGGCAAATCCTTCGGAGGCGGGGGAAAATGAAACCGCCGTCCCTACCGGACACGGACACTATGTCGCGCCGGTCAACTTGAGGCCAGGTTGGAGCGTTCCCCGCGATGAAGTCCCGCCGCCGACTTACTGGCCGTCGGTAATGGCCCTCGGTATTGTAGCCGTCGGGCTGGGACTTGTGACCAGCATCCTGGTATCGGTGGTTGGGTTGGTACTGGCCTTTGTAGCTCTGGCTGGCTGGATAGGAGATTTGAAAAATGAGCATCCCGCAGAACCCTGATACTCCAATTGAAGACCCTATCGAAGCCCCAACCGTGCCAGTAAATCCGTATCTATCGCCGGAGCGGATGGCTCGCCGTAAATTCATCAATCAGCTCACAATTGGGCTAGGAGCGTTGGGCGCGGTGGTGACGGCCTTCCCGGTAGCGGCCTATATTCTTGCCCCGCTTTTCAAGGAAACCCCCGAAAGCTGGCAGGCCGTCGGCCCGGTAGACCAATATATTATCGGTAACACCGTGCAGGTCTATTTTGATGACCCCTCGCCCTTGCCCTGGGCCGGGGTTACAGCCAAAACCGCCGCCTGGTTGCGGCGCACCGGCGACCTTGAGTTTACGGCCTACGCCGTGAATTGCACCCACCTGGGCTGCCCGGTGAGCTGGCTGGAAGGGGCGCGACTGTTTATGTGTCCCTGTCACGGCGGGGTTTACTACGAGGATGGCACGGTGGCGGGCGGGCCACCCCCGGCGGCTCTCAATAAATACCCGATTCGGATTGTCAATCGGCGGGTAGAAGTCAAAGCCATCGGGGTTCCCTTACCGACAGAATGAGGTAAAGCTATGCGGATGTTCAAACGAGTCGCAGGCTGGTTCGAGGACCGCACCGGCTTAGGGAGTGCGATCAAGCCAATACTTGACCACCCTGTACCATACACCAACTTCATCAATGGGGTGTGGTATGTATTTGGCAGCGCCGTCCTGATTGCGTTCCTCATCCAGGTAATCAGTGGTATCGCCCTGGCAACTTCGTATGTGCCGTCGGTTTCCCAGGCTTACGACAGCCTGAGATTCATCACCGACGCAGCCCTTTTCGGGAATTTCTTGCGCGGGATGCACGCCTGGGGTGCTTCGGCGATGGTGCTGCTTATTGGCCTACACGCGCTCCACTCCTTCATAATCGGGTCATACAAGTATCCCCGCGAGATGAACTGGCTATCCGGGGCGCTGCTTTTAGTGACTACCCTGGCGATGGCCTTCACCGGGCAGCTTTTGCGCTGGGACCAAACCGCCTTTTGGACGATAATCGTAGGCTCTAACATGGCCGCTCGTGCGCCGTTTGTGGGGCAAGCTCTGGCGGAATTTATAATGTCCGGCAATACCGTTGGCGGCGCGACTCTCAGCCGCTTCTATTCGTTTCACGTCTTTTTTATTCCGGCTCTAATCTTTGTATTTTTGGGACTACATCTATTTCTGGTCGTCCGCAACGGTATCTCCGAGCCGCCCAAAATGGGCCACCCGGTAGACCCCAAAACCTATCGCCGGAAATATCATGATTTATTAGAAAAGGAAGGCGTACCGTTTTATCCCGATGCGGTCTATCGGGATGTAGTTGGGGCGATATTATTGTTGGTGGTGATTGTGGTGCTTTCGCTGGCAGTCGGCCCGCCCGAACTGGGTCAAGCCCCCGACCCGACCAATCTGCGGGCCTACCCTCGCCCGGACTGGTATTTTTTGTGGTTCTTTTCGGTCCTGGCCTTAGTCCCGTCTCAGGCCGAAAGCGCGGTGATTATCCTCGGCCCATTGTTAGTCGGAGTGCTAATTGTGGCTCTGCCTTTTATCTCTAACAAAGGCGAGCGCCATCCTTTGCGCCGTCCCTGGGCCATGATTTTTACGCTATTTGTGATAGTTCTGATTGGCACTTTATGGATTGTGGGCGAGCAAGCCCCATGGGTGCCAAAACTGGATGCCGAACCGCTCCCGGCCAGCGTGGTAAATTCGACTAACCCGACGGTCATCGCTGGCGCGAAGTTGTTCAACGAAAAGGGTTGCGAATATTGTCATCGGGTTGGGGATTATGGCGGCGGCAAAGGGCCAAACCTGTCGAATGTCGGCGTACGGCGCAACGAGAGCCAGCTTATTACCCGGATTCTCAATGGTGGGGTAGGAATGCCGGCCTATGGCAGTACCCTCAAATCCGATGAACTCAAAAGTCTGGTGGCTTTCCTGCAAACTCGTAAGTCGAGCGAACCGTAGTGGTGAGTGGTGAGTGGTCAGTGAAATACAGTAGTGCTGAGTAAATGCAGGACAGCGGTTGGTATTTCAATTCAAAACTCAAAACTCAAAACTTTCTTACTGACCACTGACCACTGACCACTACTAGAAGAGGCAAACATGACAATTGCTTTAGAAAGAGAAATTGCCCAAAGTCTGCGAAGGGCAGAACAGTCCGCCATGATTGAGGCGCTGGGGCTGGAAAAGAGCTTTGGCAAGGTCAAGGCCGTAGACGGAGTGAATTTGCGGATAGAGCCAGGCCAGATTTATGCCCTGCTAGGGCCGAATGGAGCGGGTAAAACCACTACGATTAATATGCTCACTACTCTGGTAACACCCGATAGCGGTAGCGCCTGGGTCGCCGGGTTCGAGATAGTCAGGGAAGCCGCTCAGGTGCGCCGTCATATCGGGGTGACTTTTCAGGAAACCGTGATGGATAAAAACTTGAGTGGGCGAGTGCTGCTGGATATTCACGGGCGGCTCTACAAAGTGCCTAAAGCCGAAATCAAGGCCCGCACCGCCGAACTGGTGGCCCTGGTAGAACTGGAAGAAGCGATTGACCGTCCCGTAAAGACTTATTCGGGGGGCATGAAGCGCCGCCTGGAACTGGCTCGCGGTCTGCTTACGCGCCCGGCGGTGCTGTTTTTGGACGAACCGACCCTGGGCCTCGACCCCCACAACCGGGAGCGGATCTGGGAATACCTGGCCTATCTCAAGCAGGAAAAAGGGCTGACCTTGCTCTTGACTACCCATTATATGGATGAGGCCGAAAAGCTGGCAGACCGGGTGGGCATCATCAATGAAGGTAAAATCGTAATCGAAGGTTCGCCCGCCGAATTGGTCGGGGCGCTGGGCGCAGACGTAGTGAGTATCACCGGGATTGGTGATAATGCGCCCCTGATTGCAGCCCTGCAAAGTCTGGAATGGGTAGCATTTGTCAATGGGCCAGAAGCTCAAACCGCCGAGGCCGAACAGGTCATTCAGGTGGGGCTGAAAATCGAAGCCGGGCGCTCCCTCAAACCGTTGGTCGAACTGGCGGAACAACACGGGTTTAAGGTCGCCGATATTTCGATAAAACGGCCCGGTCTGAGCGAAGTGTTCTTTAAGCATACCGGGAGGAGGTTACGCGACTAATGGCAACCGTAACGAGAAAACCTGAGCGGGCGGCCTTTGCCCCGGTTCGCCAACAGGCTGGCACTTTCGATGGGATGCTAACGGGGGTCTATACCCTCTGGCTCAAGCACATGCGTAAATTCTGGGTCAGCAGTATGGAATTGGGCGGCACGCTGGCGACCCCGATTCTGTGGATGCTGCTGTTTGGGGTCTGCATGGAAGGCATGGTGCGCGAACTTAACCTCGGTATGAGCTATATCGCTTTTATCACCCCCGGTATTATGCTGTTGACCAGTCTGACGGCGGCGGTGCTGGGCGGCGCGACCCTACTCATCGAGCGAATTAATGGGGTTATCAAGGAATATCTGGTTGCCCCGATTCCCCGGCTGGCGGTGCTGCTGGGGACGATGGCAAGTGGCCTGACCAAAGCCTTGATTCAAGCCGCAATTGTCCTGGTAATGGGCCTATTGCTAGGGGCGACTTTGCGGGCCGACCTGGGCGGCCTTTTGGTTTCTGGAGTTATAGTCGGGGCATATTCGCTGGGCTTTGTGGGGATTGCCGCCGCCTTTGCCTGTACCTCCAAAAGCATGGAGAGTTATCACACCTTGATTATGGTGATGAATTTGCCGGTGCTGTTTTTGTCCAATGCGATTTATCCGCTCCACGAAATGCCGATGCAACTCAAGGTGTTCGCCTATCTCAATCCGACAACCTATGCTGCCGATGCGGTCCGCGCTTTGCTTTACCATACTGCCCCCGAAATCAGCCTGTGGGTGGATATTCCAATGATTTTGACTTTTATGGTAGCGGGCCTTTGGTACGGTTATTACAACTTTCGGCAGGCGGTAATTACTCCGGCGGGGTAATTACCGAATTATCGTCTTCGGCGGGTGGAAAGCAGAATGATGGCTACCACCAGGAGGGTCGCCACTAATCCGGCTAGTAACAAGGCCGTTAGTTCGTCCAGAAAACCGGATACGTAACCGATACTAATCAGCACCAAGAATATTAGCAGCATCCCCAGCCCGGAGGCGAATAGCCAGCCGGAACGATTATGCGCCGATGACGGTGGCAAATTATCGGGTGGAATGGGGGCGGTGGGAGCTTCCGGGGTTGGAACGTGGGGAATGAGAGAGTGCGCCGGGGGCGCAAGCTGTAATTCTTCCGCCGGGGGTTCTGGCTCAGTCGGTTGAACCTGCTCCGGCAGCGTAAGCTGGGATTCTATGGTGGGTTCTGGCTCATTTTTTTCAACCATCTGAAATTCGTCCTTTAAAGCCGATTTAAAGCAGTTAGGCGAGTTACAAAACAAGTCCTGAATACGAGGTAGCTGCTGATAACTTAACGCCCTTTGGTTAATGTTCGGTAAATCTCAGATTAAAAACTCGTTAGAAATGTTTTGGGAATCTTTTGGAAATCTTTATTGAATTGGGCTAAAACCCTATTCCCTGTTGCCTAAAAACCTGCTATCATGCCAACATCAAACCCTCAGCTCTGGCTATAAAATTGCAACAGGTTCGTGACTATTCAGCCCTGTCATTCTGAGCGAAGCGAAGAATCTTTATCCTTCGCTTCGCTCACACCCCATAAAGGAGCGTGACAAATCTAAGGCTGGCTGAACAGTTAAGCAGTTGCAACCATTTCGTTCAGCTATTACATTTCAAGCTTCCTGATTTTTTGAGAAGGACAAAGGCATGAAACGTATTCTGTTGGTTGACGATGAGCCGCAAATAACCAGTTTTATCCAGCGCGGCCTGGCCTATAAGGGCTTTCAAGTGATGGTCGTAGCCTGTGGCGAAGCCGCCCTTGACCTTATCAGGGATTGCCCGCCCGATTTGGTGGTGCTGGATATGATGCTGCCCGATGTGGACGGGTGTGAGGTCTGCCGTCGGGTACGGGCGGCGGGCGACCGCAATCTGCCGGTCTTGATGCTGACGGCCAGAGATAGTCTGAACGACAAGGTAAACGGGCTGGATAGTGGGGCGGACGACTATATCACCAAGCCCTTTGCATTTGAGGAGCTATTGGCTCGCATCCGGGCCGGGTTGCGCCGGGTGGAAAATCTGGCCCGCCAAAATCAGAAAATCGAGGCGGGCGAACTGGTAATAGACCCGGTTTCACGGCAGGTCTGGCGGAGTGGAGCATTGTTGGAATTGACTACCCGCGAATATAATCTGCTGGAACTGATGGTACAGCACGCCGGACAGGTTTTGACCAAAGAGATGATTTTCGAGCGGGTCTGGGGTTACGATAACGAGGCCGAACTGGAAGTCATCAAGGTTTACATCAATTATTTACGCACCAAACTCAATGCGGGAAACCGGGCCGACCTGATTCACACTGTTCGGGGGATAGGCTATGTTCTCAAACCGTGAGCCGTTACGCGAGCCGATAAACTGGCTTTGGTTGCCCCGCACGCTATCCAGCCGTCTGGTATTGGGGAATGTAATCGTGCTGGTGCTGGTGCTGCTGGTTATGGGCTTTATATCGCACGAACTGGTTACGCGCCGTTTGCAGAGCGAAATGGATGGACGGTTGCGCCAAAGGGCCGCCGAGTTCGAGACCGTGACCCGGATGTGGCAAGCCTCCGGGCAACTGCTGGACACTGCTTTCTTTAACCGCTTAATTCAGAGCGACCCGTCGGGCGAACTGGCGGCAGACCCTTTTTATCTCAAAGTGATAGACAAAACTAGCGGGCAGACCCTGACCACTACCCCCGGTCTGGCCCGTGACCGCTTGCCGATGGCGCAGGCCGATTTTGAGATAGCTCTGGCGGGACAACCGACTTTTAGCACCACCCAGGATATTACCGGGGGACAGGTGCGGACGCTGACTTTTCCTCTGCGCGATGAAAATAATAACCTGCTGGCGGTGGCCCAGGTATTTCAATCGCTTCAGGCCGTCGAGCGGGTTGGGGTTGTCTTGACGACAGTCCTGGTATTGACCGGGCTATTCGCGGTGATTTTGGCCTATGGGGTTGGCTACTGGCTGACCCGGCGGCAGTTACAGCCCCTGAACCAACTGGCCTCAACCATGCACAGCCTGAGTGAGCAGGGGTTACATTTGCGGCTGAATTGCCCCCCGACCAGCGCCGAGGTCGAGCTGCTGGCCCAGGCTTTTAACCAGATGGTAGGTCGCCTGGAAGCCGGATTCGCGGGGCAGCGGGCCTTTGTAGCTGATGCCTCGCACGAGCTACGCACTCCCCTGACCGCGCTACGGGGTCAGATTGAAGTAATGCTTTATAATCCGGCGGTGCAAGGCGAACTACGCCAGGAAGTTCAACAGGTCAATACCGAACTGAGCCGCCTCTCGCGGTTAGTGGTCAATTTGCTGACCCACGCCCGCACCGAAGCCGGAATGTCGCCCCGTTTACAATCTCACAACCTGCGCCCGGTTGAGTTGGACGGGTTGCTAATCGAGGTTGTCCACCAGATGCGGTTTGTCCGCCCCCAGGTCGAACTTAGTATCGAGCAGCTTGAGCAGATTACCCTGGCGGGGGATGCCGATATGCTCAAGCAGTTATTTTTTAACTTGCTGGATAACGCCTTGACCCATACCCCTGGCGGTGGTAAAGTTAGCCTGGATTTGTCACAGGTTTATGCTCTGGATGGGTTGGAAAGCGGACAGCCAGTCACGGGCTGGGCGATGGTGAATATCAGCGATACCGGGTCTGGTATCGCGCCCACCGATTTGCCCTATATTTTCCAGCGCCACTACCGGGCCAGCCAGACGAGCGCCGTCCGTCAAACCGGGGCTGGGCTGGGGCTTTATATCGCCCGGTTGATAGCTCAGGCTCATGGTGGTGAAATTGGGGTAAAGAGCGAGTTGGGTCAAGGCACTTGTTTTAGCGTCCGGCTGCCGCTAAACCTCAATTTAGAAAACCCGGTTTAAATTACAGGAGTGAAAGTGATGCAAGCTATCCCCGCCGAAAACCGACTGGAATTTGAAGTAGAAGACTCGCGCTTAATTCGTCTGGCGATGGTTTTTGTGTTAGTTATAATGCCGCTATTGAGCGTTGGCCTACTGGTACTGGCTATTTTCCTATTGAGCAACGAATTATCCTACTAAAATGCTTTAGCAAGTTAATTCGTTGCTCTTCCAGTCTGAGTTTAAGAATTAGTGATTGGGGTAGGGCGGCCCTGCGTGGTCGCCCTACGAGGTTGGCTGAACAATTAAGAATTAAGTTTAAGAAGCTTTTTGTTTGCCGACCTGATAGCGGCGATAGCTGTAGACGAACTGCTTGGGAATTCGCCCCTTGAGGTAAGTCCCGCCTTCGCGGAATTCCTCTTTTTCAACCACCGCGTTTTGATGAAACATCGCCACCAATTCTTCCTGTCCGTAAGGAATTAGAGCCGTAATTTCAACCAAACTTTTATCCAGCTCTTTTTCGATGGCCTGTAGTAGCAGGTCAATTCCCAGCCCTTTTGAGGCCGAAATCGGGATATATTCGGCAGGCAACTCGAATTCGGTGGTAACTTCTTCCGGCGACAAAACTCCGCCCTCATCGCCCTCGAACATATCAATTTTGTTAAGCGCCACAATGCGTGGTTTGGTATCCGCCCCCAATTCCTTTAGAACTTTCTCAACCGTAGTGGAATGTTCCTGAGAATTCGGATGGGTAAAGTCCAGCACATGAATCAGCAAATCAGCTTCGTTGACTTCTTCCAGGGTCGAGCGGAAAGCTTCGACCAGCCCGGTTGGTAGGCGTTGGATAAAGCCCACTGTATCGGTCAGCAAAATCTCCCGACCATTGGGTAACTTCACCCGGCGAGTAGTCGGGTCAAGGGTCGCAAACAGTTTATCTTCTGCCAGAACATTGGCACTCGCCAGCTTGTTTAACAGAGTGGATTTCCCGGCGTTGGTGTAACCCACCAGCGAGACCACCGGAATCCCGGCTTGACGGCGGCGCTGACGGTACAACTCGCGGTGAGTGTGAACCTGTTCCAACTCGTGCTTGAGGTGGCTGATTCGCGCCCGGCTACTCCGGCGGTCAATTTCCAATTGGGTTTCACCAGGGCCGCGTACCCCGACTCCGGCATTGCCGCCACTGCCCCCACCACCGCCAGCTTGTCGGGAAAGGTGAGTCCAAAGACGGGTCAACCGGGGCAACCGATATTCCAGCTGGGCTAACTCAACCTGCAAGCGGCCTTCGTGGGTTCGGGCGCGACGGGCAAAAATGTCGAGGATAATCCCGGTGCGGTCAATCAGCTTGATTTCGAGGGCGCTTTCCAGCTCACGGGTCTGGGTTGGGCTTAACTCCAAATCAAAGACAATTATATCCGCCTTTAATTCTTCCTTGAGCTGCTTGATTTCCTGCACCTTGCCCGTACCCACCAGGAAAGAGCGATGGGGCGCACCGATATTTTGCGAAATACTACCCACAATTTCCAGCCCGGCGGTTTCGCACAACTGGGCCAACTCGTCCAGCGAGTCTTCCACCTCGAATAAATCGCCATTGCGCCCGATACCCACCAGCAAAGCCCTTTCGCGGGGCGGAGTGGTTTGGTGAGTGACGTTACGAGGCCGTTTTTGCTTTGGCCCGACTTTCAGGTCTTCCAGGGGCGGTAAATCCGAAAAATTGTCATCTTGAGCGGGAATCGTCGCATCGAGGATGGCTGGGAGCGATGTAGCTTCGACCGGGTTAAGAGCTGCAACTTCACCGTTTAGCTCTTGGGGTTGGGCCGCGCCATTTTTCGAGGTTGGTACTTTAGTTTGGGGCGCAGAACCCACCGGGGGTTTTTTGAATTGAGTGACCGTAAGCAAATCTCCTTTTTTGAGAGTTTTTAGCTATTAAGCGTAGGGCCGATTTTGGGCCACCAAAACCAGCTATTGCCATAATATAACATATTGCGAAAGGCTACAAGCTGTTTTCCAACTGGCCTTAGCTTAACTATTATATACTATACTTAGGTAAGCGTCAAGCGATTTTGGAAGAGCTAACCCAACTCTAATTTCTCGAATTCAGGATTAAAACTCGAAGGTAAGCGCCCCTTCATGCTCCGGGTTGATTTGAAGCGCCGCCCGAATAAGTTTGCGGGATTGTTCAGGCCGACCAGTATCTCGGAAGGCCAGGGCTAGATAATATAGCCCTTCGACATACAAGAATTGGTCGTAGCCTTCGTCCAGTTCGTTGGGCGATTCGTCCAGCCCGCGCCGCAGATTCCGAATAGCCGCCGGAAAATCTTCCAGATTGTAATCTACAATCCCCAGCTTGACCGGCAGCACCCAGTAATCCGGTTCTAGCTCTGCCGCCCGCCGAAAAGCCGCCTGCGCCTTGAGCAAATCGTCCGCCATCAGATGAGTATCCCCGACTTCATTTAGCAGGCTGGCATTATTCGGTTCGAGCCGAAAAGCGGCTTCAAATTCTGCCAGCGCCCCGCTCAGGTCGCGGCGTTCCCTTAGCAAACGGGCCAGTTCAAAATGAGGGGCAGCGGCTTGCGGATTTAGTTCAATCGAGAGCTGATAATGGTCTATCGCCTTTTCCTCATCGTCGGGCGATAGCAAGGCCGCCAGATAGAAAGCAGCCTCGGCGGAAAGCTCGGCCTGTTCTAATTCCGCCGACTTTTCAAAATAGCGTTGGGCCTGATAATCGTCAGGCGGGTCTTGCTGCATGGCCCGCTCGCCTTCCAGCAGATAATAGCGAGCCAGGAAGCGGTCATATTCCTTGAGGTCGGGTTGCAATAATTTGAGGGCTTCGATGGCGGCGGTGAAGGCTGAGGCCGGAATCTCGCCATTCGCCATTTCCTTGTCCAAATCCGATTTCAGCATGGGGACAAGCGCCGGTAGCCCTAATTCCTGGCGCACGCTGTCTTTAAGCTCGATAAAGACTAATTCGCGTTTGAGAGCGGCTAAGAGATTGGCTTTGGTTGGTTTTTGGGGGGTATCGCTCATGATTTTAATTATATTTATTGCTGTTATTGCTGTTATTGTTTTTATCGCTTTATCGTCGGATTGAGGCCCAATTGTCGCCGTCGGTAATAATCGTGGCGACGCAGCACCATATCGTAAAAAAGGGTTTCGATCCACGCGCCGTGTCGCCGGAAATATTGGCGCAGACCGCGATAGTGGTCGTTGCTAAAGACGCTGTAATCGTCAAAATGCCCCCAATGTTCGCCAGTGTAGACAAAGCCACACTTTTCATAAACCCGTTGGGCGCGGCGATTGTAAGCTGCCACATCCAGCATCATCGCATCAAAACGCAAGCTATCGAAGTAGTAAGTCAAAAAAGCCCAGAGCGAGTCGGTGCCATAGCCATAGCTGAGAGCTTCGGGCCGCAAAGTAATACCCAGCACCGCATGGCTACGCTGGCGGTCTATATTGCGTAAAGTAATCAAGCCAACCAGATGGCCTTGCGGGTCATCCACCGCGAACATCATATAATCCGCCCGATTAATCCGCTCGAAATACCAGGCATCGCGCTCGTAACGGTTCATGGGACGGGGATAACTGGCGGCATACAATGGATCAAGGTGGGGCGGCCACTCCATCCAGCGGTCTACATCGTCGCGGTTGAAGGTTCTAACCTGGCACTTCACCCCTCGCGCCAGCACTTGATTATCGGTCATTGCCATAAGCCGTCAGCCTTTGTTCATAAAAACTTTACTAAGTTCAGTTACCGACCAGAAAGCCGGAACAAAGTATATTTTAACACTATTTTCAGTTTTGCGGAACTCTTGAATTAGCGGAAACCTGAAATCTGAACTAAAGCTCAAAGCTGGGATTCGATGCTGTGCTGCAACCATCGAATCCCAGCTTTGAGGATTTCTTCACCGGCACTATCTTACCTGCTCTGGGCCTGAGTTAAGTAGTGGGTCAATCCCCCGCAATATCATACCTTGCCCGCGTGACGGGCGAACCTGGGGTCTGGTGGGTAGGTCACTTGGGTCACGAAACTGGACTAAGAGGGTAGTACGGGCTTCGCTGCTCACGTTCAGACCAGAGCCATGCACCGTCATGTAGTTGAAAAAAAGGACATCGCCAGCCTCAGCCGGGCAAGGCGTAGCCAATTCAAGCGGATATTTTTCCGGGGAAAGATGCCAACTGCCAGTTTCAATATGCGGCAATGGGCCGTCCTTGTAGCTGCCAGGTATTACCCGCACGCAGCCTTTTTCCAGGGGAGCATCGTCAAAATGAAAGATAGCGGCGGTCACACTTTGCCCATAATGAGGAAAGTAGGGATAATCCTGGTGCAAGGGAAAGGGCGAGCCTTTTTCGGGGGGTTTGATAAACATTTTATTGTGGTGTAATTGGACATTAGGGCTTTTAATTAGAGAAGAGGCTATTGTCGTAAAGCGTTCATCTACCAGCAAGCGGCTAAAAGCTGCCCCAAAAAATTGAACATCGTGGCAATGTAATAATGAGCTATCCTGGGCATTAGGAATACTTGTCCTGGCGCTACCCCAGGTAGCCTCGATACTTTTTTGGGCGCTCAGGCGTTGGGCCAGACTATGACATTCGGCTCGAAAGCTGGCAGCTTCGGTCTTTGATAGCAAGCCTTTTACCAAAATGTAGCCGTTATCCTCATAAAAAGCCAGTTGCTCGTCAGTTAGCATTGTTAATCTCCCAGAGTTACAAGTCACCAATCCTCATCGCTCATTTTAGCACAAATTAACAATAGGCTTTCATTCTTCAATTTTAATGTCAGCTTTATTATTGGGCAGCCGCGGTCAGGAAAATTTGCAAAGGTACTATTATCCGGGGCTTTAGCTTGCCAATGAGCTAAAGCCCCAATCAAAAAAGCAAGTAGACGATAAATCTACTTGCTCAGTTTTCCATAGACTGCGCCGCCGACTACAGTCGCTTCAAATTGAGATAAGCGCGTGCGGGCCGGGCCATTGAGGACTTCACCAGTCTTATCATAAGTGCTGCCGTGACAGGGACAAACAAACTTGGCGGAAGCTTTGTCGTAAGGCACTTCGCAACCTTGATGGGTACATATATTGCTGAAAATAAGGTATTGTCCGCCCTTGTTGTACACAAAGCCTTTAACATCCTTGACCTTGAACTCCGCCGGGTCGCCATCGGCCTTGAAGTTAGCCACCGGCCCAAGCATCTCAAAGCCCGCCGGGGCTGTACCGCCGCTCGCCGCGGTGGTCGCTGCCGAAGTAGTTGCGGCGGAAGTGGTTGCCGCCGTCGTAGTCCGGGCTGCTGTAGTTGGGGCGGCAGTGGTCGCGGCTGAGGTAGTCGGGGCTGAGGTAGTCGGGGCGCTGGTGGTTGCCGCCGCCGTCGTAGCCGCCGAGGTAGTAGCCGATGCCGTAGTGGGGCGGGCGGTGGTTGCGGCGACAGTAGTCGCTACTGCCGTCGTAGCCGGAACGGGGGTCGCAGTCGGGTCGCCACAGGCCGCCAGAATACCGGCGGTTGCCGCCAGACCACCCAGGGCCGCCAACTCCTTGAGAAATTTGCGACGACCCAAATTCAGGCGTGTTGTCCCAGCCTGCTCATAGGCCTCGCTGGAAATATTTATAGACATAGTTATTATGCTCCAAGTAAATTAAACAGTTTCGATGTTCGCACTACTTCCAGTAAAGTACCGCAAATTGCAACCATATTGGAGGTATAAAGGAGTAAAGCAATACTCCCAATCTGGACTAATATTTACACAACTCGCTGTATATAGACCTACTTTACGTGAATGTAGCCGCGTTATTATAACACAGGTCTTTTTAAATCAATCATTTTTAATACAATTCTAATAGCCTGAATCAGCTTAAAGATTGCTTCGAGTAGATTTGAACAGCTTGCGGACAACCGCATTCCAAATCTGGCTCATCTCGGTTACTTTCAGGACGCGCAGCGCGAAAAGATAACTCAAGCCACCCGCCCCAATTCCGGCGATTATTGCCAGCAGGTTTGGCCCGAACCCGACATGCCCCAGCCAGGCGGCTACCAATTGAGAGGTTAAAAAGGCCACTCCGCTCAGAAGCAGGGCCGCCAGAAATGCCTTGAGGGTGGTTTCCGGCAACCCATCGCCGCTCAATCGCCCGAAGATGGCCCGCAGCAAGACCAGCATTATAGTCATGTGAATGATTTGTTGCAGCGAGTTAGCTACTACCAGCCCAATCATCCCAAATTGAAAGACATTGGTAAACAGCAAGGCCAGCCCCAAAAACGCAAGATTGGCAACTACTCCGACCAGCACCGGGGTAAGGGTATTCTTGCGGGCGTAAAAGGCAAAAATAAGGATTTGGTCAATTGCTGCCGCTGGAATACCGGGCAAATAGCCCAGCAGAGCGATAAAGGTCAGCCATCGGCTCGTTTCCCCAAAATTGTTGCGCTCGTACAACAAACTGATAGTCGGAATGGCAATTGCCAGGAGGCCCAAGGTCGCCGGTAGTATCAAAACCATCAGCAGCTTGAGGCCGCTCATCAAAGTATGGCGGTAGGCCGATAAATCGCTATTTTCGGCCTGCCGCGAGAGGGTTGGCAGAATGGCGATAGAAAGGGCGCTGCCGACTAGCCCCAACGTAAATTGCTGCAAAGTGGTGGCAAAGCGCATTGCGCCGAGGCTGTCCTTGCCGGTGGTACTGGCAAGCGCCCGGTCTATAATCAGCACCGCGCTGGTTATCGCCAGCCCCAGAAAGATAGGCCGATATAGCCGTAGGATTTCGCGGATAGCCGGATGCCGCCAGTCAAAGCTGACCCGCAACGGCAAATCCCGCAGACCGGGGGCTTGCAACACAACCAGCATAAAAGTGCCAACCACGACTCCGCCGACCATCGCCCATACCCCCCACCATTGTCCAAAAATCAGGGTGATGAGTACCACGCTGGCATTGCGGGCCGCCAGCGACAGGGCCGACCACGCAAACCGTTGGAGGGCTTGCAGGGTCGCCATTATTATCGAGGCGACCCCTAGAAAGATAATGCCGAATAGAATCAGCCGAATCAGGCCCTCGGTCAAGCGCCGGATTTCGGCTTCCTCGCCCTGGGCCATAAAGTCCGCTAAAGGTCGCGCGACCAGTTGCAAGAGAACCATAACCGAAACCGCCGCCAGCAAACCCATGGTCAAAAGGGTATTGACGATATGCCAGAACTCGGCCCGCTTTTCGGGGGCAGGATCGGCGGCGTAACGACTCAAAACCGGTATCAGGGCCGCGCTGATTGCCCCGCTCACCAACAAATCGAAGAAAATCGAGAGAACATTATCGGAAATGGTAAAGGCAGCCGTGACTCCCGCCGTTCCAAAAAGCGCCGCCAGTACGCTTTCGCGCATGACCCCGAAAATGCGGGTCAGTACATTGCCTATCGAAATGATAATTGCGGCCCGAATAATCCCGCCGCCCAGGGCTGGGCCTTGCGTCTTGCCGGGCGGGTCAACTTCATTGGGGTTCTCGTTTATTAAAATTTCTGATTCGAGCAAACTATTGGCATCTTGGGCGGGTGTTTCGCTGGGGAGCATTATTTGTCAGCCGTTTCCTTCTCACAAATTATAGACATGGCGGCTATTATCAGCCAGGCTTTAGCCTGAGTCAAGCTGGATATGGCCCGGTATGTGGATAACCGCTGAAAAGGCGTGACAGGTTTGCTATAATGAGGCGGACTATATACAAAAAACTCCTGACTGAGGTTTTAGTTTGGAAGTGTAATTTGGAGGAAGAGATTTAGTGACCGTTACCCAAACTTCATCACAGGCCGCTCCCGCCGGACAGATTGCCCCCCCCGAGAATTTCAAAAGCGACCTCGACATTGTGATTGTCAACTATAATACCGCTCACCTGCTGCGGCCTTGCCTGGAATCGGTCTTTGCCAGCCAGTGCGATTTCCGATGGCGGGTTTATGTGGTTGAGAACGGTTCACAAGATGATAGTGTCGAAATGTTGCGGCGGGAGTTCGAGCCAAATCACCCTGCGCTGACGGTTTTGGTCAGTCCTCGCAATGGCGGCTTTTCGTATGGCAATAATTTAGCCTTGCGTCAGATCTGCCCGCTAGAACCGGATGCCGGAACAGCCTCGCCGGATGTAAACGGTCTGGCTATCGGCTGTCGGCCTGAAGCACGGTATATCGTGTTGCTAAATCCAGATACGGTTGTGCCGCCGAATTGCTTCCAGCTGCTTTATGATTTTATGGAAGCTCACCCGGCGGCGGGGATAGTTGGGCCAAAGCTGGTCAAAAAAGATGGTTCGCTAGATTGGGCCTGCCGCCGTAGCTTTCCTACTCCCGAAGTTTCGTTTTATCGCATGTTGGGCTTGAGCAAGCTCTTTCCCAAAAATCGCCGATTCGCCCGCTACAATTTGAGCTACTTGGACGTTAATAAGATGTACGAAGTAGATAGCGTTTGCGGAGCGTTTATGCTGGTGCGGGCCGAGGCGGTCAGTCAGGTCGGAATCCTGGACGAAGCCTTCTTTATGTACGGCGAGGATTTGGATTGGGCCTATCGCATCAAGCAGCAGGGCTGGCAGGTCTACTATAACCCGGTGACAACCGTAATTCATTATAAGGGCGAAAGTAGCAAGCAGCGCAGTACCGGGGCAATCGTCAATTTTTACGATGCCATGCGGATTTTCCACCGTAAGCATTTCGCCTCGCATACTTTCTTCGGGTTAAACTGGCTGATTTACTTTGGAATTTACGCCAAAGAAGGGCTGGCCTTAGCCCGCAATGCCCTGCGACCTCGCGCCCGGAAGCGGGTTAGCTGAGGTAAGAGGAAATTTAGCAAATAAAAGCTTGAAAAAAGATTTAGAAGAACTAGACCCCCAAAAGCTGATAGAAGGTTTGCCCGCCGCTTCCAGCCCGGCTATCCCGGTGTTGGCCGAGTCCGGGCCAGTTTTGGTGACGACTGCCGCTGCCGATGCCTCCTCTGACCCGGATGAATCGCTCCCCGGTTTGCCGCCGATAGCCGCCGCTCCCTCGCGCCGCCGTCCCGAAATGCGGCGCTGGGAACTGGCTCAGTTTGCTTTCACAGTCTGTCAACTGGCCCTTGATTTGGGCGCAATGCTGGTCGGTTTTTGGCTGTCCTATGCCGTCCGCAAACGGATTGATTTTGGCGGGCCGTTTGTAGATTTCAATCCCAGCAACTATCTGCTGATTTTGCTAATTTCTACCGGGTCGGTGCTACTGGCCTTTAATGTGCAGGGGCTATATCGGCTCAAGCGCGGCTACAGCAAGATTGACGAATTTTATCGGGTCTGCGCCGCCACCGGGCTGGGACTGGTGCTGGCAGTCTTCCTCAATTCGTTTATTATCGGGCCAAATTTCCAGTATTCGAGGATAATTCTGGGCTATTCGGCGGTTCTGATAATTGCTTTAACCCTGGTGGAACGCTGGATATTTGGCTGGCTGGTGGCCTTGCTCCGACGGTTAGGGGTCGCCCAAGTTCGCATCCTGATTGTTGGGGTGGGCGACCCGACCACCCGGATTGTGCGGCGGGTACAGGCTAATCCCGACCTGGGCTACAAGGTCGTCGGGGTTATCTGCGGTCAACCCCAATCTGAACATGAATGTCAGGTCAGCGAAGGCGTACCGCTGTTGGGCCACATCGCCGATTTGCCCCAGCTTGTCCGTAGTCATCGGGCCGACGAATTGATTATTGCGGTTTCAGACGCAACCCAGGAGGAACTCTATGACCTGGTAGGGCTATGTGACGACCTGCCGGTTAATATTCGGATTTATCCCCAGGTTTTTCAATTGATTACCGCCAACGAGGTCAGTATCAGCGCCCTGACCGGACTGCCGCTGGTTTCGGTCAAGGATGTCGCTTTACGCGGGGTAAATCGGGTTATCAAGCGCACGATGGACGTTTTTATCAGCGCCCTGGTTTTGATTCTGGTTTCACCTCTAATGATTATCATTGCCCTCTTGATAAAGCTGACCGACCCGCGTGGCCCGGTTTTCTATGCTCAGGCACGGGTAGGGCTGGATAACAAGCCTTTTACCGTTCTGAAATTCCGTTCGATGCGCTTTAACGCTGGGTTGCCCGATGCCGGCTGGACGGTTGCCAATGACCCGCGCCGCACCCGCTTTGGACGCTTTATTCGGCGCTACAGTCTCGATGAACTGCCTCAGTTTATTAATGTATTGCTGGGCGATATGAGCATGGTTGGGCCGCGCCCGGAACAGCCCGAATTTGTGGAAGAATTCAGCCGGACGATTCCGCGCTATCTGCGTCGCCATCAAGAAAAAGCCGGTATTACGGGCTGGGCGCAGGTCAATGGGTTGCGGGGCGATACTTCGATTGCCGAGCGCACCCGCTATGATTTATATTATGTTGAAAATTGGTCGGTGCTGTTCGACTTGAAGATTATGCTCAAGACGATAATCGTAATCTTTACCGACAAAAATGCTTATTAGGATCGAAAATCTGAAATCTGAAATCGAAGGTCAAAAAAGGGCTGAGGGCTGAGAAAAAACGGCTAGTGGTTGGCATTTTAACTCCAAACTCAAAACTAGCTTGCCGACCACTGGCCACTGCCAAAGGAGGAAATTATGGCTAAAGCGCCGTTTGGGGTCTTGTTGTTACACGGCTTCAGTTCGCATGTCAACGTAATTGACCCGGTAGTTCCACGCCTGGAAAAACACGGCATTCCCTATCGGTTGCCGGTGTTGCGGGGCCACATGGGGCAACCCACCGACCTGATTGGGGTGACGTGGGAGGATTGGGTTAAGGACGGCCAAAAAGCCTTGGACGAACTGTTGGAGGAATGTGAGAAAGTTATTCCGGTGGCGCTTTCGATGGGCAGTCTGGTAGCTTTCGAGCTGGTTCGTAAGCAGCAAGAAAAGATTCAAGCCCTGGTAGTGCTTGCCCCGGCCCTCAAGTCCAAATCCAAATTGGTAGTTTTAGCCCCGCTTATTGCCCGCGTCCAAAAGACCTACAAATTCAAGTACGACCCCAAAGCCTACTTTGAAACGGCCCAAATGGAGACCAACCAGAATTATCACGACCTGCCCACTTCTTCGGTGTTGGAGTTTCTGAATTTTGGCAAATACAGCCGTCAGCCAGAGCTTTTATCGAGCATCAAAGTACCGCTTCTGATAATCGGGAGCGAACATGACCGCACGATTGACCCTCAAATATTTCGGTTTTTGTACAATACGGTTTCCAGCCAGGATAAACAGTTGGTCTGGTTTCATCGCAGCGGTCACGAAATGCTGCGGGATGAGCAGCGCGAGGAAATTCTCGATACAATTGAGGCTTACCTGGTCAAGCAACTGGAAAAAAGCACTTCCAGCGCGGCAGTCCAAAGTTAAGGGCTAATTTTTATCGCGGCGTAAATATAGCTGGCCCAGGGCGGCGGGTGGGCCACTAAAGGCGGCTTTGCGGCTGGCCTTGAGTCGCCATTGGCTGAATACCAGGGCGGCAATTACTACCAGATAGGGCAGCATCTTGAGAAAAAAGGTATTAATTTCGCTGAGGTTCAGACCCAGTAAATTAATCGGGTCTTTGGCGGCTTGAAGCTGAAACCCCAGCCCGTCCACAAAACCAAAAAGATACGCCCCAATCAGCGCCCGCCAGGGATTCCACATAGCGAAAATAACCAGTCCAACCGCAATCCAGCCCCGCCCGGCGGTCACATTTTCGTTCCAACTGGGGATATAGGCCAGCGACATATATGCTCCGCCCAATCCGCACAGCCCACCTCCGGCGCAGACATAAGCATAGCGCGTTCCCGGTACCGAGATCCCCAGGGCATCGGCGGTGGCGGGGCTATCGCCCACCGAGCGCAAGTTCAGGCCGGGTCGGGTGCGATAGATATAGACTGACATGAGCGGTACGATTATAAACGAGAGATAGACCAGCCAATCTTGCCGGAAAAGCGCCTGCCCCAAAATCGGAATATCGCTCAGAAGGGGTAAGGCTACCGGCTTGAAGCTGTCCGGGACAACCTGCCCGATATATCCTCGCCCCAGATATGAGGCCAAACCCTGTCCCAAAAGAACCAGGGCCAGCCCACTGACGACCTGATTGACCCCGATGGTTATCGTAAAGAAGGCGTGAATCAAGGCCAGGGCCGCCCCGCCCGCCATCCCGCAAACCACCCCAACCCACAGATTTCCGCTGCCAACCGTCCCGGCAAAAGCCGCCAACGCCCCGACCAGCATCATGCCCTCTAATCCCAGGTTTAGTACTCCGCTCCGTTCGGTCAGCAATTCGCCCAGGGTAGCGAAAAGCACCGAGGTTCCAGCCGCAATCGTAATCGCCAATAGGTTGACCAAATCCAATTTAACTACCTCCGGCCCGGCGGAGAGCGCGGGTGTAGAGCAAGCGGCGGGAGAGGGCTTCGCTTGCCAGCACAAAGAACAGGATTGCCCCTTGCAACAGCGTGACCAGGCCGGACGAAATCCCCAGCCGTTGCATGGTGAAACCGCTACTGAGCAAGCCCCCGAATAAAATCGCCACCAGCCCGATACCCCAGGGGTTGAGGCGGGCCAGCCACGCCACAATAATCGCGGTATAGCCGTAGCCTGGCGAAAGATTAGGCTCTAGCCGATGCCCGATGCCGGTGACTTCGCTCATGCCCGCCAGCCCAGCCAGCGCCCCGCTTATCATAAACGCGATGACGATATTGCGGGTGACGCGCATCCCGGCATATTTAGCTGCATTCATACTTTCGCCTTGCACCTTGAGTTCAAAACCCCAGCTACTTTTATTCAATAATAACCAGACTCCCGCCATCGCTGCGATTGCCAGGAGCAACCCGGAATGAATCCGGGTATTTTCCAAAAGTATCGGCAGATAGGTAGCCTCGGAGAAGGGCGGGGTTTTGGGAAAGTTAAAGCCTTTGGGGTCTTTCCAGGGGCCGTATATAAAATAGTTCGACAGGAAAATTGCCACGTAGTTCAGCATGAGGGTGGTAATAATCTCGTTTACTTCCAGCCCCGCCCGCAAGAGGGCCGGGCCGAGCGCCCACAATGCCCCGCAAGCCATCCCGCCGATGACCATCGCCGGGAGAATTAACCAGGCCGGCCAATCGGGAAAAGTAAGGGCCAGCGCGGTTGCGCCCATCACCCCGGCATAGAACTGCCCTTCTGCCCCGATATTCCACAAGCGGGCCTTGAAAGCGACAGCGACCCCCAGTCCCAAAAGCGTCAGAGGAATAGCCTTGACGATAGTCTCGGACTGCCCATAGCTGTCGCCCCAGGCGGCCTGATACATCTGTCCATAGACATAAAACGGGTCTTTGCCGGTGACAAGCAGGGGAATGGAAATGACTGCCAGGGCCAGCCCAATCGCCAGCACCGGACTACCCACGCTGATACCCAACGCCAGCGGGTCAAAACGGCGTTTTATCCGGGGCGGCGGTGAGGAAGTCGGGCTGAGGATATTCAGTTCTTGCTTGAGGCTCACCTGCTTGCTACCTCCACCCTAAACGTCCGCCGAATTACCAGGATTAGCCCCGGCCATCATCAGCCCGATTTGCTGCAAATTCTGGCTGCTGCGCTCCGGCTGACATTCGCCCATAATCCGGCCTTCGTACATCACCAACAAGCGGTCTGCCAGCGAGAGGGCTTCGTCCAGGTCTTCCAGAATCAGCAGAACTGCCGCGCCCCGGTCACGGGCTTCCCGCAACCGGGCGTGAACGTAGGCCGATGCGCCAATATCCAACCCTCGTGTCGGGTTGGCTACGATTAACAATTGCGGATTGGAAGCCAGTTCGCGGGCCAGCAAGAGTTTTTGCAAATTGCCGCCCGACATCAGCCGGGCCGGGGCGTAGGGGTCGCCGACCTTGATGTCATATTGAGCAATCGCGGCGGCTAATTCTTCCCCGGCGGCCTGACGGCGCAGAAACGGCCCGCTGTGCATCCGAGGTCGCCAGTATTCCCGCAATAAGTAATTATCTTCCAAATCGAGGCCGGGTGCAAGCCCCACCCCCAGCCGGTCTTCGGGGACAAACGCCACTCCCCGCCGCTTGATTTCGCGGGCGCTAGAGCCGTTCAGGGTTTGAGAGTTCAGACTGATTGTGCCACCGTCAATCGGACGCAACCCGGTCAGGACTTCCGCCAATTCGCGCTGCCCATTGCCCGCTACCCCGACGAGGCCAACAATCTCGCCTCGCGCTGCCTGAAAGCTGACGTTTTTCAGTACCGGCTGACCAGAGTTGCCAGTAGTCTGGAGGTTCAGCACTTGCAGCAGAGTTTCCCCGGCTTCATGTTTGGGGTGATGAGTTTCGCGGGGAAGATTGAGGCCCAATTCGCTGGCGGTGTCGGCATCGGCCTCCCGCCCAATCATCAGGCGGGCCAATTTCTCTTTTTCGCCCGGTTCATTCTTCAATTCCAGGGTGGCGATGCTGCGCCCGGCCCGTAAAATCGTGGCCCGACTCGCCAGACTGACTACTTCTTCCAGCTTATGGCTGATAAAGATAATCGCATAACCTTCGGCGGCCAGCCCGCGCAAGGCTATAAAAAGCCCCTGACTTTCCTGGGGAGTCAGGTTGGCGGTTGGCTCGTCCAGCGCCAGAATTTTCGCGCCCAGATAGAGCGCCTTGACGATTTCGGCCCGCTGTTGTTCCCCCACCGACAGGCTGCTGACCCGGTTGCCGGGCTTGACCTGTAGATTCAGCCGCAGGCCTAGCGCCGCCATTTCGCGCTCGACTTTGCCCAGCGTCAGCCAAAACCGAGGGCGGCGCATTCCGAGGGCCACATTTTCGGCAACCGTCTGGTTTGGCACTAGCTTAAAGTGCTGAAAGACTACTCCGATACCTTGCGCGATTGCGTCCGCCGGGCCTTTGAGTTCGACAGTTTTGCCCCAAAGCTCAATTTCGCCCTCGTCCGGCTGGTACAGCCCGGTCAGAATGTTCATGAGGGTGGATTTGCCCGCCCCATTCTCCCCTAAGAGCGCGTGAATCTCGCCGGGGCGCACCTCGAAATTAACCTGGTCATTGGCAACCACCCCCGGAAAGCGTTTGGTTATATTTTTTAGTTTTACCGCCGGAATTGTCATTTTTGTGGGGTCGAAAATCTGAAATCTAAAGTCTAAAATCTAAGGGCAAGGGTAAGGGTAAGGGGGAAAGTCTTGAGTGCTGAGTGCTAAGTGCTGAGAAAATCTGGTTAGTAGTTAGATTTTAACTCAAAACTCAAAACTCAAAACTTCCCCCTTAGCTCCTACTTGGGTATCGTGCCGTCTACACCTTCGACAAAGAAATTGATGCCCAGAATATCTTTATCGCTCATTTTCTGGCCTTCGGCGACCTTAATTGCCCCGGTCTGGTCTTTTACCGGGCCTTGATACGGAGCTAAGGTACCATCTACAATCGCTTTGCGCTTGGTTTCGATTAGCGTTTTGACATCGGCAGGGACAACCGCATTGAGGGGTGAAAGCTCGACCACGCCCTCTTTGTAGCCACCAAAATACTCGCCGGGCTTCCATGTCCCAGCCATCGCCGCTTTTACCCGCTCGACATAGTATTTACCCCAATCCCAGTAAGGCGAGGCCAGATGCGCTTTAGGGGCGTAGCTTTCCATAATTGAGTCATTGCCGAAAGCGTACTTCCCGGCTTCCTGGGCGGCTTGTAACACTGCCGGGCTGTCCTGATGCATCCCCAGTACGTCCGCTCCGGCTGCCAGCAAGCTCTGGGCGGCGGTCTTTTCCACCGTCGGGTCGAACCAGGTATTCGTCCAGATGACTTTGACCTTGACCGCCGGATTGACCGAGCGTGCGCCCAGGGTGAAAGCGTCTATTCCGCCGATGACTTCCGGGATAGGGAACGCGGCGACATAGCCCAGCAGATTGCTCTTGGTCATCTTGCCCGCCACGATGCCCGCCAGATAGCGCGGCTCGTACTGCCGCACCTGATAGTTAGCCACGTTTTCGGCGGTCTTATAGCCGGTGGCGTGTTCAAACAAGACCTTCGGGAATTTCTTGGCGACGTTGATGGTCGGGTCCATGTAGCCAAAGCTGGTGGTGAATACCATGTCGTTTTTCTGGGCGAACTCGGTGATTACCCGCTCGGCATCGGCGGGGTTTTCCGGTACATTCTCGACAAAGCTGGTCACGACATTGGGCAGAGCCTTTTCCAGCGCCTTGCGCCCCTGTTCGTGGGCGAAAGTCCAGCCGCCATCGCCCACCGGCCCGACGTAGATAAAGCCGACTCGGTACTTCTTGTCGGTTGCGGCAGCAGCAGCGGCAGTCGTCGCACTGCTGGCGGTGGTTGCGGCGGCGGTAGTTGCCGCCGCTGTGGTCGCGGCGGGGGCAGAGGTGGCGGTAGCATCACCGCAAGCCGCCAGCCCCAGACTGGTCAGCATTAATAACAAAAGTCCCAGGCTCAACTTGAGCCGGGCGTTAGGCTTAATTCTGTTCACTTCTAATCTTCCTCCTGATATTATGGGTCTCTTCCTGATGTGATTGGCTTATGAAGCTTCGTTGCGAGAACAGCCGGGCCGCTTTGCCCCAAATTATATTGCCATTATAAGGGTTTTATGAATATTTTTACTTGTCTATTCCGCACAGATTTCCCCACCAGATTTTAGGCAGGATGTCTAGTCGAAAGTCGAAAGTCGGGTAATCTAATTCAAGCGAGTTGATGCCATCATGAGTTAAGCCTATCAACACATTTTCACCAGGCTACCTGATTTGAGATTTGAGATTTGAGATTTGAGATTTGCATCCGTAGAAAATTTGTGCGAAATATGATATGATACAGAACAAGTGTACGGAAAGTTGGCACCTGGCTAATTTTCGGTAGATGTTTATAGGGAATACTAGCCTGGTTCTCAGGTTTTATTGATTTAGAAGCTATTCCGATAGACGGCATCAGATAGGAGCGGCCCCTTGTACATCCGGCCTGGTCTTCAAGGGCGGCTACTCAACCCACCGGGATAGGCTCTTAGATTTCAGATTTTTGATTTCAGATTTTCGATTTTTGTAGGGACTGTAAAGGGCGCGGCTGATTAGGTTGGCAGCGCCAGAATAGTATAACGGAGCGCGATATGAGCAATTTGATTGGAAAACGGGTTAATCCTTTGAGCCGCCGACCTCGCCAGCAGCGGTTGGTATTAGCGGTAAGAGGTGCGGCTGGTACAGGCAAGAGCGTATTTGCGTCGAGCCTGTCGGATGCTGGGCTAGGGCGGCTATGTTATTTTGACGTAGAGCGCAAAGCTCGATTGATGGCGGGGAGCGATGGCTCGAAGTTTGACGCTATCGAAGTTCAGCACCCCGACGAACTGCCCGAATTTATTGATTGGGCGCTGGATGGCGAGGGCCGCGAACAGAATTATGGCTGCTACGCTCTGGATAGTTGGGCGATGTACTTTGGGCGCAAGCACCGCGAAACGGTGATGGCCGTCCGTGAGCGCACCGGCGATCCTACCGCCCAGCCCAGCGCCGAGGAACTAGCGGCGGACCAGGTAATTTATCAGGAAGTATTGCGCCGCCTGTGCGTGGATAGCGGGGCGTGTGTAGTAATTACCGACCAGATTGGGGCGAAAGGCAAAGAGGAGCGCGAGGAAAACGAGATGGGCCGGGTGCTGCCGCTGACCAGTGGCGGGCTGGAATATTTCGTGGATGTGCTGGTCGAGGCTTCGTTGCGGCTGGACGATTTGCGCCCGGTGCGGGTCTTCCGGGTGGTCAAGAGCAATAGCCCGGCTTTCCCGATTGGCCTCGAATTGCTCAACCCCAGCTTTAGCGATTTTCTGACCCGCCTGAGCGAACACGGTACGAGCCAATTGCCGATGACTGCGCCGCCGCCTAGTGATGAGCCGGAACTCTTGGAAGAAGCGCCCGCCCTGGCGCTGTTGCACCCGGCTGGGCCTACTCTGGAAGATTTGCTCATGAAGGCCGAAATCAACGGTTTCGCCAAGTCCGACCTGGTGACAGCCGCCCGTTATTATTGCAACGGCAAGACTGACCTGGAGCGCCTCAGCCCGGATGAACTCGCCGACCTGGACCGCCGCTTGCAGGCCCGGATTGACAAGGAGACCGCCCGCTTTGCCGAAAATACTCCGGCAGTCGCGCCCGAAACCGAACCGGTGGGGGTCGCCCGCAATCGTCGTCGGGCTTAGTCAGGCTAGAGCAGGGCTGGCGTTTGAGCGCACTAGTAGTGATAAATTTTCACAAAGTAATCGGGGTATTTATGGATCGGGGTAGGTGTTCGAGCGCACCGGGGCTAAAGCGGTACCCCGATCCATAAATACCCGGATTATTTTCTTAAAGTTCATTATCATGCCGGCCTTCTTTAGCCTCAAAGCGCAAGCGGGCATCCAGCGCCAGTTGGTAAATCTCGGCTTCACAGGCGAAACTCATGGAGGAAATTGGCGGCAATTTATCAAATACCGCCACTTCCTCAATTTCGTGATAGTCAAAATGGGGGCTTAGGTGGCTCACTTCGGCGTAATACAGGGCCGCCTTGAACGAGCGATATACGCCGCGCTCCAGCCACAAGATTTGGACAAATTCCAGCTTGGAGAATTCGGCCCCGCTTTCCTCGCGCAACTCGCGCTCGGCGGCAGTCAAAACCGGCTCGCGCCATTCTACCGTTCCACCCGGAAATTCCCAACTGCGCCAGCGGTTATAGCACAACACAATTTTATCGCCGATAAACGGCACTACAATCGCGGCCTCAATCGTTACCCCGGCTTGCTGGGCCTCCTCTGGCGAACTGTAAGCCATCACCTCGCGGATACGCATATTCATCGAAATCTAACTGCCTTTTATAATGCCCAATCGGGGCTGCCAAACAACTCCCCTAATAATAACAGGAATTATTGAAATTTAACAGGGATAGACAGGCTAAGTTAGTACTGAGGACTGAGTTTTGGAAGACGGAAGGCGGAAGAAAAACGATTATTGACGGGCCTTTTAACTCAAAACTCAAAACTATCCTGTTTATCCCTGTTAAACTGTATTTCAGCCCGCCCTAAGCGGCGGCTTGTAATTCCTTAATATCCTGCAAAAGGGCCTGTTCGTGGTCTTTGGCTACTACTTTGGTATAAACCTTGCGGATGATGCCCTGCGGGTCAATTACAAAGCTGCTGCGATTCCAGAACGAAATCCCGCTACGCTCGGTCTGCCCGACCCCGGTCGCATCCAGTAAAGTTTTGTCCGGGTCCGCCAGCAGGTCAATCGTAAAGCCGAACTTGTTGCAAAAATTCTTGTGCGAATCCACATCGTCCTGACTTACTCCGACGACTTCGGTATTGAGCGCGTCAAAGTCGGCTTTGGAAGCAGTAAACGAATTCCCCTGAATCGTGCAACCGGGGGTATCATCTTTCGGGTAGATATATAGTACCAGCCACTTACCGGCGAAATCCTGGAGCGAAACAGTTTTACCATCCTGGTTAGGCAGCGCAAAAGCCGGAAACGGCGCACCTTCTTCTAATACAGCCATCGGGTTTCCTTTCAGCAAATAAATTATATAAAGGTTATTAAGCAGATTACAAAGAGGTAATCTAATAAATATGAAACCACTAACCCGCACTTTGGTCAAACCAAGCGGGGTCTGGCAAATTGTTTGCCAGACCCCGCTTGGTTATTTATAGGTGAAACCCTATCACTCCGTCGAAATCGAGGGGTCAACCTGCTGATTGACCGGCTGGACTTTGATAAAGTGCTGGTCGGGGGCGGCTTGCAACGGCATCAGGTGTGCCGCTTCCTCGTGCTGACCACTGGCCTCAAGTTCGGCGTGATAGTAGCCCAGCAACTCGCGCAGATTAGCTTTGTCCTTGTCGTTCAGGCGGCTCATCCCGACTTTTGCGCCCTTCGCCAGACGGCGTTGCAGGGCCGCGAGGTCAAGGCCCATTTCGGGCTGCAACCGGAGATAGACCGTTCCACCGGTCATGCCGGAACAGACCCAGGGGCCGGGGTCGCCCAGCACCACCGCCCGCCCGTTGGTCATATACTCGAAGGCAAAGCCCTTGAGGTTTGACCGCGCCCCGACATAACCGAGGCTGTCGTCTATCGGCTCGGAAATTTCGCCACCGATGACTACATCTGCCCCCGAAAGCCGGATTCCGAAGCGACTGTCGGCGTTGCCCTGGATGATGAACAGGCCGCGCTGTGCGCCATAGCCAAAGCTCTTGCCGACCGAGCCATCCACCCGCTTACCCCAACGATTTTTGCCCTTGAGGATAATGACCTCGCCGCCGAGCGAGCCTTTGCCCACCCCGTCCTGAGCGCCGCCCTCGACTACGATTTTGACGCTGCGGCTATTGAAAGCCCCCAGCCCGTTGCCCGGTATCGAACCGCTATTGAGCCGCAACCGGATAGTTTCTTCCCCACGTACCGGCTCTTCAGTCTCAGCGATACCTTGCAAATTGGTCAGACCCCGCGCCGCGATATTGTGGGCAAAAGCCGGGCCAGCCCCATAGCCGTCGCGGACTAGCGCCCCGGATAAGTGCGTCCCAACCGCCCGGTCAATCGCCCCAAGATGGTCTCTTTCGTAGTTCACAGTAGAATGCGGGCCGAAAGCACTTCCGGTATGATTACCGCTTCCGTTTCCGTTGCCACCACCGCCGGTGGCGACCCCGACCAACTGGTTAGCCAGCGACATTTCCTGCACCTGGGCCGTAATCAGGGCCGAGGTTTCCCCCACCGAAATTGGCACAGGTTGGGCGGCACACGGCGCACAAATCCGAGCTAACCCTTCGGCTCGGCTCGTCGCCAGTTCACGCTGTTGCTCAATCCACTCGACGGGCGCAAGTAGCATGTCTGACCAGTCCAGTTGCTCAAAATTACGGGCCTGTACCAGCAAATCGGTGCGGCCTACCAACTCCTGCAAACGGCGATAGCCCAGCTTCGCCACCAAAACTTTCAGGTGGTCGCCCATCGCATTGAAGAAATGAACCAACTGGCTGACCGCTCGGTTATCTTCCTGGGGAATGAACCGCTTGAGGCCGCGCTCTTTGGCTTCCTCCTCCGACTCAATCTGGGTAGCAATCCCGACGTGGCAGGTATCTTTCTGACAGGCCCGACATATAGTACAGCCAATCGCCACCATCGAGAGTGTAGCAAAGCCGACCCGATTTGCTCCCAGCAAAACCATTTTGAGCGCATCGGTCGAGGTTTTTAGGCCGCCGTCGGCCCAAATCTCGACCTGCGAGCGCAAGCCACTGGCGACTAAGGCTCGATGCGCCTCGTAGACCCCCACTTCACAGGGTAGCCCGACATATTTCAGGGCATGCGTTCGAGCCGCTCCGGTCCCGCCATCAAAGCCCGACAAGGTAATGATGTCCGCTCCGGCTTTGGCAATCCCAATCGCAATTGTCCCGATGCCCGACACCACCGGCACTTTGACCGCCACCCGCGCATCGGGGTTGGCGGTTTTGAGTTCGCTGATGAACTGGGCCAGGTCTTCAATCGAATAAATATCGTGGTTGTTCGAGGGGGAAATCAGGTCAACTCCCCGGAAAGCATTTCGGGCTGCCGCCACCTTGCTAGTCACTTTCGAGCCGGGCAAATGTCCGCCTTCGCCCGGTTTCGCGCCCTGCCCGATTTTGATTTCCAGAATGTGGGCCGAATTGAGCAACTCGACATTGACCCCAAACCGCCCGGAAGCAATTTGCACCCCGCGAGTGTGATAATACTTGCCCAAAATTTCCTTGATTTCGCCGCCTTCGCCGTTCAGGGCTACCATATTGAGTTGCGCTCCGGCGGCAGCGTAAGCTTTATAGGCCGTCTCCCCCTGCGAACCAAACGACATCGAGCTAATCGCAAACGGCAGATTGTGCCGCTCTATCGTCAGGTCTACCTCTTGCGGGGTAACATCGGCTTCCTGTTCGGGATAGCGCACGTCCAGGACATGGCGCAGAGCGATGGGGTCTTCGGCTTCCAGGGCCAGAACTTGTTGCTCGTACTTCTCAAAATCGGCCTGACCCGCCGCGACCTGCCCGGCGGTCTTCCACAGCTTAGGATACAAATGGAAATCGCGGGCCATCTTGGGGTCCGCCTCGCCTTGCAACACCTTGCGCCGGGCGGCAGCATCTTCCTTCAGCGCGGCCCAACCATAGCCGCCCTTGTTAGAAGCGGCATAGTTTTTGGTCTTGAAGTAACGGGCGATTTCAGGGGCAATCCCAATCGAGGCGAAAATCCGCCCGTAGGCCCGCAACTCGTGTATCCCCATAGTGCTGATGACCTTTTCCAGCCCCTTCTTGAGACCTTCGACCAGATTCTCGACCCGCTTCTGCATGGATTTGTAACGGGACTCGTCGTCCGAGTTTTCGGCCCGCGCTTTAATTGCGGCAGCTTCAATCATCATGTAGGGATTAACCGCATCTGCCCCGACTCCAAAGGCAAAAATCAGGTCGTGCAGGTTGCGAATCGAGCCACTTCGCAGAATCAGGCTGGCCTCGCGCCGCAGATTGCGATAACTCTCGCCGGGTCGCCGGGGAACTTCGTAGGTGCGAAGGGCTTCGTCCAGGTGCGCCACCACCAAATGAGGGTCAAGCCACAAATCGTCGCCCCCCATTGCGGCGGTGTCATCCACCAACACCAGCTTGGCCCCGCCCGCGACGGAGGTAATGGCCTCGGTTGCCATCCGCATCAAGGCTTCCGCCGGTTCTTCGTCGGAGCGAAAACTGCTGCTGATGATACAGGCAGCTTCCGGCCTGAAACCGTTCTGAGTCACAAACTCGACCAGTTCTTCCAGGAGATAGGTATCGCTGCGGCGGGCGGCTTCCCAGTACATGTCACCGGGCAGGAGAGCTTCCGGTCCGGCGTGTCCCCCCAATAAAATCGGACAACTCAGCTCGACCATTCGGCTAGGACGGGGCTTGATGCGCGGAGCAGTGCTGCCGCCATTCCCAAAACCATTGCGGCTAAGTGGCCCGGTCCCGCCCCGACTGAGCGGCCCAGTCCCAATCCGTCCATCGGCCTGCCCGGTCAAAGAAGGCCGTGCGCCCAACGCTACCCGGGTCGAGAAATGCTCGATTTCGCGCTCTCGGTCTATCGCCGGGTTGGTCACGACGGCGACATTCTCCTTAAAGAAGTCGGTCAAGTTGCGGCGCTCTTTGTTGAGCGAGGCCAATGGGCCATCGTAGCCCAACGACCCTATCGGCTCGTTGCCGGTGTCCGCCAAAAACTCGATATAGTGCAAATCGTCGCCGCCCCAGCCCAGAGCCGCCATCATCATTTCGGTTCGCACATCGTCAGGGTGCGGAATATGAACTTCGGGCAAAATCCGGGTCGCCGTTGTATCGCCCGGCAGCACGGTCGGAGGCTGGCTGAAGGCTATCAATTTATTGGTATCTTTGGGAATGACCAGCCGCGCTTCCAGCCGTTTGAGAGCTTCCTGCTGCATGCGGGGATAGCTCAAGACCTTGTTATCCTCAGACGTGCCGCTCAGTTGGACAAAAACTTTTTCACCGGGCGCGAGCGGTTTGGGGTCGCTAATCATATCCTCGATGGCGAAAACCCCTTTTTCACTGCTAAAGAAATAGCCGTCTTCCAGTTGTCCCATCCAGAGTGGGCGCAAACCGAGGGCATCCACCGAAAAAACACACTCGTTACCCTGGCGGGCGATAATTCCGGCTGGGCCTTGCGCGAATGGCCCAAAAGCCTGCCGTAAAAAGATATAAAGGTTTTGTAGATTCGGCTCAAGCTGCTTGATTTCGTTGACAATCGGCGGGAAGGCAATTTCCATCGCCTCCAGCAACCCATAGCCATACTCGAAAATCAGGGTTTCTATCAAACGATTGAGGTCTTGCGAGTCGCTGCTATCCTCGGCCAGTTGGACATTGAGCATCCGGGCCTCTTGCTGCAAGCGGGCAATCGTGTTTATTTCGCCGTTGTGACCCAGAATCGGGAAGGGTTGCACCCGGAAGAAGCTGGATACCGTATTGGTACAGTAGCGGCTGTGGCCCAGAGTCGCCACCGAAACCAGCATGGGGTGTTGCAGTTCGGGGAAATAGCGGTCAAGCGCAATCGGCGAACCGCGCAACTTGTAAACGGCGGTATGGAACGACAGGGAGGCGAACTGCACCGGGTAATTTTTTTCGAGGCGCAAATGGAGGTGAAACAGGCTACGCTCGCGATCCGGGGTATCCGCACCCAGGGCCGTGACTCCGGCGATTTGCCAGAAATAGGGTTCTTCGGCCTGACCTTGCGGGCCTAATTCGGCGGTGACGGTTTCGCCCCGCTTGTTATAGAGAACCTGAAAGCCGATACGCTCGAATTCGGTGGCGATGTCGCTCATAACTTGCTCATCATGAGCGCCGCGCTTAATCAGCACCTGCCCCAGCCAGAAATCGGATCGCCAGGCGGCTGAACCATCAATCCCTTCACCTGCCATCCGGTCAAGCCAGAAAGCGCGGGGAATATCCAGCAAAATCCCGCAGCCATCCCCCTCGCCGCCCACAAATCCGGCCCGGTGGCTCATCTTTATCAGGCCGTCCAGCACGCGGGTGACACTGGCCCGGCTGGGTTGCCCACTGCGGTTGACCATACTTATCAGGGCGCAGGCATCGTGTTCCTGCCCCCAGGCGTTAAAAGGTGAGGCTTCCGGGTCGAATTCCGACACCAACTCGACTGCCTTAGCCTCGCTGCCCGCAAACCAGGCGGTTTCAGTCGGGCCTTCGCTTATTTTCAAATTCGAGCGGGTAACTAGGGGTAAATTTCGGCGAGGTCGCTGCTCACCCTCTCCATCTCCATTAGAACTCATTTGCATGTAACTTCCCTCCCTCAAACTGATACTTTAGCTACCACACCTCTCCTTGTCGTAGCTCCTTACACATCTGATTCCCGTTTCCCGGCCTCCGGGGAGCTGGTCTATCCTTGACCGCGCCTTGCAAGTTTGTTACTACTGATTAAGAGTAACATTGTTATAAAATAGGTACAAAAATACAAGCCTGGGTTATTAGCCGCGACCAAATTCGTCCGGCAGAAGTAAGCCGGAGAGCTTCAGTTCGGGCAAACAGGCGGGCGTAGTTTTGGTACACCAAAACTAGGCGATGCTCTGGCCTCGGCCTCGAAACCAGTACGCTAAACCTTGCGTTATGCGATTTGCGTCATTGCAAATGGGTAAAAAAGAAAGGTAATTTATTAAATTTAAACTTATACAACCCTTTGGAGCAGGTCGCCCTCGGCTGGACTTTGCCGGGTGACTTTTCACTCAAAAAGCAGCAATTTTGGGAACAAGTGTTATTCCCGCGCTGACTTGTTGCGTTTAGTTTGCTAATAAGTTTTGAAAGCGAGACTTCTCTTCCTGATGCCTCTATTTTTATTTTCTATGTATAGAATAGAAGCACTTTAGAAGTAAAGCTGTAAGCAGTTAAAAGAACCTCATTGAACTCGGCTGCAAAATTCTTAGCTTGTGAGAATTATATCGAAATTAAGCAATCTGTCAAGATAGTTTACGAATTGTTCACAAAAACCGGCTATCCTTTTTTGGGCAATTTGCCAAGTAGAGGGCGAAAATCTAAAATCTAAGGTCAAAAGAGGGTAAATCGGGTTTGTCCCAATCTAGGTAGGGGCGGCCCTGGGTGGCCGCCCTTGAACGCTGAGTATTCGCGTTGGGTATGAATTGTTATTTATTTAGATTTCAGATTTCAGACCCCAAATTTCGGGCTACTCAACCGAGAATTTGGGCATCCAGCGGGTGACGAAACGGGGGGCCCACCAGTTGGCCTTGCCCAAAAGTTCCATCGTAGCCGGAACGAGTAGCGCCCGGACGATGGTCGCGTCGAGGGCTACCGCCAGGGCCATCCCCAACCCAATCGCCTTGACCACTACGATGTCGGCGCTCACAAACGCCCCGGCTACCACTACCATCAAGAGGGCGGCACTGGTAATTACGCCGCCAGTGCGCTCCAGCCCGATGGCTACCGCCTTGCGATTGTCGCCAGTTTCATCATAAGTCTCCTTAATTCGGCTCAACATAAAGACCTCGTAGTCCATCGAGAGACCAAACAGGATGGCGAACAGTAATACTGGGAGGGTCGCCTCGACATAGCCCAGATTCTGTCCGCCGATAATATTCAGGAGATTGCCGTCCTGAAAAATCCAGACCATCGCCCCATAGCTGGCGGAAAGCGATAGACCGGTCATAATCACAGCCTTAATCGGCAATATGACCGATTGGAACATCAAAAACAGCACAATATAAGTCACGACCACTACCACCAAAATAGCTATCGGGAAGTCAGCAAATAGCACGTCCACGAAATCTTGCAGACCGGGCTGTTCGCCGCCAACCGCCACGCTTAGAGTTGCGGGCTGATAGGCCCGAAACGCCTTTACAAAATCATTGGCGGCCTGACTGCTGTATTCGATACTGGTCAGCACTTTCAAGGTCGCCGTATCGCCTTTGACGATTTGTTTGGCAAATTCCTGAAACTGGGGTGATAGCAATTGGGGGGTAGCGCCATAAGTCGTCAAAAGCTGGACGACCTGGGCTTTAGGCAAGGCTAAGATATTTTGCCCAACGGCGGTCACTTGCTGAACCTCCGGGAATTTGGTCTTGAGGCTGGTGGCGTAATCATACATCGCTTCGGCGTTGGCTTTGTCGGTCATTTTGCCGTCTTTGGACTTGATTATCAGGTAAATATCGCTGCTTTTGCCATAAGTCGGGAAGTTTTTATCCAGAATTTCCGCCCCCTGGCGGGCCGGTTCGCTCGGCGGTAAAATCTGGTAAGTTGGTTCACCAAAGCGGATATGCAAGAACGGCGACCCCAGCAAAAGCAGAAAGGCCAGCACCGGGATAGCTACCAGAATCGGGTTTTTAGAAACTCGCTCGGCTAATTTGTGCCAAAAACCATTGTTGGCGCTTTGCTGGGCCAGTCTTTGCTCGACTGGCTTGAGACCGGGAATCTTCCAGGAATTGATTTTCTGGCCCAGAACCCCTAGCACGGCGGGCAGCAAGGTTAAAGCCGCCAGCACGCTGATGCCGACCACCAGCACCCCGCCGAT
>JBBRSG010000013.1:0-67648 GCA_038245615.1 Chloroflexia bacterium | reverse complement strand
GTTGTCCGCACTATCATAGCCGGGATGCCCCAGATTTTGATAATGATTGATAATTGCCGCCAGGTCGGTCAGGAATTGGGGCAGATGGAAGAAAATAAACGGCGCACCGATAAAGAACCCGCCCAAACTGGCAAGCAAGGCTATCGGTAAATTCCAGCCGACCCAGCTCCGGGGTGGTCGTCCCAATAGGTGCGCCAGAACCAGGGGTAGAAGGATTAGGGCATTATTGTACTTGGTGGCGATTGCCAGCCCTGCCAGCAAGCCCGCCAGCAAATAAGTTCGCCGATTATCGCGGCCTTCCGCCATTGGAATAATCCAGAAGAACGGCAAAAGAGCCATAAATCCGCTTGGGACATCCGTTGTAATCCAGTGGGAATTCAGGGCGTGCAAATAGAAGAAGCTCAGAAATAGAGCCGCGACCAGACCCACCGCTCGTCCATAGACCCGGCGGCCCAAAAAATAAAGCAGTAAGACCGTCCCCGCCCCTAGAATAGCGGTAAAAGCCCGGCCCCAAATATAAAAATCCGGCTTGATGATGGGCGCGGATAGTTTGCTCGTACCCTCGTAGCGTCCCGCGCTGACTCCTTGCAGAAAGCGCAAACTAAATACCCCGGCCTCGCTATAAGTAAAGAGGGTTGGATAGGTGAAAGCTTGACGGTCATTATCTGCCAAACCGGGATGGAGATAATCGTGGGGGTCAAAGTTGCCGGTCTGAACCATGTGCAAGGCCCGTTCCGCCACGTTCCATTCGTCTACGTGTTCCAGATAAGGCAACCCGAAATTAATCCCCCACAACCGGACTACCAGGGCTATCCCGACCAATAGGCCGACGGGTAGAGCCTCGCGTAGACGGGCATCGCGTCGTCCTAATATGACCACTCGCCCAAGTTTAGCGCGTTCCGGGCCTAGCCAGAGGCGACCCGCCGCTATTCCCAGCCAGATTAAACCTACCAAACCGAAAACCAATTTGCGTCCGCCCGGTACAAGGCTGTATCCGCTCCAACCCCGGCTCAGATAAATCAGCCCTAGCCCTACCGCTCCCAGCGCCAGTATGATATTCAGTCCGCGCAACAAAGTCGGACGCGACCCGGCCTTGTCCCGTTGGTCGCTTTCCGACCCATTTTGGTCTATTTCTACGATTTCGGGTGGCTCGGCGGGCGGGCGCGGACGAGTTTGCAAACTGGCTCTCTCCTAAATACTTTTTTACAGGGATATACACGATATACAGGATTAAATATTAGGACTTTCGCTCGGTACGATTTTTCTGATTTAATAAGACCTTCGCTAAACCTCAAAACCGGGTTTGGTTATATTTGAAAAATTTACGCCGTAAATTTTTCAAATATAATTTTTTCAGGTTTACCCCGATTTGCCAGCGAAAATTCTAATAAAAATCTGGCTGCACTAGTCTTATTAAGACTAGCGCAGCCAGATTATATCACAAGCGCGGTGGGGTTATTAACCGCCGACCTGGGCCAGCAGTTCTTTGGCCCGTTTGTTGTTGGGGTCAAGGGCGACCGCTTGAGTCAGGTCGGCCTTGGCTTTGGCGTTATCGCCAATCTGGATGTAGCAATTGCCCCGGTTGACGAAGAAAGTCGAGCTTTTGGGGTTAATCTCAATCGCCTTGTTATATTGAATAATCGCGTCCGGGAACTTGCGCTGACTGAAATAGACGTTTCCCAGCCCGTTAAACGAGCTGCCACTTTTCGAGTTCAGCTCAATCGCTTTTTTGTAAGAGGCTTCCGCTTCGCCCAACCGGTCCAGCCGATAATAAGCCCCGCCCAAACTCAAGTGATACGAATAATTATCGGGCTTGATTTTGATGGCTTTCTGGTACTGTTCGGCGGCTTTGGCATACTGACCACGATCATCGTAGACTAGCCCCAAATCATAGAGCGCGGCGTTACTATTGGGATTAATCTTGAGGGCCGCATTAAAATTCTCCTCAGCCTTGTCCAAATCCTGATTGAGATAATAGGCGTAGCCCAAATTATCCAGATAAGTGACATTAGTCGGGTCGAGGCTCACCGCCTGTCGAAGCGAAGCAACCGCGTCGGGGTAGCGAGCCAATTCTATCTGAGCCAACCCTGCTCCATTGAAATAAGTCGGGTTTTTGGGGTCAAGACGGCTGGCCTGCTGATAAGCGTCGGCGGCATCCTGATAGTTTCCGGCACTATAGGCAGTATCGGCGGTCTTAGCCAGGGTCGCTGCCAGACTGGAATTTGAGACTGCCGCTGTTGCTGTTGCCGTCGGGCGGGCCGTCGCGGTTGGCGCGGGCGTAGAGGTCGGGGCAGGAGTAGCAGTTGGTACTGCCGTCGCCGTCGGGACCGGAGTCGAAGTTGGCACCGGGGTGGCGGTTGGCACCGCCGTCGCGGTTGGGACGGCGGTAGCAGTCGCTACTGCCACCGGGGTCGGCTTGTTGTTGCCCAAAACCAAAACCAGTAGTACCACCACAATTATTGCCAGCACTGCCAACCCTAGCCCGCTGATTAACCAGATAGTGCGGTTACTGCCGCCGGAAGGCGGAGGCGGGGGTGGCGCGTCATTCGTATAGTAACCACCCTGGGGCGAACTCATGCCCGGATAACTCTGGGGTGGGGGCGGCGCAGCATATTGATTACTGGCATACTGGTCGTAGGCTGGCGGGGTATTATAGACCGGGGCTGCCGGGGGCGGAGTGTAGCCATAACCGGGGGCGGTTTGGGACGGCGGAGTGTAACCGTATCCCGGCGCGGTCTGGGGCGCGGAAGGCTGGGTAGTTTCCGAAGCCGGATACATCGGGCCGGTAGTTTGCGGCAGATTCGATATTGGGGTAAATACTTCGGTAGCGGATTGCGAGGAAATTGCTGGTATCCCGCTTACTTCCAAAACCAACTGCCCAACCTGAATCTGGTCGCCATTTTTGAGGGGGGCAGTGCCATTCAAGCGCTGTCCGTTCAGGGTAATACCATTAGACGAGCCGTTATCAATCAGGAGTGGGGCTTGTCCGCCGGGCTGAAAGCGCACAATCCCATGTTTGCGCGAGGCGACGGCATCATTCAATACAATGTCATTGTCAGTGCTGCGGCCCAGCGACCACTCCGCTTTTCCAGCCTGACCTGTCAAAACCTGACCCACTTGCGGGCCAGCCCTTACGATTAGTTCCATCTAATTGACCTCCTGAAAGTGACGATTTTTCCAACGCTCTATCTTTACAAACGCTCCATCCGTATTTTTAGTTATAGCTTTATCATTTTTTCATGGCTTCTTAATCAATATTCTACAACAGCTTTTTCTGTGATACAAGCCTCTAATTTCCCGCCAGACCTTGCACCGGGTTGGTCATAGTCCGGGCGGCTCGTAGCACCAAACCCAGCCGTTGGGCCTGGATTACCTGGCGGGCGGCAGTTTCACCCTCGGCGGCTCGCCCAATTCGGATCGGCTCTTTTTCCGCCGCCAGGTAATAACTAGCATACTGACGGCTGGCCCGCACTAAGGTATTTTGGGGCGCGTGCAGTTCCAGGTCGGGCCACTTTTTGGGCGGGTCGTGCGGTAATTCGGCGATGACCCCGGCCTCTTTGCAGGGTTGCACCTCCCAGGTGCGATGGCGATGACAATACAGGCTATATGACCGCGCCCAGGTGAGCGGCATCACTACCGTCGGGCCGAGCGCGTATTTTTCGGCCTCGGATTGGGCCATGCCTGCCGTCAGTTGATGCGGTCGGCTCTGGCCTTCCTCGACCAGCCAGACTTCGGGATATTCCAGCCCCAGCACATCCAGCAAAGGTCGGCGATATTCCCGCAATACTTCCCAGGTGCCACTAAAAAATTTAGCCTCGGTTAACCAGTTCTTTTGGGCCTCACTGAGGGGAAATTGGCTGAAAAATTCCGGCCCGACGCTGCGATGAAACCGCCGCGCTCCCCCCGGTACAACTACCTTGAGTAATTCGACTGCCAACGCCCGGTATCCGCCCACGATAAACAGATTTTCGCCCGCCAGCATCACGCACCAATCGTTGGTCGGGCGCTCGGCCCGTTTTTTGGAAGCCAGTGCCGGGGTGCTTTCAGGTTTGGTTACAGCTAATTCCTTTTTGACTTCTCTTTTCAAGCGCCCCCAGAGTATGATATTATGTTAAGCATGATAGCTATTATAAACCATTGTAAAAGATTGTCCAAGACCTCCCGCCTGATTGGAATAGCCACTATTTTGGTCGGGCTGGTCGGGTTCGGCCTGTTCGATTGGTCGGGTAGTCCCCCGGTTGGGGCGGCTGTCCCAAATGCTCAACGCGGGCCAATTCGCTGGGCCTATTATGTCCGTACCGCTACCTCACTCGAATCGCTGCGGGCCAATGTAGACAGCCTGACCATGCTTTGCCCTTACTATTTCGTGCTACGGGCCGATGGGACTATCAGTGGGAGCGACCAGGCGGAGGCGACCCAATTGGCCCGTAGTCGAGGGGTTAAGGTTATTCCCATGTTGCAAAACGACCAGTACACCACCGCCAAAGGTGGACTACATAATTTACTGGTTGACCCGGCAAAAGTGCGCCAGATTATAGATACTATTGACGCTCAAATCGCCACTTTTGGCTATGATGGTTATCACATAGACTTTGAAAATGTGCTGGCGGAAGACCGGCCCTACCTAACTCAGTTCATGGCGGCGCTCTATACTCGGCTGCACCCCAAAGGTAAACTGGTGACAATTGCGGTGGTCTCGAAATACCGGGACGTAACCAGCGGCTACGGCGGCTCGTATGATTACGCCGCGCTCTCGCAATATGTGGATTTAGTCGTGCCTATGACCTACGATTTTTCTTATCCGGGTGGGCGGGATGGGCCGGTAGCCCCGGTCAACTGGGTTAGCTCGGTCGCGGCCTACGCTGCCTCGCAGTTCGGGGCAGGTAAAGTGCTATTGGGCGTACCATTCTACGGCTACGACTGGAGTTTGAGCCGGGGCGGAAATGCCCGCTCGCACGGCTATGATGGCGTTCTGGACTTGATAAAACGCTATAACGGGACAATTGGCTATGACGAAACCTTTCAGGAGGCTTTTGCCGATTATACTCAGGACGGAGACCGCCGCCGGGTCTGGTTCGCTACTGCCCGCTCAATGTCGGCAAAACTGGATATTGTAAAACGCAACAATCTGGGAGGGTTCGCGGCCTGGCGTTTGGGACAGGAAGGCCGCGAGTTTTGGACGGTAATCAATCGGTTGCAGTAATAGGTTTAACCTCTTACTGCTCCGGCATCTTTCGATAATCTATCATCGTTGCTTTTTGAGCCTCGTCTATCGCCGGGACATAGCGTCCGTAGGTAACAGTAATATCTTGCAGGCGGCCCTTTAGCTCCTCATTCAAATTGTCGGGCTGATATCGCCAATCCCAGTTGCCGCCCACCGAACCGGGCTTGTTCATGCGGGCCTCATTACCCAATCCCAACAAGTCCTGAAGCGGGGCAACCGCCAGATTTGCGACAGACGACCAAGCCAGCCGAACCAGTTTCCATGCAATCTCGCTCGGCGGGTATTCGCCCTGGGGATTATCGCCCAGATAGCGCAGGACATATTGTTGTTCGGTGGGCGAAATCTGGCTAAACCACCCCGCCGTCGTATCGTTGTCGTGGGTGCCGGAATACAAAAGTACATTCGGTTGCTGGATATTGTGGGGCAAATAAATGTCGGTGGCATCCGAAGCAAAGGCGAACTGCAAAACCTTCATGCCGGGGATACCCAGCCCATCCCGCAAAGCTTCCATTTCGGGGGTAATTATCCCCAAATCCTCGGCAATAATCGGCTTTTCGCCCAGGGCCGCAAAGACGGCCTTGAAGACGCTATCTCGCGGCCCTTTGACCCAGCGCCCTTTGACGGCGGTTTCTTCCTGAGCGGGAATCTCCCAATAGGCCTCGAAGCCCCGAAAGTGGTCGAGCCGCACAATGTCCACCAGCTTGAAGGTCGTCTGAAAGCGTTCAATCCACCAGGCATAGCCGGTCCGGTCAAGGACATCCCAGCGATAGAGCGGATTGCCCCAACGTTGCCCGGTGGCGCTAAAGTAATCGGGCGGGACTCCGGCTACTACCGTCGCCTGTCCTTTTTCGTCCAGATAAAACAGGTCGGGATGCGCCCAGACTTCGGCACTATCGTAGGCCACGAAAATCGGGATGTCGCCCATAACCTTGACTCCGCGCTCGGTGGCATATAGCCGAAGGCTCTGCCACTGGTCGAAGAAGGTAAATTGCAGGTATTTTTGGAAGGCGATGTCGTGAACCAATTGGGTATGCCATTTTACCAGGGCATCTGGTTCGCGCCGGGCCAACCCTTCTTCCCATTCCGACCAGACTACCCCGCCGTGGGCGGCTTTGGCGGCCATGAACATGGCAAAGTCTTCCAACCACCCGGCGTTTTCCACCTCAAAGGCCGATAGTTGCGCCCGGACTTCGGGGGCGGCTCGTTCTTGAAAAAGTTCAAACGAGCGTTCCAGTAATTTCATCTTCCATTCAATGACCGGGCCGAAATCCACTCGGTCAGTCGGAAAATCGGGAACCTCCTGCAAATCCGCCAGGTCTAAAAAGGTCTGGCCCAACAGAATATCAGGACTGATTAGCAAGGGGTTGCCGGCGAAGGCCGAAAAGCCGCTATAGGGCGAATCGCCATAGCCGGTTGGATTGAGCGGTAATATCTGCCACAGTTTCTGCCCAGTTTCGTGCAGAAAATCCACAAAGTTATAGGCTTCCGCTCCCAGGTCGCCGATGCCGTAGTCCCCAGGGAAGCAGGTTGGGTGCAATAGCACCCCGCTGGCTCGCTCGAATTTCAACTCGTAAACTCCTTAGGTTGGGGGTCGGGGGTCGGGAGTCAGAGGTCGGGGGGTGAACCCGACCAATGAATGTTGCCCGACTTCCAGTCCTGACCACACTGTTATTAACTTGGATCGGGCCGCTCAATGGCCCACTACTTTACTTAGCCGCATTATAGCATCTTTTGAGGTGAAGATTTCAGGTTTTAGCCTTCGCTAACCTTTCATTTCCTCGGTAGTTGGGGCGGAAGGTTGACCTCGGATGACCCGCCCATAGAGCAATAAGGCCGGAGAGAGTAGACAACCCGCCACTACCAGCGCCGCCCTAATCGAGAAAGCTGAACCGATTGCTCCCACTCCCGGCCCGCCCGCGACCTGCCCGATGGCGTTGCTCTGGTTGCCCATCGAGATTACGGTGGCCCGCACCTGCGACGGAATATTTTGGGCCAACCAGGTATCATACAATGGCCCAATCAAGCCTCCCAGAATACCCTTGATTATCAAAAGCCCCACCGCTACCCAGAAATTAAAGGCCAGTCCATAGCCGATTACTATCACTATCGTGAGGCTGTGTAGTATCAATAGCAGGCGGGCGGTGGCAATCGGGTCGCTCAATTTTTGCTCAAGGCGCTTACGCAAAAGGCTTATTACTACTAGACCGACCAATTGCTGGGCCAGACTGAGCAGCCCAATCCAGACTATCGGCTGAAGCTGCCCTAACCCCGGAAAAGCAAAATTCTTGAGCAGATGGGCTTCAAACAGTCGGTCAAAGCCTTCGCTGGCCGCGCCCATAAAGAAGCCAATCGCCAGAATTGACCACAGCAGCGGCTTTCCGCGTACTACTCTCAGGCCATCGCTAAAGGTGCGGCCCATACTTTGCCAGGAATTGCGCTCTTCGCGGGGGGCGGGCTTAAAGCCAGTTTCGGGCATCGCCACCAGCAAGAATAAACTTAGCAAAATTTGTACCGCGCCACTCACTAAAATCGGCAGATTAATCGCGACCAGGGCCAGCCCCACCGCACTAACCGTTCCCAGCAAGGAGGCAACCATCCCGATTTGGGAAGCTCGTAACAGCACCCCGCCCAGCCGTGCTTCCCCGATTTCATCGGTAAGCCAAGCCGTGTCCGCCCCGCTCATGAAGGTTGTGCCAATCCCCCACAGCACCTGGCAAAACAATATCAGGCCGTAGTCCGGGGCAACTCCCTGTAACCCAAAAGCCAGCCCTTCCAAGAATACCCCGATAATCACTGACCGGCGGCGGCTGAAAGTGTCGGCGACCACCCCGGTTGGCACTTCGCATAGGAAAGCGGTGGCCTCGACCACCGTTCCAATCAAGACCAGTTGCAAAGGATCAAGTCCGACCTTTGTGACATAATAGACTGTGACCACTGTAAATAGTAACACCCCCGAAAAGGTGTTGAGACTACGATAAATGATGTAAACCAAAGAAGCGTTTAATCGCCGCAAAGCTATACCTGCTTTCTGTTCCAGATGCACCCGGAAATTGGGCGCAAAAATAAATCAATCGGCAAGCTCGTGATTAAACCCATCTAAAAATATAACAAATTCACTCTTGTAATTTGGAAATTCAGGGGATAAAGGAGGCGAAAAAGTAGTAACCGCAAATCAACCTGTTCAGGCTGAAAATGTCAGCTAAAAACTGAAAGCTTTTTATTCTAACGCCAGCCATTCCCCAATGGCGCACTCATCACGAGCATTGCATTGGATAGAAAAGAGGTAATTTTTAACATTGCTTTATTCTCCTTTGTGGTGGAATTCGCCCTTGATATTATTTTAGGGGCTAAGGTCAGTGTAACAAACAACTTGAAAGCGGGCAATTAGCCTTTAGACCAAGCTTTTTGGATTATGTTTAGTATGTCCTGAAACGTGGCGGGGCTACTACTCGTTATACTTTATGTTATACTAACGAGCAGAAGTAAATTTGTACTACTTTTAGATATTCAGCAATTGCGGGGATGACAGCATGCCGCCAGATGGTAGAAACGGCAACAATAACAACCGCCCGCGCCGACCCTTCGTGCGTAGCAATCAATGGCGACCACCCCCAGGGCGGCGCTTTAATCCCTATTGGTATGGCGCATCCAAGCGACGTGCGCCCGCCTGGATGCTCACTTCATCGCGTACTAATCCCCCGCCCCGGAAAAATTACTGGTTCATCGTCCTGGTCTGCCTGACGGTTTTTGGCTTTATCGGGGCGCTGTTGATCGCTGCCGCCGCCATTGCTACTCCGGTAGCGGTAGGAACGGCGATTTACACCGAGCGCTACAATAACCTGAGCCTGGATAAAGAATATGCCCTGAGCTTTGAGACTACCCGGATTTATGACCGCAAAGGGATACTGCTCTATGAAAAGCAGCCCGATGAAGGGCTACGCGAATACGTCACCATAGATAAAATCCCCAAAGTGTTAATAGATGCTACCACTGCCGCCGAAGACCCGACTTTTTTTGAAAACACTGGGGTTGACCCCTACGCCTTGGTACGGGCAGCCTATATCAACCTGTCGCGGCGCGGTTCTTCCGGGGCTTCGACCATTACACAGCAGGTCGCCCGAATCCTCTATCTACCTCCGGCCCAGCGCACTGAAATCAGCGTTGACCGCAAGCTCGACGAAATTATTCTGGCAACCAAGCTGACCGATACTTTTACCAAAGACAAGATTCTGGAAAAGTATCTCAACAATATTTACTATGGCAATCTGGCCTATGGGATTCAAGCCGCCTCATTGGGTTATTTCGGCAAAGATGCCAAAGACCTCGATTTAGCCGAAGCTTCGATGTTGGCGGGTTTGCCGCAAGCCCCCAGTCTCTACGACCCGACCATAGATTACGACTTGGCCCGCAAGCGCCAGAAAATCGTCCTTGACTTGATGGTTAAGTATGACCGCGTGACCCAGCCGCTCGCCGATGCCGCCTTGCAGGTGGATTTACAGGCCCGGCTGGTAGACCGGCGCAAGCGGGCCTCTTTTATCCAGGCTCCCCACTTTGTCAATTATGTCTTGCAGCAACTGGAAGGCGAACTCAACTCGCCCCAATTGACCGCGATTGGCCTGACCCCTGACGATTTCAAGCGGGGCGGCTATGATATTTATACCAGTATTGACCTTGATTTGGTCAACAAAGCCCAGGAAATCGTAAAATCCAATGTCGAGGAGCTGAAAAAGCGCAAAGCCTCGAATGCCGCCCTGGTCGCAATCCGGCCCAGTACCGGCGAAATCCTCTCGATGGTCGGCAGCACCGATTTTTATGACCCTAACCAGGGCCAGTATAACGCCGCGATTGCCCGCCGTCAGCCCGGTTCGACCCTCAAGCCGATAACTTACGCGGTAGCAATGGAAAAAGGCTGGAATGCCGCGACCATCCTGGCGGATGTCAAAACCGAATTTCCAGGGGCGGGGACGGCCCCCTATGTGCCGCAAGACTATGACGGCAAAACTCGTGGCCCGGTGCCGTTGCGCTCGGCCCTGGGTAGTTCGCTGAATATCCCCGCCGTCAAAGCTCTGCAATTTGATGGTCTGGAAACCTTCATGAAGCAGTCCAAAGACATGGGGGTAACTTTTCAGTATGGGCCGGAACGCTATGGGCTGACGATTACCCTCGGCGGCGGAGAAGTGCGCTTGCTCGACCTAACCGGAGCGTATGCCGTTTTTGATAACCTGGGCGACAAGGTGGACTTAGCCCCGTTCCTAAAGGTCGTCAAGCGCGGTGAGGTTATTTATGATTTTAACGCCCAGCCGGTCAAGCGCAAAACGGTGCTTTCCCCCCAGGTCTCCTATATCATCACCAATATCCTCTCGGACAACGAGGCCCGTTTGCTGGCCTTTGACCGAAATAACCCATTGGTGCTGGATCGGCCCGCCGCCGTCAAAACCGGCACGACCAATGACTATGTAGATAGCTGGACGGTTGGCTATACCCCCGATTTGGTGGTTGGGGTCTGGGTCGGCAATAATAATAACAAGCCGATGGATGGGGTAGCCGGTTCAATTGGGGCGGGGATTGTCTGGAACAACTACATGAACGCGGTCTACAAAGACCCCAAGCTATCCGAGTTAATCAAGCGGGGTGGGCCGCTTCAGCGTGATTTCGTGCGGCCCGCCGACATCGAAGAAGTGACAATTTGCGTGGATAGCGGCTTACTGCCCGGCAACGGCTGTCCGCTCACCCGCAAGGAACTTTTCCCAAAATCGAATGTGCCTAAGCAAATTTCGGATATGCACCGCAAAATAAAAGTCCCGAAAATCCGTCCAGTCGAAAAACCCGGCCCTGGCACGCCTGCTCCGCCGCCCGCCCCGCCTTTGAGTCCCCAAGACCAGAATGTTTATTGCTTGCCGGATGCCAGTTATCCGCCCGAAACTTTGGAAGAGAAGCTTTTTTACGTCTATCCACCCGAATTGCAGCAGTGGGCGATTGGGGCGAACCGTTTGCCGCCGCCGACCCAACCCTGTGCGACCTACGTTCCGCCCACCCCGACTCCGACGCCAAGTCCGTCGCCCAGCCCGACGGTGGATTTGACGGCCTCGCCGATTCTAAACCCGGATACGCCGGGTGGGTTCGGTACGCCCGGCCCAGGGGTAACGCCCGCCCCGACCTCGACCCCCCGACCGGGTAGCCCAGGGCCACCGACTCCGCTTCCGGCGACCCCTTTGGCGACCCCGACTCCCCCGCCCAAGCCGACTACGCCGAAGCCTTAGTATTGGTCATCACTGCATCGGTACGGATTTGTAGGGGCAATCCTTTGTGGTTGCCCTGCGGCCCATAGGCCGCTAATCATGAACGTTTAGCCATCGTTAGCTCTTTAGCGTACAGACAGTGGGTAAGCTAAAGAGCTAACGGGTGCTTAGGTTACGTTGGGTAGCCGTCTGGCGACGGCAGGGCAACCACAAGGGATTGCCCCTACAATTTCAATTCCGCGTCTATCGGCCTTTGGTCAAAGCGGTGCGCTGAATTTGCTCAAGCTTGCCCAGTTCGGTCAGGACTTCCGCCAGCTTGATTTTGGCATCGGTTTCCAGCATTTCCTCGGCTTGCTTCTGAAGCTTATCTACCTGAGCTTGCTGGGCATTTAGCTCATCGTAATTGATTACGCCGTCGGCCATAACCGCTTGCCAGCTTGCCATGCGACCTACCTGCGCCTCGAAAATCGGCTGCAAACTGGTCGGGTCAAACCAGCTAGTCCGGTGGGACGACTTAGTAGGCGTTGGGTAAGTCGGGACGGACGGATTTATACCGGGTTGGGCATAGCTATAGGCTGAGTTTTGGTTGGTCTGATAGCCGCCCGATGGCGGCCATTGACCGGGGCTAGATTGTTGTTCCCAGCCAGTATTATATTGCGGGACGGCCATTATTGAGCGGGCCGGTTGCCCGCTGCGCTGAAAGACATAGCCATCCAGAAAAACCCAAAATTGGTTGCTCAAATCGCCCTGTTGCCATGCCCCGATTGCTGCCGTTACCAACAAAGGCGGGAAAATAAACGCCCCGATTGCCCCACTGCCGATTTTATCGGCCCAGCTTTCGCCGCCCAGTTCAATCAAGATTTTGCCGTCGGGTTGACTGGTGAAAACTACCGTCAAGGCATAATTCATGCCGACCAGCATTCGCCCACCGCTCTGCTTGCCGATTTGCAAAACGGTACGTCCATAATAATCATTGTAAACCGTCGCATCAAAAGTATCTCGGCGGAAGAAATCCGCCCCTGCTCCTGCCAGTTCCGCCACCGACAGGCCATTTACTTCATAAAATCGAGCTTGGGTCATTGCCAATCCGCTCCTTTCGCTTCCGGGGCTTTTTCGCCATCGGTGCTACTTTCGTTCTGACGTTTGGTAGCTTCTTCCAGTTCGACTCGCGCCCGCATCGCCGCCAAAACCGCCCGTTCCGCCAGAAGCTCGGTGACAGTATAATGCTGGCTGTCATCTAGCATCGGCTCTAAATCGTGTAAAAGCTGGTTGACCACTCCGGCCTGGGCTGTAATCTCACGATCACTCCCGGTCAATTCCTGATTCGGATTATCACTCACGTCAACTACTCCTTTTCGTTGTTTCTTACTTTCGTTATCTTAACAATCACTTTTGGGATGATGCCCCGGTTTTAGACCCTGAAAATATCTGGAAAGTTTCAAAACGGGTTTCGCTTTGAATTACTCAAAACCCAAAACTTGTTTCAGCACAATTCAGGCCACTGTTAGCCAGATTTAGCCGCCCGGCAACCCCTTTTTTAGGTAAATCGCCGGGGGTTGACAGTAGCGGTAGCGCCCCCTATAATTTGGTCAAAGTAACTTGATTCCCATTCAAGAAAAGTAATCACGCAACCTTGCAGATTTAGCAGGGTTTCAGAACCTTCTCGCAATATAACACAAAGCTTTGGACTGGTTTTATAATGAGGTACTCGAAGGAGATAGCTGAAGCATTCTTTCGGGTACACCCAAGTTATTAGAGGAGAGTATATCTATGGAGAAGAGATTCCGGCGCAGCAGTGTGCCGCTTTTGCTGGTATTGGCTTTAGGGCTGGTATTTAGTGCCTGCGGGGATAATACCCCAACTTCCGCTCCTGCCGTAACCACCGCTGCCGCCGCAACTACCGCCGCTGCTGCGGCTACCACTGCCGGACAATCGAGCGGGCAGGTTGCTACGACTGCCGTTGCCGCTGCCACGACGGCTGTCGCTGCTTCTGGAGCAGGGGTCGCTCAGGTAGTGATTGCTCAAGGGGTTGACCCCAGCACCCTTGACCCTCAAAATCATAACGAAACCCCGGCTTATAACATTTTGAACAACATCTTTGATAGTTTGGTGGTTTTCGATAACAGCCAGAAATTACAGCCGCGTTTGGCGGAGTCCTGGAAGCAACTGGACGACCTTAACACCGAGTTCAAGCTTCGCAAGGATGTAAAGTGGCAAGATGGTACTGATTTTACGGCGGAAGATGTAAAATTCAGCATAGAGCGGATGCTCAAATCGCTTGGGCAAGGCGCTAAAGAGCTAAAACGAGCGCCTAACCTGAATTTTGTCAAAGAAGTTACGGTAACTGACCCCTATACGGTCAAAATTACCACGACTGCGCCTTCTCCCTTACTGCTCCCGCGTCTGGCCACCGAACACATTGTATCGAAAAAGTATGTAACCGATAAGGGGGATGACTTTGTGGGCCTGAACCCGATGGGGACAGGGGCTTACAAGTTTGTAGAATGGAAGAAGGGCGCAAGCCTCGACCTGGAAGCCAATCCCAATTGGTGGGGTCAGAAGGGTGGCCCTGCCGCCAAGAAAGTTCGCTTCCGCCCGATTGCCGACGCTCAGGTGCGGATTTCGGCCCTGCAAGCGGGCGAGGTAGACATCATTGTGAACGTCGCCCCGGAACAGGCCAAACAACTTGACAGTGGCAAGACCGGCATTAGCACTGCGCCCAGCGCCCGCGTGATTTTCATTATCCTGAATACTTTGGACGATAGCCCGACCCCGGCTCTCAAGAATCCAAAAGTACGCCAGGCCTTGAATTACGCGATTGACCGGGAAGCGATTATCAATAGTATTTTGCTAGGCAATGGTTATAAAATCGCCAGCCCGATTACCAAGCTTTTCTTCGCTTTCGAGGAGTTGCCGCAGTACACTTATGATGTCGCCAAAGCTAAAGCTCTGCTTTCCGAGGCTGGTTTCGCCAATGGGTTCGAGCTGGAATTCAAAGTACCGAATGGTCGCTATCTCAAGGATAAGGAAATCGGCGAGGCGATTGCCGAGTACTGGGGCAAAATCGGCATCAAAGTAAAATTTGCCGCCGAACCCTGGGCGACCTATCAGCCTAACATTGATGCTCGCAAGCAACCCCCGGCCTTCTTGCTGGGTTGGGGCAACACGACCTGGGACCCGGACGGCACGTTGTATGCCCAGTTCTACACCGGGCAACGCTATAGCTACTACAAAAACGCCGACTTCGATAAGTTGATTGATGTAGGCCGCACCGTGGTAGACCCCAAGAAACGGGAAGATGCTTACAAGCAAGCCAACAAGATTTTGAATCAGGATGCCCCCTGGATTTTCCTGCACCAACAGCAGGACATCTATGGAGTTTCCAAGAAAATCAAGTGGGTGGCCCGCAGTGATGAAGGGTTGAACGCCTTCGAGATTGCTCCGGCCTAACTCTAAAAAGCCGAAGGCCAGGATAAGATAAAATTTTATTTTGGTCTTCGGCTTTGCAAACTTGTAGGATTTGTTTATTTCATGGGAAAGTTTATTGTCCGCCGTTTAATCCAGGCGGTTCTGGTATTATTGGGAGTTTCTTTTATAGTATTCGGGTTGCTCTTTTTAAGAGGCGACCCGGTTTCTATTTTGCTGCCCCAGGATGCCACCATCGAACAAATCGAAGCTCTCAGGGTCAAGCTGGGTTTTAACGACCCATTTATCGTACAGTATGGCCGGTTTTTGGGTAATGCCCTGACCGGCGATTTGGGCAAATCGCTTTTTTACAATCAACCCGCCACTACGATTGTATTTGAGCGACTGCCCGCGACGGTTCAACTGGCGGTGGCGGCTTTTATCATTTCGATATTGATTGCCTTCCCGGTTGGGATTATTTCTGCCGCCAAACGCAACAGCATTTTTGATAGAGTAGGGATGTTGCTGGCTTTAATCGGTCAAAGTATTCCGGTCTTCTGGTTGGGTATTCTGATGATTCTGGTCTTTGCGGTCAATTTGCAATGGCTACCGACTTCAGGCTATGGTGAGTTCAAAAACATTATAATGCCCGCCGTCGCGCTGGGCCTTTTCACTACCGCCCGCACGACCCGACTGGTACGCAGCACTATGATTGAGATTCTGGGACAGGAGTATATTCGGACCGCCCGCGCCAAAGGGCTGACCCAACTGACCCTTTTACGGCGGCACGCCCTTAAAAATGCTCTCATTCCGATTGTGACGGTGCTGGGCCTCGATTTTGCGACCCTTTTGGGCGGGGCGGTCATCACCGAAACTATTTTCGCGTGGCCCGGCATTGGGCAACTGGCAATCGAAAGTATCGGGCGACGAGATTACCCGGTAGTTCAGGGCGTAGTGCTGATTGTGGCCTTTGGCTACGTCCTGATAAATCTATTGGTGGATTTATTGTATGCCTATCTTAACCCGCGAATTCATTATAGTTAGTGGTCAGTGGTCAGTAGAAAAGACTGAGGACTGAGGAAATCCGGCTAGTGGTGGCATTTTAACTCACAACTATTTTACTGACCACTGACCACTTTTAATCGTAAATCGTAAATTTTGTTTGACGGAGTTCATGGTGTCTACAGCCGAGCGAGATTCGATTATAACTGACCGACTTCCGGGCGACCCAATCGGGGAGGCCGCCAGTGCGCCTTTGCGCCGAAAAAAACGGCGCTGGTATCACCGGCTGTTGAGCAATCCTCCGGCCTTGATAGGGGTAATCATCCTGGTAGCCGTCTCAATTCTGGCAATTGTCGCCCCGTTTATCTGGCCTGAACCCAACGCCCAAAGCCTGATAAACGCCCGCAAACCGCCCGGTTCGCCCGACCATATCCTCGGTACCGATGACCTGGGCCGCGATATGCTGGCGCGGATGGCCTGGGGAGCGCAAGTTCCTCTGCTGGTCAGTCTGGCGGCGGTCTTTATTTCGGGGACGATTGGGGTTTTCCTGGGGCTGGTGAGCGGATATTATGGGGGTTTTCTGGACGACTTTATCGGCTGGCTGGCAAATGTGCAACTGGCTTTCCCGTTTATTCTGATTTCGATAGCCCTGGTCGCGGTACTAGGCCCAAGTGTCACCACCCTGATTATTGTCATAGGCTTTACTAGTTGGGTGGTCTATGCCCGCGTAGTCCGGGGCGAAACCCTGGCAATCCGCGAGAAAGAGTTTATCGAGGCTTCCAAAGCGATTGGAGTGCGGACTAGCAGCATCCTTTTTCGCCATGTCCTGCCCAATGTCGTGACTTCGCTGACGGTGATTGCTACCTTCGAGGTGGCCCGGATTATTATTCTCGAGTCGGCCTTGAGCTTTCTGGGATTGGGGGTGGATGCCAAAACCCCCTCCTGGGGCGAAATGCTGGCGCGGGGCAAACAGCAAATTTCGGTGGCATGGTGGATGCCGACTTTCCCCGGTATTGCGATAATGCTGACTGTGCTGGCAATCAATCTGGTGGGCGATTGGCTGCGCGAAGAATTTGACCCGCGCCTGCAACTATAGACAATTATATAAGGTTATGGAACAAATCAACCTCGGCGTTATTCTTTTGACCCAGCTAGTGTTCGCGGTAATGGTCGGCGCTATCGTGACGGTTTTATTTATCCGCCGAAACAAGACCTTTGGTCAGGGTCAAGAAGAAGCTACCTTTCAAACTCTCCAATTGACCAATCGTACTCTCCCCTATTTGCGCCAGGGCCTCAACCGGGCGACTGCCGAAAAGACCGCCGAACTAATTTATAACTACACCAAAGCGGCGGCAGTTTCGATTGCCACTGATGATACCGTCCTCACTTTTATTGGGTCAGGGCAGGCAGTTCAGCCCGGCGCTTCCCCGGTAAGCTTTTCGCTGTGCAAAGAAGTGATGCGGCAGGGTCGCACCAGAGTAGGCCAGAACTTGACTGATTTGGGCGCACTCTATGACACCCCCGGAGGATTGCTGACTGCCGTAGTAGCCAGTCCGCTCAAGCTGCAAAAGCGAACGGTCGCTTGTCTGAGTATCTATTATAATGAGCAGACCCCTTTGACGGCGGGCAAAATCAAGATTGCCAGCAGCCTAGCTCAATTGATGAGTACCCAAATGGAGTTAAGCGAACTAGACCGCAAGACCGAGCGGCTGGCGAAAGCCGAGTTACAGGCTTTGCAAATGCAGATTTCGCCTCATTTTGTTTATAATACCCTCAATACGATTGCCTCGTTTATTCGCACTCGCCCGGAAACCGCCCGTGAACTTATTGTACAGTTTGCCGATTTTACCCGCCGTACCTTCAAGAAGCACGGCGAATATACTACTTTTGCCGAAGAACTGGAATATGTTCATCTTTATCTGGCCTTCGAGAAGGCTCGCTTTGGAGACCGCTTGACAGTTATATATCGGATTGAGCCGGAAGTTTTGCCTACCGTCGTACCGGTGTTGATTTTGCAACCATTGGTCGAGAATGCGGTACGTCACGGGATTGGCAAGAAAGTCGGTAACGGCAAAGTTACGATTATCGCCGAGGACGGTGGCGAGGAGTGCGTTATCACCGTCGCCGATGATGGAGTCGGGATGAGCAAAGACCAGCTTCATGATTCGTTGCAGCGGCGCACTGGCATCAATTACGGGGTCGGCCTGAGCAATGTAAACGAGCGGCTGAAAAGCATCTATGGCTTTGAACACGCCCTTCAAATCGAAACCCGCCCCAACGAAGGCACTCGGATTATTTTCCGGCTGCCCAAGTTTAAGCCGGGTATAAAGGTGCAGTAATTATGACAAAACCAATGCTACCAGGGCGCTGCCCCAATTGCGGCAGCACGAATATCCAGGCCGAGCCACTTTACCCCTACGAAGATGAGGAGTATGATGATTATGGCTATAACCAGGATGAGCCGGGCGACCTGGCGGTATTCTGCGTTAGTTGTGGTCACTATCTGGGGGAAATGGACAGCGAGTTATTCGAGCGGGCAAAGGCGATGCGTCGTCAGCTTGGCTCGTGGCTGAACCAGGTTGAGTAGGGGTTAAGGGCCGATTAGCTTGTCATGACTAAAATTCGATTAAGCCTGTGTGCTTTTTTTTGTTTAGCCGGGTTGCTGGTAGCCTGTGGCGAGGTTACGCCGACCAGTGGGGTAGTATCTCCCCCGGTCAATGTTGGCCCAACCGGAATACCGACCTTTACCTTTGACCCTAAGACTCCCGTTCCGACTGGTACGCCCGCCCCGACGGTAATTGAGTTACCGCCCACCGCTACGGTAGCTCCGACTCCTTCGGTGACAGCGGCCTCCATCCGGCAGCCGACTCCCGCTCCCAGCCCGACCCTTGCCCCAACCGCCACCCCGCGCCCGACGGCAACTTTGGCAACCGGGGCTTTTCGGGAAATAACCCAGGAGCAAGCCCGCAATCTGGGCGGTTATCGGGCCATGTTCCCGACCTATTTGCCGTCCGGCTTCAAGCTTTCGCGGACTACGGTGGGCGAAACTACTAACCCGCGCCTGATAACCGTCCTCAGCGAGTATAATGCGGCCCAGGGTCGCTATTTCTATATCAATGCTTTAGCCTCTCCCGGCACTTCCAGCTTGCCGCCCACTTTGCCGCCGACCACCCCCGACTTGCTTACCCCGCGCCCTTCGGTACAAATCCAAACCGGCATTTTTCGGCAGGAGACTGTAACAATTCGAGGACAGCCCGCTTTGTTGAGCTACAGCGACCAGCAAGCCTCCCTCAGTTGGGCCGAGGGTGTCACGCGCTATTCCATCAATGGGGCGCTATCGCGGGCCGATATACTTAAAGTCGCGGAGTCGCTGGGCTAATGGCAAACGAAATCGAGCAAGCGGACGAGGCGGTTTTCGTAGGGCTGGATTTGGCCTGGTCGTTGCGCAACAATACCGCCGGGGCGGTGGCGCGATGGGATGCCACCCGGCAACAGGCCGATTTGGTTGAGTGGCGCGAACAGTTGGGTGATAACGAGGCAATTATAGCGTGGCTGGGCGAGATGGCGGGTAGTCAGGCGACGGCCCTGATAGCGATTGATGCGCCGCTGGTAGTACCGAATTGCACCGGAGCGCGGCCCGGTGAAAAGCTGCTCTCGCGGGTGTTTCGACAGTATGAGGCCGGGGCGCACCCCGCCAACCGCACCAACCTGGGCCGCTATGGACAGCCGCCCGGCGACATTCGGGGCGAAACCCTGGCGGCCCGCTTAGTCAGTGAGCTAAATTTCCGGCACGACCCCTTGCTTGAACCGCGCCAGCCGACCCGCCAGTTTTTCGAGTGCTATCCTCACCCGGCTATGATAGTGCTGTTCGAGCTTGCGACCACCCTTAAATACAAGCGCAAGTTGCGTAGCCGCCCCAATGACCGCTATGCCGAATATGCGCTCTTGCAGAGTCATTTATTGCGGTTAGCGGAGGCTACCCCGGCTCTGGTTGTTCCTGCCGAACTTTTGAGCCGCCCAGTTAGCTTACTGCGCGGCGCGGCCCTCAAGCATTATGAGGATTTGCTGGACGCGATAGTTTGCGCTTATATTGCCCTCTATTACTGGTGGTGGGGTTCGGCGAAAGTCCACATTTTTGGCGACTTGGTAGATGGCTACATCGTCGCCCCGGTTACTGTCCAAATGCTTGCGCGACTTATCCCCGAAAAGACAGAATAGGTCGCAAGATTTTTTTGGAGCTGGTAAGCGCACTTGACTCCAGATAAGCCTCGAAAGCGGCATTCTGCAAGCCGGTTGCCATCGTCGGGTAGGCGTGAATCGTTGCCAGAATTCCGCTAATCCCCAATTTGTGCTGCATAGTCATAGCTACTTCCGCCAGCATTTCGCCGGAACGCGCTCCCACAATATGCGCTCCGTAAATCTCCTCGCCCTTTTCGTTCAATATCAGCTTGATAAAGCCTTCAGTTTCACCTTCGGCCTGAGCGCGGTCAATCTCGTGCCAGGGGAAGCGCAAAACCTGAATCTTGCCATGCTGTTTTTTAGCTTCTTCCTCGGTCAAACCTACCCGCGAGGCCTCCGGGTCGGTAAAAGTCACCCAGGGAACGACCCGATAATCTACTTTTTTGCGTCCCACTGGCACTAGACAATTTCGGACTGCTACCCCGCCCTGATAGGCTGCGACGTGGGTAAAGAGATAGCCGCCAATCACATCGCCAATGGCATAGATGTTATCGGCTTCGGTCTGCAAATAGTCGTTGACCTTGATACCTTTGCTATCGTACTTGACCCCGGCGGCTTCGAGCTTCAAGCTATCGGTGTTGGGCTGACGGCCCAGCGCCAGAATAATTTCGTCACACTCGACCTTGATTTCTTCTGAACCGCGTTTGGCGGTCAAAATCTTTTTCTCGCCAGCTTTGTGAACCTTCCTCAAACGCGCCCCGGCGACAATCTTCACGCCGTCCTTGAGCAGCGACTCGGTTACAGCCTCGGACATTTCGGGTTCTTCTTTGGGTAGGATTCGGTCTGGCCCTTGCAAAATCGTGACCTGGCTGCCCAACCGGGCAAAGGATTGGGCCATTTCCACCCCGATTGGCCCACCGCCGACAATTACCAGCGAGGCGGGCAGGTTCATCAGGTCGAAAACATCTTCGTTGGTTAGATACCCGGCTTCTTCCAGCCCTTCCAGTTTTGGGATATTGGGCCGCGAGCCAGTAGCAATAATAAAAGATTGGCTGGAGATAACCTGCCCATCTAGGCTTAGTTCGTGGGGCGACTGAAATTCGGCTTTGCCAAACTTCACGTCTACATGCTCGACATAGACCTGCTCGGCCTCGCTGACCCGCTCGATGACCCCAGCAATCCGGCGGATTACTTTTGCCATGTCCACTTCCAGGCTGATTTCCTCGCCGCCTTTGGTGAGGGAAGCGGCTTCGCGGGCGGTCTGGACGATTTTGGCGGCGTGAATCAGCGATTTGCTGGGGACACAGCCGTAGTGCAAACAATCTCCGCCTAGCCGCTCTTTATCAATCAAGCCGGTACGTGCGCCCAAAGCCGCCGCGACCCGCGCCGCGACCAGCCCGCCCGAACCGCCCCCAATGACGATTAAATCATACTGATACTTTGACATGGCTGCTCTCCTTGTTATTTCCTATGCCGGTTTCTTTTTTTGTCGAGATAATTATTGGGATATTCCCAGGTTTTTATACGTGCTGGGTTATTCAGGTCAACGAAGAACCGTAACAGTCTTAACTTACTACTTGTAGTCGGCTATTTCCAGTCCAAAAAATGTTCATTTATTGCTCAATAAGGGCTATTGTAGCAGATAAAAGCAACCTCTCGATAGCCCGCTTGACAAACAATAATTGTTGACTTATTATACTCATAAACTTAACTTTAGTAGTGTTAAGGGGAATAAACGGAGAAAATCTTATGAAGCAAGTGGAATCAGACAAAGTGGTCAGCCATAACAAACAAGCGCTTTGCCACGAAATCGAGCAACTACACGCCGAGGTCAATCAGCTCGCCGTCAGGTTAAGTACCTATCAGGGCCACGAGATAGACCAGATTTGGAAGAATCTGGCCCAGGCCCGTGCTTATCTGGCGACGGCCCTCGAAGCCAGCCGCCAACTCCGCGCCGACCCCCACCCGATTTCTTATGAGATTTAGGAGCAGTGGTCAGTGGTCAGAGTCCAGTGTTCAGAGTCCAGTGGTCAGAAAAGTGCTGAGTGGTGAGTAAAATCAGATAGTAGTTGGCAGTTTAACTAAAAATTCAAAACTATATTACTGGACAGTGGACACTGACCACTATTTCGCCGCCATCCGCAATGCGCCGTCCAGCCGAATGACCTCGCCGTTGAGCATTTCGTTTTCGACGATGTGCTTTGCCAGGGCTGCATACTCGCGGGGCTGACCGAGGCGGGACGGGAAAGGCACTTGCATTCCCAGCGAAATTCGGGCCTGTTCGGGCAAACCCGCCAAGAGCGGCGTATCAAAGATGCCTGGCGCTATGGTTACTATCCTTATTCCGAAACGGGCCAACTCGCGGGCAATCGGCAAGGTCATCCCGACGATACCCCCTTTGGAAGCCGAATACGCCGCCTGCCCGATTTGCCCATCAAACGCCGCCACTGACGCGGTATTGATAATAACCCCGCGTTCTCCGCCCTCGCTGGGGGCATTGGTACTCATAACCGCCGCCGCCAACCGAATGACGTTAAACGTACCGAGTAAATTTACCTGGATAACCTTGTTAAAGTTCGCCAGGCTTGCCGGGCCTTCTCGACCCAGCACTTTTTCGGACACTCCAATCCCGGCGCAGTTAATCGTCACATCCAGTCCGCCGCTATCCATCGCCGCCTGAACTGCCGCTTGCACCGTAGTTTCATCGGTAACGTTCATCGCCACAAAGCGGGCCTTGTCGCCCAATTCACTAACTAAAGCCGCCCCCACTTCAGCATTCAGGTCGGCCACCGTTACTCGCGCTCCGGCCTCGACAAATAGTCGCGCACAGGCCGCCCCCAACCCGGATGCACCGCCCGATATTAGAACTCCCTTGTCCTTTAAATCCATTGTTTTTCCTTTCGATTTAGAACTTTCGCTCATAAAAAGGCTAAAACCGAAAAAGTTATCGGTAAAGTCCTATGCTTTTAGAGTTTGGATTTCGCTTGAAGATATACATTTCAAGGCGATTATACTATACTGCGAAAATGTTTTCTCACACCACTATCCGGCGCGAGAAGCTTGAATAATGCTATAATACGGGAAGGTCAGAAATCTAAAATCTGAAATCTGAAATCTAAGGTTTAAAGTCGAAGGTCAAAGGTCTAAAGTTACGATTTACGATGGAGTAGTTCAAAACTCAAAACTCACCTACTGACCACTGACCACTGCTAAAGGAGTTTTGGATGGATACAATTGTTTCCGAGGCTGAGGTAGCCTCGGTATCGGCAACCGCCGATTTGCCGGTTTTCCGAGTGGAATTGACCCCGGCGACCCCGCAGAATCTGGCGGAATATGGCCTTTACATCGGGCCGGAAGTGCCAAATACTGGCCTAACGATTCCTTTTTATAAAGGCGAAGTGCTGGAAGGCCATAATTTCAATTTCGAGTATACCGGGACGGCGGTCATTCGCTCTGCTAAAATCCTGCAACGTAACCCCCAAATGAAGTGGTTCGAGCGCCATCTGAACATGACCCAGTTTTTTATCCCGCTCGGCACGAAGGGCTACATTATGGTACTTGCTCCGCCCAACCAGGCCGAAGGCAAAAATCTGCCCGACCTCGATAAGGTCAAGGCTTTTGTCTTTCCGGCGGGGGTCGGTTTGATGTTGCATAAGGGAACATGGCACGATTTCCCCTATCCGGTAGAAGACGATGTGACGATGCTTACCGCCAATTCGGATGAGGTAGTTACCGCTTTGGCGAACTGCCCGACTCCCCGCGAGCTTTTTGATGGCGATGTCTACAAGATTGACATTAGCGCCCGTTTAGGGGTGCGGCTGGTAGTAGATTTACCAACTGCGGCGGTCTAGGGAAAGTTTTATGACCCAGCCTTTGACCCCTGCTCGAAAGCAGAGCAGTTTGCAACCGGGTTTCGATTATTCGCCTTTGCCGCAGCGCCCGGTTTTGAAATGGCCGGGCGGAGCGCGGGTGGCCCTTTGGGTAGTGCTGAATGTCGAGCATTTTGAGTTCGGCAAGCTGGGGACGGCTATTCAACCTCATCTAACCAGCCTACCAGAAATCGCCAACTATAGCTGGCGGGACTATGGCAACCGGGTCGGTATTTGGCGAATGCTGGATATTTTCGACCAGCTCCCGCAATTGCCGGTGACGGTGGCCCTCAATTCGGATATTTGCCGTTATTATCCGGCGATTATCGAGGCTTTGCGACAGCGCCCGACCTGGGAAATGATGGCGCACGGAGTGAACAATTCTACCGGGCATAGCGGCCGGGAAGAAGCCGAGGAGCGAGCCTTGATAAAAGAAACTATCGAGGTAATCGAGCAAAGCACCGGGCAACGTCCGCAAGGCTGGCTGACTCCCGGCTTTTCGGTCACGCCCCGCACTTTTGATTTGCTCAAAGAAGCCGGATTGAGCTACACTGCCGATTGGATGAATGATGACCAGCCCTATTACTTGCCGACCACGCATGGGCCATTGGTTTCAGTCCCTTATACGGTAGAAACTAATGATATTACTTTGTGTCTGAGCGCCCGATGTACCGGGCCGGAGTTTGTCCAGGCGGTGCGCGACCAGTTCGAGGCTTTGTATAATGACAGCGCAAGCACGGGCCGGGTGATGACCCTGGCCTTGCATACTTTTATTATGGGCCAGCCCCTCCGGGTGCGTTATTTGCAGGAAAGCCTCGAATATTTCGCTAACTATCCGGGGGTCTGGCTGGCAACCGGCGCTCAGATTGCTGACTGGTATCGGGAGAGTGGTCAGTGGTCAGTAGAGTAGTTTGGAGTTACTCAATCGTAAATCGTAAATACCTCAGCACTACTGACTGTATTTTACTGACCACTGACCACTGACCACTGCCAAAGGAGTTTGACCGTGATTTGGAGTTTGACCGCATTAATCGCATATTTGGTATTAGGAGTCGTGGGTGGCACGGCGGTGGAGCAAATCGCCAAACGTAAATTCTGGCCGCCTTTGGGTCTGGTAGGCGCGGTTGTGATTGGGTTTGGCGGGGCGCTCATCGGAGCGTGGTTCTTCGCCGATATTTTGGGGCTAAAAGAACCGGCGGTGCTGGACATCCCGATTATTCCGGCCCTGGTGGGGCTGATTATATTTTTGATACCCTGGTTTGTGGTGCGGGGCGGCTATACTGGTTACGGTAGACAACGTACCTGGCAGCGCAAATACCGACGATAATAAGTTCAGTGTGGAATAAGAAATGGATGACAAACAGTTACAGAGTCTAAAGCAAAAACTTTATAGTCTTACTCCAACCCTGACCAATGATTTGCTCGAATCTTTTCAAGTTGAGCCGCAGCTTTTAGCCACGTATGACCAGGTGGCTTTGCGCGGGATGGCGGAGCAGGGAGTCGTGTCCTTCCGGGATATTGTGCTGGGGGCGCTCGAATTTAACGCCCCAGGACTGGTCACGCACGAACTGAGCTGGCTTGACCGCATGTTGCACTCCCGCAAAATCGAAAGTGACCGGGTGCATATCTTCCTGGATATTTTCCGTAATCGCCTGAAATCCGATTTAGCTAAAGAGGAGAGCGCCCCACTCTTGGAAATTCTGGACGCGGCCCAACTTCGGCTGGACGCGAAAAAGAAATAAAGGATGAAGTTAAAGCCCCAAAACAGCGGTCCAAAATGGAGGTTCAGCAAGTTTCAGCCTTGGGTGCTTCAAGCATTGGTCTGGCGATTGCATGTGAAAAAGTGGTTTTTTAGATTGATTTGCTTGGTTTTCGTCTTTTTTCTACTGGTGGCCTGTGGCAATGAGCCGAGTGCGACCTCTGGCCCTAACCCCAGCCCGACTGGAAGTAGAGTTAGCCCTGTTCCGTCGTCTTCAATTGAGCCGATTGTTAGCCCACCTCCGGCACTAAAGCGGCTGACTTTAAACCCGATTACGCCCGATTATGCCCTGACCGAAGGGGCTTTCAATTCGCCGCCGAATAATGGCTATGCCGTCTGGTTGCGGGTGGCGACTAACGAGCAAGAAGTAAACTGGTTGGATGGCAAACTGCTTCCTTCCAGCCTCCAGGTAGTGAACTGGCAAAAAGAAATTTTGGTGGTGATAAACATGGTCGGCGGTTCACCCCAGTTGTTTAGCCTCAAGTTGGTCGGGGCGGAATTGCAGGGCCAGAATATCATTTTGCAGATTGAGCGGAAACTGCCGCCGCCCGATGCCATCATTACGGCGGTGGCGGTACCCTATGCCGCTGTCGCAACCCTTTCGCGGGTCGAGTTGCCGTCGTCCGGTCAGCTAAATATTATTTTGCTCGACCAGCAAGGCCAGCAACTCGCCTCCCAGCCTCTAAAGCTTTGATAGGAGGAAGATATGCGTGAAATAAAGGTCAGTTGGACTAAAGCCGCGCCTTTACAGCTAGAAGCTACTGCGCCCAGCGGTCATCAGGTGGTGATGGACTCCGGGGTTGAATTTGGCAGCAAAGGTGAGGGTTTTAGTCCCAAAACTCTCTTGATGGTAGCGCTGGGCGGCTGTACTGGCATGGATGTGCTATCTATGCTCAAAAAGATGCGGCAGGATGTCACTGGCTATCACCTCGAAATAAAGGGTTGGGAACACGAGGAACATCCCAAAAAGTTTGACCGGATTATAGTGGAACACGTTATCGAAGGCCACAACTTGAATCAGGCGATGGTAGATAAGGCAGTCAAGCTGTCTCACGAAAAGTATTGCGGAGTGTCCGCCAGCCTTGCCGGGTCGGTTGAAATCGAAATGACCAGCCGTCTGGTCGAAATAGGACTGAGGACTGAGGACTGAGGACTGAGGGTTATCAAAGCTCAGTTTGATACTTCAGAATTTAGTAATTAAAGCTCAGGGCGATAATTACTATTATCATTAGGACTGTCGCTTGAAAACGGCCTCAAGCCCGGAAAAGTCAGTCTGTCCTAATCATACCAAATCAAATCGAAGGAGATAAATTATGAGCATGGTTAAAGTCCCTGAAACCGATATTCGAGAGCGGTTAAGCTTGCCTATCACCCCTGAGCTTTACAACAAAATCCGCCGTCTGTGGATTAACCACTCGATTGCCGAGGATAAACGCGATTTGCAAGGGCTGGTAGACACTCTGGCGGAAGATTGCGTCTATGAGATTGTCCCAACCGGGCAACGCTGGGAAGGTCACGATGGGGCGCGGGCCTTTTACACCGAATTTCTGGGAGCTTTCCCCGACATTGATTTCAACCTGACCGAGATTGTAATCGGGCCGCAGGGGGCTTTTGAGGTCGCCAACGTGACCGGGACGCATTTGGGCAAGTGGGCCGGAATCGAGCCAACCGGACAGAAGGTGAGCTTTCAGGTTATCATTCTATTCCCCTGGAATCCAGTCGCCGAAAAATTCGCTGGGGAAAAGGTCTGGTTTACCCCAGAGGATATGCTCACTCGCAATTCGTAAACAGGCTTGACCGCAAAAGTCTTGCCAAGTTTAGCCTCTTTCTGCTACAATCCAGAGGTCTTTTGGCGACACACCCAACTTATTCTCATTTTACTACAACTTAATACCAAACTTTTGGCATCATCGCGCCAACTTAAAATGCTGTTACATATCACCTGAAGCAAAGGAGCTATACATGGCTGATTACGTGATTATTGGGGCTGGTTCGGCAGGTTGTGTTCTGGCTAATCGCTTGAGCGAAGACCCGGCGAACTCGGTGCTACTGCTCGAAGCCGGGCCGTCCGACGATATGCAGGAAATTCATATTCCGCTGGCCTTTTCCCAACTTTTCAAAAGCCCGCTCGATTGGGCCTATTTTACCGATGCCGAACCCCACCTGGGAGACCGCAAGCTATACTGGCCGCGTGGTAAAATGCTGGGTGGCTCTAGCTCGATTAACGCCATGATTTATATTCGCGGCAATCGGGCCGACTACGACCAGTGGAGCAGTCTGGGCAACGAAGGCTGGGATTACGAGGCCGTGCTGCCTTACTTCATAAAGGCCGAGAACCAGGAGCGCGGCGCGTCTGAATATCACGGGGTCGGCGGGCCGCTCAATGTCGCCGATTTGCGCTCTCCTAACCCTATGAGCCAGGCTTTTGTAGATTCGGCGGTAGATGTGGGCTTTAATCCCAACCCCGATTTTAACGGCCCGAACCAGGAAGGTTGCGGTCTGTACCAGGTGACACAGAAAGGTGGTTTCCGGCATAGTGCCGCCACTGCTTACCTCAAGCCAGTTCTCGACCGTCCTAACCTGACAGTTGAAACCAATGCTCAGGCCACCCGACTGCTCTTTGATGGGACGCGGGCGGTAGGAGTGGAGTATCAGCACAATGGCGAGCTGAAACAGGCCCGCGCCGAGCGGGAAGTAATTCTGAGTGGCGGGGCGATTAATTCACCCCAATTGTTGATGCTGTCGGGGGTTGGCCCGGCGGAACATTTGCGGGAAATGGGGCTGGAAGTGGTCGCCGACGTGCCAGGAGTAGGCCAAAACCTGCAAGACCACCCTGCGATTTTCGTAGCCTACAGTTCCACCCAGCCCATCAGCCTGATAAATGGCATGACTGAAGCCGGGTTGCAGGAGTTTGGGGCAACCCAGACCGGCCCGCTAAGTTCTAATGTCGGAGAGGGTGGACTCTTCTTAAAGACCCGACCTGAATTGACCGCCCCTGACTTGCAATTCCACTTTGCCCCCAGCTATTTTGTGGAGCATGGCTTTGGCAATCCCGAAGGTCATGGCTTTACCTTTGGCCCAACTCTGTTGCATCCTGAAAGCCGAGGTCAGATTGCCTTGCGCTCGACCAATCCGCTCGAACCGCCCGCGATTGTGGGTAACTATCTGTCCAGCGCCGAGGATGTCCGGGTGCTGGTCGAAGGTATCAAGCTATCGCGCCAGATGGCGGCGACTAAAGCTTTTGACCCCTACCGGGCCGAAGAATACCTGCCCGGCTCGCAGGTGCAGAGCGATGCCGAACTTGAAGAGTTTGTGCGGAAGATGGTCGAAACTCTCTATCACCCGGTAGGAACTTGCAAGATGGGTAACGATGCCCTGGCAGTTGTGAACAGCCAATTGCAAGTGCGCGGAGTAGAAGGCTTGCGAGTGGTGGATGCTTCGATTATGCCGACCATCGTCAGTGGCAACACCAACGCCCCAACGATTATGATTGCCGAGAAAGCGGCGGAATATATCAAAGAGGCCCAAAAATCTTTGGTAAGTGCCGGGCAAGTGGCGGTCTAGTTCTATCGTGGTCTGATCTGAATAAAAAGACCGGGCAAGGTAAAAACATCTTGCCCGGTCTTTTTATCACTTAAAGGGAATTTTCATCTATCCCAATAGTTGGATAATTATGCTAAATTGAACCTATTCAGGTAATGACAAACATTATCAAAGAAAAAAAACGGTCTAAAGGCTTAGTGACGGCTGGCTTTTGGGCCGATTTTTGCATTATAAGGTTTAGTGCTGTGATATGAGCGCAACCGCTTTGAGTTCCATCCCGAAAACAAAACCACTCGTTACGAGGTTTTGCTAGGGCTTTTGGGAAATGCTTTGCTCAAGCAAAAGGGCTGGATTTAGTAATTGATAAGTAAATAGTACCCAATGATCGCCCTGGCGATTCAAAAAAGAGTAACTATGTGCTAAAATAGAGCGGGTAAATGCTATCGAAAGGCGATTTTCAAACTGCGGGCCTGGCCCTCTCCGGCTAATCGAGGTAGCGGTCAGGCCCATAACTAGACATAAGAAAATGCTTACAGAACTGAACATCACCAATTTTGCGATTATTGACCAGTTGAGCTTGCGGCTCGATGCTGGTTTTAATACTTTGACCGGCGAGACTGGGGCGGGCAAATCCATCATTATTGATGCGATGGGCGCGATGCTGGGTGAAAAGACCGGGGTCGAGTTCGTGCGTCATGGGACTGACCGGGCCAGGGTCGAGGGTTTTTTTGAGGTCAGCCTCAATCTGGAAGATGAGCGGATGAGCCATCTCTTAGAATTGTTGCAGACCAACGAATTGCTGGAAGCCGACGAAAAATTGGCGACTACCTCCCCAATTTTACGCTTGACCCTCAGCCGAGAATTGAGCAGTACCGGGCGCTCGACCTGCCGGATTAATGGCAGTCCGGTCAAGGCCGAGGTGTTGCGCGAAGTCGGGCAGGCCTTGATAGATATTCACGGGCAGACCGAACATATTTCGCTCTTGCGGGTCAGCGAACACCTCGAATTGCTCGACCAGTATGCCGGGTTGATACCGCGCCGCAAGCAGATGGGCGAGATGGTCGGGCAGTTGCGGGCTATTCGCAAAGAGCGCCAATCGCTCCAAAAGGACGAGCGGGAGTTAATCCGGCGCACCGAATTGCTCAAATTCCAGGTCGGCGAAATCGAGGCGGCGGCTTTGCAGCCGGGCGAGGAAGAGGCTCTTTTGCAAGAGCGGCAAGTGCAAAATGCCTCTGAAAAAATCAGTGGTCTGGCAGACCGGGCCTATCGAGTGCTATACCAGGGTTTTGAGCAGGAAACCGATGGCGAAGGCGGCTATGGCTATGCCGGAGTCGGGCGCACTCGCGGGAGTGGCGGCAAACCGCTGGTTTCAAACGGGCCGTCGGTGCAAGAGGCTCTAAGCGAGGTGGAAGGGCTGCTGCAAGAGCTGGTGCGCTACGAAGCCGAGTTCGCCCGCCACACCGAGGCGGTGCAAGAGGCCCGCTATCGGCTGGAAGAGGTTTCGGCGGCGGTCCGGGATTTTCGGGACCGGGCCGAACACGACCCGGCCCGCCTCGAAGAAATCGAAGAGCGGTTGGAATTAATTCGCTCGTTCAAGCGCAAGTATGGCAACTCTATCCCCGAAATCCTGCTTTTTTATAAAAATGCCGCCACCGAACTCAATAATATCGAACATTCCGGCGAGCGGCTGGCGGAACTGGAGCAGCAGGAAACCAAATTGCTGGGCAAAATCGGACAACTGGCGGCGATACTTTCGGAAGAACGCCGCCGGGTGGCCCTGCGGTTGGCTTCCGAGGTCGAGCAAGCCCTCCAGGATTTGAAGTTGCTCCGCGCCCGCTTTGAAGTCCACGTAACCCAGAGCGATGACCCGCACGGCGCGCCGGTCAAAGACGCGACGGGCGAAATTCGGCGGCTGGCCTTTGATGGCAAAGGGGTAGACCGGGTGGAGTTCTATGTGTCGCTCAACCCCGGCGAACCAACCAAGCCTCTACAAAAGGTTGCCAGTGGTGGTGAAACCAGCCGTTTGATGCTGGCCTTGAAATCTATTCTGGCGAGCGCCGATTCTATCCCAACCCTGATTTTTGATGAAGTGGATGTCGGAGTCGGCGGGCGAAGTGGACAGGTGGTCGGCGAAAAGTTGTGGCAACTGACCGGCACGGCCCATCATCAGGTCATTTGCATTACCCACTTGCCTCAAATCGCCGCGTTTGGGGATACTCATTACAATATCGTCAAACGGGCCGATACCGGGCGCACGACGACCAGCGTCAACCAACTCAGCGAAAGTGACCGGGTGGATGAATTGGCGGCGATGCTGGGCGGGCTACCCGTCACCGAAACGATGCGAACCAGCGCCCGCGAGATGTTGCGCGAAATCCAGACCTGGAAGAATGCTTCCCGTTCCGGGCAACCCCAACTGCCGATGAATATCATGGATGCACGAGACGAAGAACACGCCGCCGCTTCCTGAGAGGTGATTTTAAGGCGAAATTAACGGTTTCGACTATAAGTGAGGTGCAAGATGCTTGACAAGAACCTAGAAAAACCATTAAGACCTGATGAAATCCTGCCGTAAATGCCGTAAGTAAGGAAATATGACCAGAAAAATAATCCAGACCTGTGACATAGTAATGGAAGTGACCTGGCTACTGGCGCTGGTTTCTATCCCGATTTACTTCAATATTTACACCAGTCGAGTGTTCGAGCCGGACAAAATTAGCCTCTTTCGGTCATTGGTGCTGGTGATGCTGACGGCCTGGGCCGGGAAAGGGCTGGCACGGCTGGCGGCTGAACCCGAAGGCCGTGTTGGTCAGCGCAAGAATTTCGCCGCCCGAACCGATATTATTTATCCGCCCGACGGCGAAGTTATCGGGCCGGATAGTCGCCCTTTTCCCTGGAATATTCTTCGTCGCCCCCTGATACTGTTTGTCTTCTTTTTGGGGTTCGCCTATGCCCTGGCGACGGTTTTTTCAATTACCCCGGAAGTCAGTTGGTGGGGCAGCTATCAGCGGTTGCAGGGGACTTACAGCTTTTTCAGCTATGTCGTATTTTTTCTGGTAATTGCCTTTAATATGCGGGAGCGCCGTCAGGTCGAGCGGCTTATTAGCTTTGTGCTGTTGGCAAATATTCCGGTGGCGCTCTACGGGATGCTGCAACACCTCAAGGCCGACCCGCTTCCCTGGCAGGGCGACGTAGTTTTCCGGGTCACTTCCTCGATGGGCAACGCTATTTTTATCTCGGCCTATCTGATTATGGTCGTGCCGTTGGTGCTTTATCGCCTGGTAACCACCGGGCGATGGCTCTTGCAAAACCGAACCCAATCTGCCAAATATTTCAAGGGCCGCAACCGGGATACCGCCCTGAGTTGGGCCGCGCTCTACGGCGGCTTTATTATCTTTTTGGTGGGCCTTTTCTTCGCCGTCTTGAATTTTAGCGCCAACTACCGCCCCGAAAGTAGCGGAGTGGCTTTCGCCAGCGATGCCCCTCGCCTGACCAGCGATACCACCGCCGCTGAGTCGCGCTCTTTGGTCGGGGGCGAAAGCATTGGGCCATGGTGGGCCTTGCCAGTGGGCATCACTCTCAGTTTTGGCCTTTTCTTTTTGTTCACGGTGCGACGGCGTGGGACTGATAATAACTATTTGTTCCGGCTCTTTGAGTTTGCCAGCTACATTGCCCTGATTACGGTTGTCGTCCTGACGATTCTCTATAGTCAGAGTCGCGGTCCAGAGGCTGGGATTATTTTTGGGGTAGTAGTGTTCTTCCCGGTTCTTTTTTGGCGGCGCAGAATGTGGAAATGGCTAGTCGGGTGGGGGGCGACGGCGGTTATTCTCGGTACTTTGTTCGTGCTGTTCAACCTGCCGCAAGGCTCGACCCCGCTTGAACCAGCCTTCAAGGTTTTGCGCCAAAATGAGCAAATTGCCCGCTTGGGCCAATTCTTCGAGACCAGCGACGGCACCGGGCGGGTACGCCAGCTTATCTGGAAGACCGTCCTGGAAGCGATGGGGGATGCGGCCCAGAACGAACCAGGCCGATTGATAGTCGGCTACGGCCCGGAAACGCTCTATAACATTTCGCCCAAGCATTATCAGCCGGAATTGGGGCAGCTGGAAGCCCGCAACGCTATCCCCGACCGCTCCCATAACGGCTATCTGGATGCGCTGGTCAATACCGGGGTTATCGGGCTTGTAACCTATGTAGCTTTGGTGTTGGCCTTTCTTTACTACGCCTTCAAATTTTTGAGACGGACTGAGCGGTTTGAATATCAGGTTTTGCTGACGGCTTTAATCAGTATTATGCTTTCGCACCAACTGGAAATCCAGACTGGCATCCAAATTGTCTCGACCTGGATGATGTTTTGGACTAGCGCCGCCCTTCTGATGGTAATGGGCGGGCTGGTATACGGGCGCTGGGATGCCATTGGCGCGAAAGCAGCTGCCGAAAATTCTCAGCCCGTGACCGAGCCGCTTGTGACCGAAGTCGCCCCCGAACCCGTCATGGTCGCCAAAAACGAGGCAGTTAAACCCCCTCGCAAAGCCCCGGCAGTTGCCAGTGCGACCATTAAAGCCGCTTCTAAAGAAAAAGAACCAGCCCGCAGCAAAGCCCCTAACCGCATCCGAGAGAAAGAAGTCGTCCGGGAAAGCCCCGCGAGAGGGGGGACTGCGCGCCCGGTGGCTGCTGCAACTCGACGGGGTGGCCCGGTCTATGCTACTGCCTACACCGAGGCCGAATATCTGGCTAACGAACAGCCGGTGCGGGTCTGGTATTGGGCGGCGCTTGGGGTAATCAGTCTATTGGCCCTGATGTTGGCCTGGTTCGGCAATTTGCTGCCGATATGGGCCGATACGATTTACAAGCAGGGAAGCAATCTGGCCCAGGTGCAGCAATGGCGGCGGGCCGCGCCTTATTTTGAGCAGGCCTCGATTTACGCCCCCCGCGAGGATTTTTACGCGCTCTACACCGGGCAATCCTATCTGGAAATCGCCCGGTCACTGGTTAAAGAAGCCAGTACTGACCGCACCAAGCAGCTTTCGATGCTGGAATATCTACGGGCCAGCGAGCGCGAATTGATTCGGGCCACCAAACTTTCCCCGCTCAACCCCGACCATTATGCCAACCTGGGGCGGCTGTATGGCGGGTGGGCTGATTTAGAGCCAGCGCGGGCCACCGAATTGCTCAAGATGAGTATTGACCGCTATCAACAGGCGGTGGGCGATTATGCTCCCCGCAATTCCCGGCTGTGGGGCGAACTGGCGGCGGCTCAGGCCAGCCTTGCCACTAATCGCTATGACCCCGAAATCAGTGGCACGCCAGTAGACCAGGCCATGATTCAACAGGCGATAGCGTCGGGCGAAAAGGCAGTGGCGCTCGACCCAAAGTATGATTATGCCCGCAATATCCTGGGCGATATTTTCCGGTTTGCCGGGCGCATCAACGAAGCCGGAGCGCAATATTTGGCGCTGGGCGAAATTGACCCCAAACAAGTCGGCGGCGACCCGCGCTTTCCGCGTCGGATTCAGGCTATGGCGACCAGCCCGCTAGTGCCGTTTGATAAAGCCCTCAGCCTGTTCGACCCGCAAAGTAAGACCACTACCGATAAGGGCTATGCCTATTTGGGCCGGGGGATGCTCTTTTATTATAAAAACAACCTGGATGAGGCCCGGAGCGCCTTGTTTGAAGCCTCTAAGCTTTCAGCAACCGACCCATTTTCGCACGCTTTTCTCGCCCTGATTTATCGGCGCACCGGGCAGGCTAATCTGGCGGAGGCCGAAGCAGCCCAGGCCCGCGAACTGGCGGGCAAATCGCCATCCGGCCCGCAGTTAGTGTCATCGGCGATTGAGAATCTTTTGAAGGGCTGATATAAGGCCATGCCTATTTTTGCGGCAATCCCGCCCGGTACTTCTGGCCCGATTCAAACCGCCCCCGATAATCCGGGCATCGGGTTCTATCTGGCCCTGTTTGTAATTTCGCTGGGGCTGGCGCTGGCAGGAACGCCCCTGGCTCGGCGGCTGGCGATGCGAACCGGGATTGTAGATGCCCCCAGCGCCCGTAAAATCCACCTTTCGGCAGTTCCTCTATTGGGTGGGCTGGCAATTTTCGTAGCTTTTATGGGCGGGCTGCTAGGGCTTTCCTACTGGTTTTTGCCACTATACGTGCCGCAGGTAGCCGCAATTGTAGTTGGGGCCACTGTCATCTCTTTTTTTGGCCTGTGGGATGATAAATGGGGCTTACACCCGGTATTCAAGTTGGCAGCCCAGGTGCTGGTAGCGGCCTGGCTGGTAGCAACCGGAGTACGGGTCGAATTTCTGCGCTTTTTGCCTTTCAGCGATCTGATGAATATCCTTGCCACGATTTTGTGGGTAGTGACAATCACCAATGCCGTCAATTTTATGGACAATATGGACGGGCTATCCAGCGGGGTAGCTGCGATTGCCGCCGCTTTTCTTTTTTTGGCGGCCTACCAGAGCGGGCAGTGGTTAGTGGCCTTAATGAGCGTGGGGTTATCGGGGGCGGCCTGGGGCTTTGTCTATCACAATTTTGGTTTTATCAAGGGGCGCACCCGGATTTTTATGGGCGATAGCGGTTCACTCTTTTTGGGCTATGTGCTGGCGGCGCTGGCAATCAAGCTGCGCTTTACCAGCCCTGATTTTGTGACCTGGATGATTCCGGTGCTGGTGCTGGGTTTACCTTTGTTTGACATAACATTGGTAGTTATTTCGCGCACTCGCCGCCGGATACCCTTTTTCCGGGGCGGCAAAGACCATACCTCGCATCGGCTGGTGGCTTTAGGCCTATCCAAACGAGAAGCGGTAATGGTGCTATACTTAGTTGGCGGCGGTTTAGGGGTGGCGGCGTTGGTCGTAACCGGGGCTTCGATTGCCGATAGCTACTGGCTCGGCGGCTTTGTGGCAATCGTAGGACTATTGACCTTGTTGCAACTGGAGCGCGTGCCGTTGATAAACACCAATCCCAAAGTCGAGGGCTACAGCAAAGCGCCTAAAGCTATCTCTTCCCCGCCGCCCGAAGAAAAATCGCAAGTCTAGGCTTTTTATATTTACAGGGATAGAAGGAAACAAAATGATTAGTAAACAAGCTTTTGGACATACCGGACAAAACAGCAGCCGAGTCATCTTTGGAGCGGCGGCGCTAGGACAAGTTAGCCAGGATGAGGCTGACCGCACCCTGGAGGTTTTGCTGCAATATGGCGTGAATCATATAGATACCGCCAGCAGTTACGGCGATTCGGAATTGCGAATTGGGCCATGGATGAAACAGTACCGCTCTCAATTTTTCCTGGCGACCAAAACCAAAGAGCGCACCTATCGCCAGTCTAAAGAGGAATTTCATCGCTCGTTGGAGCGATTGCAGGTCGAGCAAGTAGACCTGTTGCAGCTACATAGCCTGTCCGACCCAATCGAGTGGCAGACCGCGCTTGGCCCTGGTGGGGCGCTGGAAATGGCAATCGAGGCCCGCGAACAAGGCCTTACCCGCTTTATCGGGGTGACGGGACACGGCCTGAGTATTGCCGCGATGCATTTACGCAGTCTGGCTAATTTCGATTTCGATGCGGTCTTGTTGCCCTATAATTACATAACGTTTCAAAATCCCAAATACGCCGCCGATTTTAGCGAACTGATAAAGCTATGTCAGGCCAAAAATGTGGCGGTGCAAACCATCAAGGCGATTGCCCGTCGTCCCTGGGAACTGCACGGGTCGCGCCCCAATTCGACCTGGTACGAGCCATTGATTGAGCAGAACGAGATTGACCTGGCGGTAAGTTGGGTTTTACGCCAGCCCGGTATTTTTCTCAATACCGTCGGCGATATTCATCTGTTGCCGAAGGTGCTGGAAGCCGCCCAACGCTACGAAGCGGGTGGCCCCGGCGATGAGGCTGCTTTAGCGGCGGAACTGGCCCGGTTAAGCCTCGTACCACTTTTCGTATAAGCCTGTGCCGCGACAAAACCGGGTAGACCCCTTTGGCAATTTAATAGCTACTCCGGCGCGGGGAGATTTTTTTGGCAATCGGGGCGCTTTGCATAATGACCAGGGCCAAATCCGGCGACCCTGGCAGCTCAAGCGTTGGATAACCTGTGTCCTTGAGTTCAAGGGTCGCCATCGCCAGATTATGACGCCCGGCTATTATACCGAGCTATTTTTTCTGGACGAAGCTACCGCGTTTGCGGCGGGCCATCGGCCTTGTGCCGAATGTCGGCGGGCCGATTATAACCGCTTTCGAGAGCTTTGGGCGCAGGCCAACCCTGATTTCGGGTTCAGCCGCCGCCCGTTGGCAACCGAAATAGATGAGGTGTTGCACCGCGAGCGCCTCACCGCTCAGGGTCAGCAGCGCCGGTATCAAGCCCCGCTTTCAGCTTTACCCGAAGGCACTTTTATCCTGCTGGAATCACCCGCCTCAATCCCCTATCTGGTAACAGCGCAGCATTTGTGGCCCTGGACTCCCGGCGGCTATGGCCCAAAGCTACCGCGCCCGGCTGAGGCTACGGTGCAAGTATTGACCCCGCCCTCGGTTGGGCGTACTCTGGCGGCGGGTTATAAGGTCAGGTTGCACGCTTCCGCCCACGCTTAAAACACCGCTAAATCTAGCCATTTTGGAGAAGCTATGGTTCTTCCTGGGCCAATCTATCTGACCGAAGCCACTTTTGAAGAGGGGCTGATTTTTTTAGTCGAGCAAGATGCCGATTTAGCCTTGATATTGGAAAAATACGGCCCGCCGCCCATGTGGTTGCGCGAACCAGGTTTTCCGACTCTAGTAAAAATCATTTTGGAACAACAGGTCTCGCTGGCCTCGGCCCAGGCCGCTTATGACAAGCTGCTGGCAACGGTATCGCCGCTTACTCCGGTTGGTTTGCTGGAACTGGACGATACTCAACTCAAGGCCATTGGGTTTAGTCGCCAAAAAGCCGGATATGTGCGTTATCTGGCCCAGACGATAATCACTGGTCAGTTTGACCCTCAAACTCTAGCCCAGGCCGACGATATGACCGTCCGCACCGAATTGATAAAGCTGAAAGGAATCGGCAACTGGACGGCGGATATTTATATGATGATGGCGCTTGGTCGGCTTGACATTTGGCCCAAAGGTGATTTGGCCCTGGCGATTGCCGCCCAACAGGTTAAGCACTTGCCCTCGCGCCCGACCCCAGACCAACTGGAAGCCATGAGCCTACCCTGGCAACCCTGGCGAGCGATTGCTGCCCGCCTCCTGTGGCATCACTATCTGGGGGGGCGGGGGTCAGAGGTCGGGGGTCAGGGAAATGCAGGACGGAAGGCGGAGAACTGAGTAGATTGTAACAAAAACCTGACCTTGCCCCGGAAAAGTGGAGAAAAGGAAAAGCCGAGATGCTATACTTCACTAAGGCGGTATTGTGGATAAGGACAACGCCAAAAGTTCAAACAAGCCTCGGCAGGAATATTCACCAGAGTTTAAGCGAGAAGCGGTTAATGTGGTAGAAACTAGCGGTAAAAGCGTTACGCAAATCGCCAGAGATCTGGGCATAAGCGACTCCATTGTGTATAAATGGCACAAGCAACTTGGTAAGCAAGGTGGACAGGCATTTCCCGGTAAAGGTCACCAGACCCAGGTTGAAGAAGTGAAATTGCACCATTTTCGTGGAGTATACAAAGGCGAGTATAGAGTATACAACCATCCGAATAAGCTATAAGGATTATTTTAATGACAGAGCTATCAAAGGCTGAAGCCTACTGGCAGGCGTTTGTCCAAAAGCAGCCCGACCCTGCTGCCAGCGCCCGTCGTTTTTATGAAAGCTTTTACTTTAGCAGCACTGAAGCATTAGCCAATGAACTGGCGGAATTGGTGGTAAAGGGGATAAAAACCGCTACCTCGGCCTTAATCTGGGAGGTTGAAGCCGAAGGTAAACCGCTAGTCCAGCCGGGAAATTTGAGCATCGTGACCGACTGGGATGGCAACCCGGTTTGTGTCATCGAAACCACCGAAGTCCGAATAATCCCTTTTAAGGAAGTAGACCCGCAATTTGCCTATGATTATGGCGAGGAGGAGCGAACTTTGGAGTGGTGGAAAGCCGCTCTATGGGCGTCTTACGGCAGAATATGTGTAGATCTGAATAAAATTCCTTCGGAAGATATGCTATTGGTCTGTGAACGTTTCAAAGTGGTTTACTAAAATTGCCGAGTATCACCGAGTCCGAAATTATAGAAAAGGCCGAAACTCCGCCGCCCTCACCCAGGACGGGTCGCTACTGGCTGCGCCGGGCGGCTATCGCTTTGGCAGGTCTATTTTTGGTGGCGCTGGCGGTTCAATTATTGCGCGGCAAATTGTGGCTACTAGGAGCTGCGGGAGTTTGGGGCTTGCTGGCCTTGACGCTATTGACCGCCGGGGTGTCGCTGGGGCTGGACAATCTGGCCCGGATACGAATGGCTCTGGTCGGAGTACGGGCCAAAACCTCGCCTTATGGGGTAGGGGTGGCGCTATTGACCCTTTTCGGGTTGGGGTTGCGGCTGGGCGGACAGCAGATGGGCTTGCCTTATATCATCCCGGCAGACGAAAGTCTCTTTATTGATGCCGGGACACGTTTTATCAAGACTGGCAATTTTGACCCTCAGATGTACTATTATCCGGGCTTTTATGTTTATGTACAGGCGGTTGTCGCCGGGCTACATTTTTTGGGAGGGAGTTTTACCGGACTGTATCACGGGGTCGAGGATTTACCGGACCGGACTTTTGCGATTACGACTGCCCCCCAATTTTATCTATGGGGGCGTACTCTGACCGCCCTGATGGGGACCGCCGCCATTCCGATAGCCTATTTTCTGGTAAAGCGGGTCTGGCAAGACCGTCGGGCCGGGGTACTGGCAGCGGGTTTTATTGCTCTTTCAAGCCTGGCAGTCGAAAATTCGCACTATATTGCGGTAGATATACCGATGGCGACTTTCGTGCTGGCGGCGCTCTGGTCGGCTTGCGGGATTTACGAGCGGGGCTATCGGCGGGATTATGCCCTGACCGGGGTTATTTGCGGTTTGGCGATTGGTACTAAGTGGAGCGCCTTTGCGGTGCTTATTTTGCCAATAGTGGCCCATCTTTTGCGATTACGCCAAAATCGCTCGGCCCTCAATCCGCCCCCCTACTATTTGCTGCTATCCTTCCTCACCACTGCCCTGACGGTGCTGGCGACTACCCCATTTATTTTTGCCCGGATTAAAGAATATAGCGATATTTTTGTAATCCAGTTACTCAAGTACCAGTCCACCGATGCCCTTCGCTCGGTGACATATCCCTGGCAAGGCAATTTGCAAGTAATCTGGGATGATAGCTGGCTATTGTTTGGGCTGGGGCTGGGCGGAATAGTTTTATTGGCCTTTCGACGGTGGGCGGCGGACTGGTTGGCCCTCAGCTTCCCGCTGCTCTATCTACTCAGTATGAACGGCTACCGGCTGATTTATCCCCGCAATGTCCTGCCCCTGACCTATTATTTGGCTATTTTTGCGGCTTTGTTTAGCCTGTGGATTTTTGACCGGGTTGCGGCCCGGTTGCCCGATTTCAAGCTGAATAAGGTCGGCAGGTGGGCGGCAGGTTTGGTCTTGCCCTTGCTATTTGTGGGAATAACGATGTGGGGCGCACTCACCACTAATTTGTATGCCAACGATTTGAATGACCGCCCCTACAGCTATGCGCGGGCCGAAGAATGGCTCAAGGCCGAGGTCGGCCCTGGCCCGATAAAGCTGGTCGAAATGAGGCCGCAGCAATGGGGGTCTTATCCTAATCTGTTGGCGCGAGTCGCCGAAACCGGGGCAAACGACTTGCCGTTATCGTATTACCGGGAGCGGGGGATTCAATATCTGGCGATTAATCGAGAGCGGGCCAGAGATGCGAATTTTGCCGGAAGTTATCTCGATTTGCTGGAAGGCGGGCTGGTCGTCAAGGAATTTGAAACCAAAGCCGTCGGGCAACCCGGCCCACCCTTTGCGATTGTCCGCACTGGGGTAAAACCTGCTACCCTCAAATTGAATTTTGACTATAATGCCGATTTTGGCGGTAAATTGCGGTTGCTGGGGGTTAATACCGGCAAACTAACCTCGGCTAACAGCCTGTATCTGCCGCCCGAAAACCAGGCCCGCCATCTGGAGAGTTGGCCCGACTTCAAACCGGGCGATATTATTGGATTGAGCATCTACTGGGAAGTGAATGCCCCGCTGGGCCAGGATTACACCGTTTTTATTCATCTGAGGCCACTTGGGAAACCTGATACCAATGTTGCCAACCGCGATACCTTGCCGCTTTTGGGGGCGTATCCAACCTCGCGCTGGAAACCAGGCGAAATTGTAACCGATAACCCGAATCTGGCCTTACCCGCCAACCTGCCGCCCGGCGACTACACTCTGGTAATCGGCCTCTATCTCAACGATGGCAAGTTTACCCCCTTGCCGCTTGTCAATGGCGCTTCCTCCCTCACCCTGGGTCAAATCAAAGTAGGGAGATAGGGGGCGGAGATCAGGGAAATGCAGGACGGAAGGCGGAGAACTGAGTTCCCCAATCGTAAATTCCCCTGTCCCCTTTTATCCTGCCCATCCTGTCTATCCCTGTTAAAATTTCCCCGCCTCCGACCCGCGCTCCTACGGTAAATCCTCGACGTGGATAAGGCCGCGCTTGAGGGCGTAAATTGTGACCTGGGTGCGGTCACGCAAATCCAGTTTGTCTAGCACACTGGCAATGTGGGTACGGACAGTGGCCTCACTGACTTTAAGCTGACTGGCAATTTCGCTATTATGCCCCCCGCGAGTAAGGGCATTGAAGACCTCGCGCTCACGAGCGGTTAAGGTTTCGAGAGGGTCGTGGGAGGTGAGTTGCCGCATCAGCACCTGAGTCGCCGCCGGGTCTAAAACACTTTCGCCCTGAGCGGTGCGCTCAATCGCGTGTACCAGTTCCGCCGAGCGAATCGCTTTCAGGACATAGCCCTGCGCTCCGGCCTGTAACGCCTGTTTAACCAGATGATTTTCCAAAGAGGAGGTCAAAACCAGCACCTTGCTGGCTATTTTCAATTCCCGCAAGCGCCGGATAGCCTCGACCCCGTTTATCCCCGGCATCAATAAATCCATCAAAATTACATCCGGTTGCAGCCTTTGGGCCATTTGCACCGCCAGAGTACCGTCGGAAGCTTCACCGATTACCTTCAAGCGCGATTGGCTTTCCAGCAAGGCCCGCAGGCCCTGACGCACCACCGCATGGTCATCTACGATTAGCACTTTAATTATATTATTAGCCAGGTTATCATTTATATCACTCATAGATTTTCATCACTTTCGAGGGGCAAAGTCAGACGGACGGTTGTACCCTGAGCGGTATCGCTTTCAATTGCCAGACTGCCGCCGATGGCTTGCGCCCGCTCGCGCATACTGATAAGGCCGAACTTAGCCTGATTACCATCTTTATTGTTATCTTTATGGCCATTAGAACTACTATTAGGACTACCCACCGCGTGAACCAGACCCAAGCCGTCATCGGTGGTACTCAGGGTAATCTGACGTTGCCCCTGCACCAAAGACACATATACCGCTTTGGCCTGGGCGTGTTTGGCGATGTTGTTCAGGCTTTCCTGAGCTATTCGGTAAATCGCGTCCTCGATACTGGCGGGCAAACGTGACCCTTTGAGCAAAATGGCACAATTGACCGGAATACAGTTGGTCGCGCTCCAATTTTCGCAAAGGTTTTTCAGGGCTTCCGCCAACCCGCGCTGGACGACCTGGGATGGGCGCAACTCCACCAAAAGCCCCCGCAATTCCAGCAAGGTTTGTTCGGCGAGGGAAGCAATCGCCTGGGCCTGAGCGACGGCCTGGGCCGGGTCGCGCTCGATAGTGGCTGGCAAGGCGGCGCTGCTGACCGACAGGCTGAAAATGCGCTGGGCAATATCATCATGTAAGTCGCGGGACAACCGCACTCGCTCGGCCCGGATAGCCGCTTCCTCGGCCTGATTGGATAGCTCGGCGTTGCGCTGGACTAAATCGCGCAGGATGACCACATTTTGTTCCAGGGTATCAGCCATGCCATCGAATTGTCGGGCCATTTCCCCGACCTCATCTGGGTGTTTATCGCTGACTCTCGTTTTAAGTTCACCCGCCGCAAAGCTTTGGCTGGCCTGAGCAATCTTTCGCATCCGGGCCAGTAGCGGGCGGATTAATAACCATGCCAGCAAAAGAGCAATCGGAATAGATAATATCGTGGTGGCGGTAGCCATAAACGCAATGTACGGCCCATTTCCATAGATTATCCCAAAAGGAGTATAGAGCTGTAGCTCGACTTGGCTTGGGCCAAAGCGGGCTATCACTCGCTCTCCACTAGACACAGGCAGGATTGTCTCGGCCCATTGCTCGCCTTTTAGGTCAATAAAACGCGCTCCGGTGGGGCGGTCTAGCACTTCCGGGGCGCATTCTGCCAGGGCTTTACCGACCCGGCAAGATGTATCGCCATAGCTGTGCAGCACCCGGTTGTCAGGGCCGACTACAACTGCGAAACCCGGCGGCAAGCCTGGTGTCAGCGGCAGACCATCCGGCATATTCAAAACCCACGACCCGGCCTCTAACAGGGCCAAACCTTGATAATCGCCGGGCTGAATTTTGTAAGGCCAGATAACAGTTATCGCCAGCAAAAGTACCAGCCAAACTATGATGGTAGCCGTGCTAACCACCACAATATAACTGGCGATTATCCGAAATCCGATTGAACGCAAGCGGCACATAGCGAGCTACCTTCCGTTAAATTTCTGCCTTAAATTCATTTAGGCTTTTAAGACTATAGTGTACACAATAGTGGCAAGTATAGCTACTTGCCACCGTTTATTACCTGGCTAGAGCCGGTCAAGACTGGTTATCAACCATCGCCCATCCACTTGCTTGAGGGTTAGATGCACCTCATACGAAGAACCACCCCGCGAAACTTTGACCGTCGCTGCATCAGGCGAGCCTTTGTCATTAAACTCAAACCCACTGATGGCGGTACTACGCGAGTCAGTTTGGGCGGCTTGAGCGATAAAGCTTTGCTGGCTAAAATCCTGATTACTAATTTTAGCCCCGGCATCCAGATAAGTATAAGCCAGCGCATAATTTTGGCTTTGTAACGCCAGATAAAATCGGGCGGGGGTTGGGCCGGTTTCTTTTATCTGGTTAAGGCCCACCCAGACCCCTAAAACTACAATAATACTGAAAATTGCAACGGCGGCAATTGCCCCGATAGCTAACCAGAGGGCGGTATGGCTATGTTTGGTTTGGGCCTGGGCCTGGATCGGTGGGTAAGTATAAGTTTCTAACATGGCGGTTCACATCCTTCTTTCGATTGGATTGGTTTGTCCTTAAAATTAGGACAAATTTTGGTTTGATTATCAATTTGATTATCGGAATGGCGCAAGTGCTTCCTCCATTTACAGGGTAAACCAAAAAGGGCGCGGCTACATCCGCACCCAGTAGATTATTTGTCAGCATTTTGTGGGGGCGGGGCTAGGTCTTTAGCCCCGCTCTTTTTAGAACGTATCCCGATAGGTAAATGATTTTTGTAGGGGCGGTGCTTGCCGCGCCCGGCGCGCCTAGTTAGAAGACAGGTCTTAGCCGGTTATCGCCCCTAGCGAGGCCGAGGAAACCAGCTTGGCATATTTGTGGAGTACCCCGGAAGTGTAGGTCGGGGCGGGGGCTTGCCAGTCTTGCAACCGGGCCTCAATTTGAGCCTCGGTCAGCTCAACATGCAGCAAATTGGTGGTGGCATCTATCGTAATGATGTCGCCGGTGCGGAGGGCGGCAATCGGCCCACCGACCTGGGCTTCCGGGGAGACGTGACCGATAACAAAGCCGTGGGAGCCGCCCGAAAAACGTCCGTCGGTAATCAAGGCCACATCATCGCCTAGACCTTGCCCGACCAGCGCGGCAGTCACCGCCAGCATTTCGCGCATCCCTGGCCCACCCTTTGGCCCTTCATAGCGGATAACCACGACATCGCCTTTGACGATTTCGCCCTTCACGATGGCCTCAAAGCTGGCCTCCTCGCCGTCAAAGACTTTGGCCGGGCCAGTGTGGGTAAAATGATGCAGCCCAGCGATTTTGCAGACTGCGCCTTCCGGGGCAATATTGCCTTTCAACACCACTACCGGCCCGCTAGGATGGAGCGGATTGTCGAAGCCGCGTACAATCTTCTGGTCTTCTACCAACTTGGGGGCGTGTTTCAGGTTTTCCGCCAGGGTTTGTCCGGTGACGGTCATTACATCGCCGTGCAACAGGCCGTGTTCCAGCAGCAAGCGCATTACTGCCATCGTGCCGCCCACCCGGTCGAGGTCTACCATCACGTATTTGCCGCCCGGCTTGAGGTCGGCGAGATGCGGCACTTTGCGTCCGATGCGGTCAAAATCGTCCATGGTCAGGCCCAACTTGAGCTCGTGGGCAATCGCCAACAGGTGCAATACCAGATTGGTCGAACCGCCCAGCGAGAGGCCAAAAGTAATCGCGTTCTCGAAGGCTTCCTTAACCATAATATCGCTGGGCCGGATACCCCGATTAATCAAGCGAACTACCGCTTGACCTGCCGCGAAACAATCGTCCGACTTGCGCGAAGTCACGGCAGGCATCGAAGCGCCTCCCGGCAAGCTCATGCCCATCGCCTCGATTGCTGAGGCCATCGTGTTAGCGGTGTACATCCCGCCACACGCCCCCGCGCCTGGAATAGCGCTGACCTCGACTGCTCGCAATTCTTCTTTGGAGATTTTCCCGGCGCTATACTGGCCTACCGCCTCAAAGACGCTTACGATGTCCACGTCCCGCCCCCCGCACGTACCGGGCAGAATTGTGCCGCCGTAGACAAAGACTGATGGTATATCCAGGCGGGCCAGGGCCATGACGCAGCCCGGCATATTTTTGTCGCAACCCCCGATAGCCACCAATCCATCGTGGCGATGGGCGCTGGCGGAAATCTCAATCGAGTCGGCAATCACCTCGCGGCTGGGCAACGAGAATTTCATGCCTTCGTGACCCATCGCAATCCCGTCACTGACCGTGATAGTATTGAAAACCTGTGGCACGCCACCTTCCATCCGCACGCCTTCGCGCACTTTTTCCGCCAGCCGGTTGATGTGGATATTGCAGGGCGAAGTTTCGGCCCAGGTGCTGGCAATCCCGATAATCGGTTTCTCAAAATCCTCATCGCTAAAGCCTACCGCCCGCATCATCGAGCGATTGGGGGCGCGTTGGGGGCCGTCGGTCATCACCGCACTGCGTAATTTTACCGAGCGTACTTTCTTCTCCTGGTCTGCCATCATCCCTCTCCCTTCAAGTTTTTATTTATATGCTTAGTAAATTTTCCAAGCATATAACTTTTCGAGTTTTAGCCTATTGCAAGAGCAATTTTATTTAAAAAGTTACAGTCTCGTTGGAAAAGCATCTCGCCCAAATTTTATCACATCCAGAAATCATACGGAATTTTAATCGTGGCTATGAGTCCAGCCAGCGATAATAAAAGACCGTATCGCCGTAGGTGCCATCTACCTCAAGGGTGAAGCCGGGCAGAATTCCGGCCTGAGTATAGCCTAACTTGAGATAAAGCGGCTCGGCCCCGCCGTCGCGCAGAGTGTCCAACATCAGAATTTTGCGCTGGTTGGCCCTGGCAATCCTTTCCAGTTCCAGCATCAAGGCTTGCGCGATACCCTGGCGACGGGCGGCGCGGTGAACCAGCACTTTCTGGATTTCGGCCCGATGCACCCCGTTTTGCTTCTGGTTAAGCTCTAGCTGGGCGCTACCCACGATTTCCGCGCCCTGTCGGGCCACCAATAATACCTGATAGCCACTCGGTAGCTTTTTAAAGACACTCTGCCAGTATTCGGCGGCCTCGTCTGCCCCCAAAGGCTTCCAAAAGCCAAGCGAAGCATCGCTATCTACGGCATCCTGTAACAGGCTCACCAAACCGGGTAATGCCATCTCAGCCTGATGTTGGTCGAGACGCTCAATCGTTATGTTAGAGTTCATAGCTTAAACCTGTGAGTTAATTGATTTTCGTTGGGTAGAGTATAGCTGATTTGAATAAATTTTGCTGCACTTCAAAACAGGATTTTCACTGATATTTGGGTGAAAATCCTGTTAAATGGGGCGGTACTTCTGACTATATCAACTTGTGGTCGAGGGCGTAGCGGACGGCTGCCGTTCGGGAGCTGACATCCAGCTTATTGTAAATGGAGGTCAGATGCACATTGACCGTGCAGGGAGCCATCACCAGTTTTTCGGCGACCTGGCTATTAGTGAGGCCTTGCGCGACCAGTTGTAATACCTCGACTTCGCGGGCGGTCAGACCTGCCAAATAACCGTTCCGGCCTTTTTCGGGGGATGGTCGGTTGCTGCTTTCCTCGGCGGGAAGCGTTCCTGCTTTGGCCCACCCGGTCAAGCTTTCGAGGGAGGGGCGGGGTAAATCTGCTCTAAGCGAGGTTTCTTCTCCATCCCGCGCCTGCGCGATTGCTTCAACCAAGGTCCAGGCTTGCCCCTCTAGTCGAGCCTTATTATAGGCGGCTTTCCCTAATTCGGTTTGGACGGTGAGCAAAGCGGTCTCGTATTCGGCCTGCTCACAGGAGGGCATTACCGCCTCTAAAGTTTCGCGCAAGGCGAAGGCGGCCCCCGCGAACCGGATGGCGGTCTCCAATTCGCCGCAAGTTGCCACTACCAGCACCAGCCCTTCGAGTAGTCGGGCCACCTGCAAGTTTAGACTAAACTGGGAAGCCAGTCGCAGCCCTTCCTGCAAGAGTTTTTTAGCACTGGCGCAATCCTTTTCCAGCCAGGCCAAGTGGCTCAACCCAATCAGGGCATCGGCAATTCCCCATCTATCGCCGATTTCACGTCGGACGGTCAGACTTTCCTCGAAGAAGGCGCGGGCAGCGGACAAAGCTCCTTCTTGACAGGCTACCAACCCCAGGTTTGCCAGCGAGCGCCCGATACCCCATCTGTCGCCGATTTCGCGTCGCAAGGTCAGGCTTTGGTGTTGCAAATCGGCGGCTAGTTCCAGATTATCTTGAGCATAAGCCACCAAACCGAGATGTTGGAGGGCGTGCGAAATCCCCCATCTGTCGCCCAATTCTTGCCATAGCCGCAGACACTCCGAGTTATCGGCTTTGGCGGCCTCATAATCGCCTTGTTGATAGGCTACCGCCCCGATATTGCTCAAGGTCATGGCGAAAGTGCGTTTATCGCCCAGTTCCTGCCAGATTTCCAGGCTGTGTTTATAGTGATGGCGGGCCGCGCTAAACTGGCCCTGAAACCACTCAACCAGCCCCAAACTGTTCAGACAGGAGGCGCTTTCCCATTGGTTGCCAATTTCCTGGGCTATTTCCAGACTTTCCTGATAAAATCGGCTGGCAATTTTATACTCACTTTGCCGTAAGGCCAAATCTCCCAGATATTTCTGGGTTATCATCAGATTGGTTTTATCCTGCAACTCCCCAAAGAGCCGCAAATTGGCCTCGAACTGAGGGCGAGCGGCCTGATAATCGCCCTGTAAATAAATTAATCGCCCGATATTAAGATTTACCTGGGCCAGGGCTTCTTTACTGACTGCAATACCGGCTTTTTCCAATTTAGCCTGAGCCGCTAACCAATAGGTAAGGCGTTGTCGACCTTCCCGCAAGTAACCACGCATTTCCCAAAAGGGGGCCATAGCGGTACTCATTCTGGCGCTGATTTCCAATCGGGTCGGGTCGGGCAAGCCAGTCAAATCTTTTTCCTCGGCCCAATCCAGAGCCGCCCGCAAATTGTCACATTCGGTTTCCAGTCGGTCTAGCCACTCGGCCTGTTGTGCGCCCCGCAATTGTTCGCTGGCCTGCTCTGCCAGTTCCAGAAAATATTCCGCATGAACCCGCTTTAAGTCCTCCACCGTATTATTTTCGGTCAGTCGTTCCAGGGCATATTCGCGCAAGGTTGCCAGCATTGTAAAGCGCGGCTCGCCCGCTTTGGTTTCAATTTGCTGCACCAGACTTTTGCCGACCAGCGAAGCCAGCTCATCCAACACCTCGATTTCTGGCTGTCCTGCAACTTTAGCCTGGCAAATAGTCTCGATTGCCTCTAGCCCGGTGCCACCCGCAAACACCCCTAGTGCGGCAAACAACTGCTTTTCGGCCTCGTTAAGCAGCCGATAACTCCATTCAATTGTGCTGCGAATGGTTTGTTGACGGGTTGGCAGGTCACTTGCACCATCGGTCAAAAGCTTGAGGCGATTGCCCAAGCGGTCAAGTAAAGTCGCCGGGGGCAATAGCTTGCCCCGCGCCGCCGCCAGTTCGATTGCCAGGGGCAACCCATCCAGGCGCTGACAAATTTCGACAATTGTGGAGGCGGTTTCTTCCGTCAGGCTGAAGTTGGGCTTGACCATCCGACTGCGTTGCACGAAAAGAGCAATGCCTTCATAGGCTTCGAGTTCGGACAGAGCGGGCAGTTTATCGCTGGAAGGTAGCCGCAAAGGAGGGACGACCAATTCTCGCTCGTTGTACAGATGTAAAGTCTGGCGACTTGTCACCAAAATTTTCAGTTTGGGGGAAGCGGTCAGCAAATCGGCGACCAGCCCGGCGGCAGGTATCACATGCTCGAAATTATCCAGGATTAACAACAGTTGCTTGTCGTGCAAGGCCTCTTTAACATTGGTCAGCAGGCATTGAGCGCCGCCGTCTTTTGCCCCGATGCTTTGGGCAATCGTAGAGAGAGTTAAGGCCGGGTCGCTGAGGGGCGCGAGGGCTACAAACACGATGCCATCCTCAAAATCGGCTTGCAGTTCGGCGGCAATTTGCTGGCTCAAGCGGGTTTTGCCGATGCCGCCCGGTCCGGTCAGGGTCAATAATCGGCCCTCCGGCTGGCGTAAAATGGCAACTGCCATTTCTATTTCCTGTTGTCGTCCGATAAAGTACACAGCCAGTTCTTCTTTTCTGGATACCGATAATATTATTTTACTCCTTCTAATTATACCCTTTTCACTTCTCAAAAAACTACGTCTAAAGACCTATCTTGTTTAGTAAATAGGACTAAATCTTCCAAGCCCCTTAATAAGTAGTTATGTAACCCTAAAGTACAGGCCTGACCCGGCGCTATGCGAAAACGCACATTTTCGGCGGTCAGGCCTATAAAGTTATGTAGTTCTAGCTATAGTAATGGTTTCTTGCACCATAACATTGTGACGAGCTTTACACCAGTCTAGGTTTTTTTAACGATGTTTCGTGACCAGCTTTTGATTACCCTTACTGTGTGCAAGGCACACTGGGTTTTCAGGAAAAATCCTGAACAAAATAACAAACTATAGGGTAAACGGGTAGTTATCGGGTTAGGAGCGCACGAAATGAATGCGATGGGACAGCTTAATCAGCTTTTGACTTATAGAACCGAACAAAATCGGAACGAACAAAAGAATAGTGGACAACATAAAAATAACAGGGTGGCAAATCCCGCCCCGCGCAAAGCGGTTTGGGTGCAAGCAGCCTGGGAGCAAATTGCCCCGGCCTATGCTGGCCCGGCCCACCAAATTCCATTTAGGCGAAATAAACTAATTAACCGGGCTTATGCCGAAATGTACCAAAGTGACCCGGTGGTTTTGAAATGGGCGGGAATGGCGGCCTTTGCTTCCCATTCCGCCGGGTCGAAAATGGGCCTCTTGCGCCTGGGCTGCCAGAGCGATAAAGCCGCCAAAATGCTGTCAGGTGGGGTAGCGATGATATTACTTTCGTTGTTCGGGCTGTTTCTGGCCTGGAAGCGCAAGCTGGTCGAAAAACGCTGGTTCTTGCGGATACTGAGCCTGGCGATTGTGCTGCCTTATCTTGCCAATAGCTGCGGCTGGATACTGGCGGAAATGGGTCGGCAACCCTGGGTGGTCTACGGGCAGATGAAGACCGAAATGGCTATCTCCCCGGCGGTGTCCGCCCCGATGGTGCTGATTTCGCTGGTAGCATTTTGTCTCTTGTATGTCGGTCTGGCGGCGGCGGACATCTTCCTGATGGCGAAATACGCCCAGGGCAATAGCCTCTACCAGCTCCGCAGCGAGGTCGAGGACGAAGCCCCGGAACACGAAACCGAATTGTTGCTGGACGGAGCGTACTGACGGAAGACGGAAGACGGAAGAATTTACGATTGGGAATTCAATTCTCCGTCTTCTGTCTTACGCCTTGCCTTTCTCTGACCACTGACCACTAATGGAGCAATGAAATGGACTTGAACACTCTCTGGTTTGGAATACTGACGACGTTATTTATCGGGTTTTTCTTTTTGGAAGGTTTTGACTTTGGGGTCGGGATGCTGATGCCGTTTCTGGGCAAGGGCCAGAACGAGCGCAAGCTGATTACCAGCGCGATTGGCCCTTTTTGGGACGGCAACGAGGTCTGGTTGATTATGACAGTAGCGGCCATGTTCGCGGCCTTCCCTCACTGGTATGCGACCTTATTTAGCGGGTTTTATCTGGGCGCACTGGTACTTTTGCTGGCCTTGATAGTGCGCGGGGTGGGCTTCGAGTTTCGCAACCGGGTTCACAGTCGCGGTTGGCACAGCTTCTGGGACTGGATGATTTTCATCGGCAGCCTCGTGCCGGGGCTGTTCTGGGGTATCGTGTTCGCCAACTTGCTGCGCGGTCTGCCAATAGATGCCAAAAAGACCTTTACCGGCAACCTGGGCGATTGGCTCAACCCTTACGCTTTGCTGGCGGGAATAACTTTTGTGGGAGTGTTCTTGCTACACGGCGCAATCTTCCTTAACCTGCGAACCGAAGGCCAGCTTCGGACGCGGGCCGGACAAATCGCCCGCTTGCTGTGGCTACCTTGCGTGGCCCTCCTGGGACTATTCGCTGGAGCGAGCTACTTTGCCACCGACATCTACACTCGCTCTAATCCGACTCCATTGGTATTAACGATTGGGGCGGTAGCGGTGCTACTGGCAGGCGGCTGGGGCTTGATAAAGGGGCGGAGCGGGTTGGCTTTTATGGCAAGCGGCCTGACGATTGCCCTGGCGACTCTGACCCTTTTCACCGGGCTGTTTCCTCGCGTGATGGTTTCGAGCCTCAATCCGGTTTTGAACCTGACCGTGACCAATGCCGCCGCTAGTCCTTACAGCCTGGAAATTATGAGCTGGCTTTCGCTGGGTCTTATCCCGGTGGTGATAGCTTATCAGGCCTGGACTTACTGGGTCTTCCGACAGCGGGTCAGCCCGCAAACGGCGGGGCATCTTTAGAGATTTACGATTTGCCTCAAAAGGGGCGAAGCTACGATTTCAGATTTCAGATTTTAGATTACAGTTGATAAATTTGTCTAAACTATTATAATAAGGAGAAAAAAATGCGTTCACATCACGAAATTGGTCAAGGCGTTGACTACTTCCCGGAAACCACGCCGATGGATGAGGCTGGTAAGCTGAATTTGCAAGTAAATCTTTACCTCGTCCAGGGTAGCAAGAAAAACATGCTGATTGATACTGGTGCGGCCATCCAGGTCGGCGATAGCATCCGGGCGATTTCGGAAGTAATTGACCCCCAAAAGCTGGACTACATCTTTGTAACTCATATGGATGCCGACCATTTCGGCGGGGTACAGGAATTGCTGAAACTTGCCCCCCAAGCCCGCATCGTTGGCAATATGACGGTGATGGGCAAAGGGAGTGGCATCTACGGGATTAACCCTCAAAAATTTGCGGTGGTCTTCCCTGGGGAAGAGATTGACCTGGGCAATCACAAAATTCAGGTAGTGGCCTCGCTGATTGAGGACGGGCATACTTATTGGCTGCTGGACAAGCAGACCGGGACATTCTTCTCTAGCGACGCTTTTGGCTCGGTGCATCTTGCCCCGCCGAAGGAATTCGCGGAGGCCGTGCCATCCGAGGCTTTCGCCGGGGGCTTCATGATGTGGCACAGTATGAACTTTAATATGTTCCCCCGGATTGATGTCAAACGCTTCCAGCAAGACCTGGCGGCCCTGCGGCGGATGGATATTCAGCAAATCGCCTCAGTTCACGGGCCGATTGTACGAAATGATGTCCATCAGGCTTTTGACTTGATGGAAGCCTTTCCGAGCGCCGAACTGCCACCGCCCCCTCCCTTGCCTGACTTCCTGCGTCTCCCAGCAGTAGCCTAAATACCAGACATCAAAGAAAAGGCGTAAATTTGTAGCTTTCTTGCAAAAATAGTTTGGTTATATCTTTGGAAAATTTACTCAGTAAATTTTCCAAAGATATAACTTTTCCGGGCTTATGAATAGTTAAAGAAAAGCAAAGAACTATGAAACTGGATAAAAGGTTATTAGCTCAAGCAGGAAATATCAAACTCTATCTGGGCCTGACGGTCGGGCTGGGGCTGGCAAGCGCTCTCGTAATTATTGGGCAAGCCCATTTTCTGAGCGAAATTATTGACCGGGTTTTCTTGAAGCCGGGGAGCGGCGAGATAGCCGGGGCAATCCTGATTTTATTGGGCCTCATTGTGGGGCGGGCCGGGTTGGGTTGGGGCAGCGAAGCCGCCGCCAATCGCGCTGCCGCCCACGTCAAGCTGGTTTTGCGGGAAAAGCTTTTTGGACATCTGACCCAGCTTGGCCCGACTTATACCCGCCGGGAACGGAGCGGCGAACTCTCAAACTTGTTGACCGAGGGTGTAGAATCGCTCGACCCCTACTTTAGCCAGTATATCCCCCAAATCTTCCTGACCATGCTGGTGCCGACCAGCGTCCTGATAGTGGTTTTTGCCACCGATTTCCTTTCCGGGATAGTCTTGCTGGTGACAGCCCCGATAATAACCTTTTTCATGATATTGATTGGTCTGAAAACGAAGGCCGTCAGTCAGCAGCAATGGAGTGTTTTGGGCCAGATGAGCGCCCACTTTCTCGATGTCTTGCAAGGTTTGACCACTCTCAAGCTATTTGGACGCAGCCAGCGCCAAGAAGAAACCGTCCGCCGCATCAGCGACCGCTATCGGATTACCACCCTCAAGGTTTTGCGGATTGCCTTTCTGTCGGCCCTGGTCATGGAACTTGGCGCGACCCTCAGCACCGCGATTGTCGCCGTCGAAATCGGCCTGCGCTTGTTGCATAACCAAATCGAATTTCAACCAGCCCTGTTCGTGCTGTTGCTTGCCCCCGAATTTTACTTGCCGTTGCGCTCGCTGGGTTCGCGCTTTCATGCCAGCACTTCGGCGGGGGCGGCCTCGGCGGACATCTTCAAAATTCTGGAAACCAAACCGCCGGTTGCGCCCGCTGCTTTACGCCCCTTGCCCGCCGCAAATAACTTTATTATCCGGTTCGAGCAGGTCGAGTATAGTTATCCTGATGAGCAGGACCAATCTCGCCCGGCTTTGCGCGACGTATCTTTCAAGGTCTTACCCGGTCAAAAAGTGGCGATAGTCGGGCCGAGTGGGGCGGGCAAAAGCACCATCTTTCAGCTTTTGTTGCGCTTTATCGCCCCGGATAACGGCGCAATTTCGCTGGTAGCTTGTAACGACTCAGAAAAAGCCCTGGGCTGGCAAGACCTGAGCGCCCAGCAGTGGCGCGAACTAATCGCCTGGGTTCCCCAAAGCCCCTATCTTTTTAATACTAGCGTCGCCGAAAATATCCGGCTGGGACGGCCTGAAGCCACTTTGGAAGAAGTCATGGCGGCGGCGCAACAGGCCCACGCTCACGAATTTATTATGGAATTACCGCAAGGCTACGCTACGGTTATCGGTGAGCGTGGCACGCGCTTGAGCGGGGGACAGGCCCAGCGCCTGAGCCTGGCGCGGGCCTTTCTCAAAGATGCTCCGGTCTTGCTATTAGATGAGCCGACCTCGAACCTCGACCCGGAAACCGAGCGACTGGTGCTAGATGCCACCGAAAAGCTGGCGCAAGGTCGCACCGTCCTTTTGATTGCCCACCGTCCTGCCACGATTGAGCGGGCTGACCGGGTGATTCATCTGGAAAACGGGCGGGTAAGTGCTACCAGGCAAAGAGGGATAGCGTGAAAACTTTAGGGCGTTTGTTAAAGTTGGCCTGGCCTTTGCGAGGCGGGATGGCCCTGGCGGGGTTGCTGGGCTTTGCCACGATTGCCGCCGGAATCGGCCTGATGACCACTTCGGCCTACCTGATTTCGATGGCGGCGCTGCATCCGTCGGTGGCAGCTCTGGGTGTGGCGATTGTCGAAGTGCGCTTTTTCGGGCTGGCGCGGGGGGTCTTTCGCTATCTGGAACGCTATGTCTCGCACGATGTGACTTTCCGGTTGCTGGCCCGGCTGCGGGTCTGGTTTTTCCAGGTCGTCGAACCGCTTGCTCCGGCCGGCCTCATGCCTCACCGCAGTGGCGACCTCTTGAGCCGAATAATCAGCGACATCGAAACTCTGCAAAATTTTTATCTCAAGGTGATTGCCCCACCGCTAGTGGCGGCCCTGGTCGGGGTCGGGATGTGGCTTTTATTAGGGGCGTTTAATCCGCTTTTCGCGGTCAGCTTTACAGCTTTCTATCTGCTGGCGGGGGTAGCCCTGCCGCTATTAGTCCGCCAGTTGAGCCGCACTTTGGGCCGAGAGGTGATTACCAGCCGGGCTGAACTGAATACCCAGTTAGTTGATGGACTGCAAGGCATGGCCGATTTGGTGGCCTTTAATCAGGCTGAACGCTATCAGGCCCAGGTAGCCCGTCTGAACCGCCGCCTGATTGCCCAACAAAAACGGCTGGCCTGGCTAAATGCGATGCAGACCGCGCTTGGCACGCTTTTGATGAATCTGGCGATGTGGACGATGCTGGTGCTGGCAATCCCGATGGTGCAGAGTGGACAACTGGACGGGATTTATCTGGCCCTTTTGGGGCTGGCGACCCTGGCAGGGTTCGAGGCGGTCTTACCGTTGCCGGGGGCGTTTCAGCAACTCGATAGCAGCCTCGAAGCCGCCCGTCGCCTGTTTGAAATCGCGGACACCGCCCCAGCCGTCGCGCCGGTAGCTACGCCGAGTCCTACCCCGCCGGATTTTGGTATCATCGTCAAGGGCCTCAGCTTTCGCTATCAGCCGGACGAACCTTTGGTCCTGGAAAATGTTAGCTTTGATTTGCGCTCCGGTCAAACTCTGGCGCTGGTCGGGCCGAGCGGAGCGGGTAAATCCACGTTGGCTAATCTGCTGTTGCGGTTTTGGGATTACCAGGAGGGCAGTATCAAGCTGGGCGGTCACGAGTTGCGAGAATATGCCCCGGACGATATTGCGGCCCTAATCGGGGTAGTGGCCCAAACCACCCATCTTTTTAACGCGACTATCCGCGAAAACCTGTTGATTGCCCGCTCGACGGCTACTCAGGAAGAAATTGAGGCGGCGGCTAGATTGGCCCGGCTTCACGATTTTATTAAGGGCTTGCCGCAGGGCTATAATACCAGGGTCGGTGAGATGGGGCTGGCCCTGAGCGGGGGAGAGCGCCAAAGGCTGGCGATTGCCCGCGCTATCTTGAAAAACGCCCCGATTTTAATTCTGGATGAGGCCACCGCCAACCTCGACCCGGAAAACGAGCGCGAGGTGCTGGCAAGTATTCATAGCCTGATGGAAGGTCGTACCACGATAATCATTACCCATAGCATGGCGGGTCTGCAACAAGCCGACCAGTTGCTACGCCTGGAAGAACGACATATCCCTGAGCCGGAAACGGCTTATATTTCGTAACAATTCAGCTCGGAGCGATTAATTAGCGTTCAAGGGCGAACCTGCGTGTTCGCCCCTACAGGGTTATTACCCCATCGCGCTCGAAGTGGATTGTCCAAGACTATGTGTTCGCCCTACGATTTTATTTCTAGCCAAAGAGCCGATAGCGTTGTAATTTGAACTGGTAGTATAGGAAGCAGCCCAGGCAAAATCCGGCGAGGGCGACACTGGCGGCGATTGCGACCATGCCAGAAAATATCCAGCCTGCCAAAGCCGCCCCGAAAATGAAGGCGACCTGAGCCAACCCTAGCAGAATAAGTGCAATCGAGTTATTGAAGCGCATCAGGCGGCGGTCTTCTTTTTCGGCGGTAGCGGATTGGCGGGCAAATAGCCAAGTGCCGAGCTTAAATATCAAGCTGCAACGTTGCCCGTACAGCACTGCCGGAAGTAATATTAGAAACAGGGCGGTAGTAATCAGAGGTTGTTGCAGAATAATGGCGCTCACGATGCCGACCACCAGCACCGAGCGATTCAGGGTGACGACTGGCATCGGGATATCCTTGCAATCCTGGTCGGCAACTAACTGTTCGGTTTGAATAGCCACTTCTAAACTCCTGATTGGTTTTAAATATTCTCAGAGCTTTTGCCCTGCAAGTTCAAGGTTATTTATGAGCAAATCTAAATATACGGTTCGATTGTAGCACGTCCGTGAATAATTGACAAGTATTATGACCAACAATATTAAGTATAAATATTTACTGGAAAATTGCGTTGGGCAAAAAGGCGCTGACCGTCCAGTTCGGCCCATCCACAATCTGGCTGATTTTGAGGTCAACCGCTACGCTGGATAAGATATAGGCTTCCTGGGCCGTCAGGTGATGGGTGTCCACCAGATATTCAATCATATAGCGGATGGCCTGTTGCGAGGCAAAAAAGAGGTCGGGAGCGTGGGCGGTGGTAACAAAATAGCCTTTTTCACCGGCGCGGGGCGAGGACTGTTTACCAGTCCAGAACCGGGGTTCGCGGATAGCGGTCTGCTTTTGCAGGGTAAAGTGCAGTTCCACCTCCCCGGCGGTTTCGATTGCGCTTACACATACCTCGCCATCGCCCTGGGCGGCGTGGCAATCCCCCACCGAGAACAGGCCACCCTCGACTGTGACCGGCAATTGCAAAATGCTGCCGACGGTAAGCTGCTTGATGTCCATATTGCCGCCAGCCGCACGGGGCGGGACGGTACTATGCTGGCCCGGTTCGTTCCAGGCCAGGCCCATCACCCCGCAAAACGGCTCGCGTGGCACTCGAATCCCCGGCTTGAATTCGGCCCAGCCTTCCGGGATGGCGGGATTGTCCCATTGCCAGATGTGGACATAGGGTTCGGGGAAATCGTCACGTAATAACCCGGCGGTAGGCCGGAAACCAGTCCAGCCCCATTTTACGGTTTCCAAATGTTGTATCTCGATTACCAGGGTATCTCCCGGTTGCGCTCCTTTGATGAAAACCGGGCCGGTCAGAGGATGGCCCTTGAAAACCCGACGGCTGTATTCTTCGGCAGTGCAGCCCGGTTGTATCTGTCCATCCCCGGCATCCTGGGTCTGGAAAAGTACCGTATCGCCCGCCTCAATTTCCAGACGCGGCGCTATCGAATTGTCCCAGCAGTAATGCAGCGAGTCGGCTGCCAATTCATGTTTTGCCATAAAGGTTTTCCTCATTTGAAATAGAGGATGAGAGTCAAGGGTCGGCGGGAATTCAGGACTGAGGACTGAGGTTTGAAAGACAGAAGAAATCCGGCGAGTGGTTGCATTTTAACTCAAAACTATCCTGTTAATCCTGTCCATCCCTATTAAAAAGTATTTTAGAGAACCCCCGATTGCCCGGTTATCGGCGGGCGGTTGCTAGATTGGACGTGCGGGCCAACTGGTTGAGATACTCCTGGTTAATTCTTCGGGCGCTGTCCATTGCATCGGTCACGGCAAAAGGCCAGGTGATAAGCGTAATCCAGGTTAAAAGAAAAAAGATGCCTTTGCCGACTTCGCCGTTATAAAACTGGCCCAGGCCGGGGATAAAGGCCGAAAGTAAAACTGCATGGCTAACATTTTTCTTGGGCTTCATAGTGCCAATCTCCTTTTTAGCAATGGTCAGTGGTCAGTGATCAGAAAAGTGCTGAGTCCTGAGTCCTGAGAAAATATCTCTGACCCCTTTTAATCGTAAATCGTAAGTCCTGCTTTTCGATAGCTCTATTATAATCCAGGTTTGGCCTATCCGAAAGTGGCAAAACGTAATATTTTCGGGAAAAAACGATTAGGTTTGGTCTAAAGCAGATGCTTTTGGACCTTGCCGAGGGCGTTGCGCGGTAGGCTTTCCACAAAAATCACCTGACGCGGCTTTTTGTAGACCGCCAGATACTCGCGGCAGTAAGTAATAAGCTCATCGGCAGTCGGCTTTTGGTCGGTTTGGGCCACGACATAGGCCACCACCTGTTCCCCCATGTCAGTGTCAGGCCGCCCGACTACCGCTACTTCGGCGACGGTAGGATGACGGGCCAGCACCTCCTCGACCTCGCGGGGATAGATATTATACCCACCACTGATAATCAACTCCCGCGCCCGCCCACTGATAGTGTAATAACCATCGGGGCTGCGTGAACCCAGGTCGCCAGTCTTGAACCACCCATCCGGGCCGAAAGCCTCGGCGGTGGCTTCTGGGCGCTGCCAGTAGCCTTTGAAGACGTGCGGCCCGCGTACCTCGATTTCTCCGGTTTCGCCGTCCGGCAAAGGCTGGCGGGTCTGGACATCTACTATTCGCGCTTCCTGACCGGGGAAAGGCCGCCCCACCGTCCCGGCCCGCCGCTCACCGTCGGCGGGGTCGTAGGGATTGGTGGTATTCATGATGGTTTCGGTCATACCGTAGCGTTCCAGAATGCGCTGCCCGAATACCCGCTCGAAATCATAAAAAGCCTGCGGACTGAGCGGAGCAGAGCCGGAAACAAACAGCCGCAAATGTCGCGGCGAAATGCCCCGCGCTTCGGCCTCCGCCAGCAAGCGCCCGTACATGGTCGGTACGCCAAAGAACATCGTAATATTGGTGTCATTTTGCAGGGCATCCAGCACGGCGGCAGCCTCGAATTTGTGGCGCAAATCGGCACTCGCCCCGCTAAAAAAGGTGCCATGCAGCCCGACCATCAGGCCATGGGCATGGAAAAGCGGCAAGGTCAAAAGCAATCGGTCTGCCGCCGTCCAGCCCCAGCTTTTAGTAAGAGTCGCCACATTAGAGGCTAGATTGGAATGTAATAGCATCGCGCCTTTGGCCCGCCCGGTTGTCCCGGAAGTATAGCCGATAGTCGCCAGTTCATCCCCCGCCGGGAACGGTAATTCATCAGAGGCAGAAGCGGCGAAAGCCTCAAAATCAAAGCTGGTAAAATCGCTTTCAAGCCCGCCCCCGACCATGAGCAGTCCTTCCAGTTGCGGCAAATCTATTTTGAGGCGCGATAGTTCAGTTGCGCCGCCAGAATCGGTCAAGGCGAGCCGCGCCCCGGAATCGGTTAGGATATGGCGCAACTCAACCTGGCGATACAAAGTGTTGACCAGGACAACTACGCCCCCCGCCAAATGCGTCCCCAGATAGCCAATCACAAATTCGGGGCAGTTTTCCAGAAAGAGGGCCACCCGCTCGCCGCGCTGCAAACCCCAGGCTTGCAGGGCCGCCGCAAACTGCCTTACCCGCTGGTATAGCTCTCCATAGCTATAGGTCTGGCCCTCAAATAACAGGGCTATCCGCTCAGGCTCGTCCCGGCTATGCTTTGCAAATGCTTCGATTATTGAATTCATTCGGTTTCCTTAAAACTTATCGCTACAAAAGTAAAAACCATAAATGGCATTAATTCAGTAGCCCAATTCTAAATCGTAACCGATGAATCGTAAATCGCAAATCGCCAAGTCAGTAATGAACGGAGAAAATTATTTTTAGACAAAGTTGGTCACACAGTTTTTAGCGCTCAAGATAGCGCCGCTAATAAGCTTCTTCGGCTTCTTCATAACCGAAAAGCTCTGGGATTAGACTACAGAGCGGTTGCAAGGTAGTAAAGTGAAAAGGGATAAAAAGGTACAAAGCCAAAAGATGACAAAACAAAACCTTTCAAATTAAGCTAGAAGTGAATAGCAACTAACTTCAAAAAGAAAGGTTTTGATAAATGTACTATAGCACAATTAACTTCGCGGTGAGAATCCCAGACCAACCGATGGTGTTCAGTGCCGACTCCCTCTATCACCGTTTACAAGAACTAGAAGATAAACGCGACTGTCGGGGACGTTTGTACGAATTAGCCCCAATCTTGTTTATTGCCCTGTTGGCTAAACTGATGGGTCAGAACCAGCTTGGGGCGGTAGCCGAGTGGGCTAAATTGCGTTACAAGGAATTGAACGAGTTGTTAGGCTTGAAAGGTGGGAGGATGCCTCACAAAACTACCTGGGGTCGTATTCTGGGAGCGGCGGTGAGCGCGGCAGAATTAGAAGCCTTGATGACTCAATTTCTGGCTGAACAAATGAAGGCCCAAATCCCTGAACGGGGAAGTTTGCTAGTCAATCTGGACGGTAAAACCTTGCGGGGAACCATTCCAAAAGGCCGGACTACCGGGGTACATCTTTTGGCCTTGTTTGTGCCAAAGTAGGGGATTGTGTTAGCCCAGTTAGCAGTGGAGCAAATGGATCGTCAAAGATAATCAGCCCAGTTTATTGACCGATCTGCAAGTCTTATTCGAGTCAGAACCGGTAGCTGAGGGTTGTTCGCCCTATCCGACTGATTTTAGTTTAGCCCAGCAATGGGATAAAGGCCACGGACGACTGGAAAAGCGGGTGTTGACCGCCAGTAGTTGGCTCAAGGACTACACTCCCTGACCGCATCTGGAGCAGGCTTTCAAGTTGGAACGCTGGGTCCATAGCCTCAGTGGGCAGCTAGTGCGTAAAATCATTCGATTTGTTACAATAACCGCTCCGATAAAGATTTTGAAAATGCGCTGGTTTTGCCGCTTGGCGCATTTTCTTTTGCCAATTTTTCGATATGAAGCGCGTTTTTCACGATTTTGTGATACACTAATCGGTGTATAGATTACTACAGAAATAAAAAATGCCCCATTAGGGGGCAAAGAAAATGATAATTCATCTTCTTATGATTATTATAGAGGTACGCGTAAGGGGATTCGAACCCCTGTTGCCGCCGTGAAAGGGCGGAGTCCTAGGCCTCTAGACGATACGCGCTCGGAGAAGGTACTACAGTAAGCTTTGGCTTGCCGCCAAAGCGTGGATAATATACCACATCACTTCGGGCTTGGCAAGCACTTCCTAAGCTTTTCAGAAAAAGACAAGGAGATGTTTTAGCCATTCGGATTGCCCAAAACATCCCCCTGCCACCTGGCTGAAACCAAAAGCTGACTTTCTCTCCAAAGTAACCCAGTTGTCGGGCTTTAGACCATTGCCCAACTCATATGATATTCGGCCCACTCCGCCGCTTGAGCCGCTGGCGACATTTTGAGAGGGCGCTGGGTGTCCAGCATCACCGCATATTCGTCGGTTTCGGTCTTGTTGCGAACTGCTCCGGCGGCTTTGGGATGCGGCCCATGGTGAATGCCCTGGGGATGCCATGTCACCATCCCGGCATCTATTCCGTGCCGACTAAAGAAATTGCCATCGTGATAAAACAGCACCTCATCGTAATCAATGTTGCGATGATAGAATGGCACTCGCATCGCCTCTGGGTCGGTCTCGAAAGGTCGTGGCACAAAGCTGCAAATCACAAAATTATTTGCCAGAAAAGTTGTGTGGACGCTGGGCGGCAAATGCACCCGATGGCTCATCACCGGACGATAATCGCGGATATTGAGCTTGAGCGGACAGAGGTCGCCCTTCCAGCCCACTGCATCCAGGGGATTAAAGGGGTAAAACACCGAGGTATACTGCCCTTCCCGCTTGATCCGCACTTCCCATTCCGGCTCACCTTTTGGCCCAGGCTTGCTTCCGGCCAGGTCGCCCACTTTATATTCTTCCAGTTCCGGGATACCAAGTACCCCCATATCGTATTGGGCATTGACCCCCAGCATCCCGCGTTCCTTGACCGGCAGGCGGATTTCGCTAAAAGATTCAATTATCAGATAAAACTCATCGCCCGCCTTGCCGTCCGGCAACATACGATAGGTTGTACCGCGTGGGATTACCAGATAATCGCCCCGCTCGTAGCGCATCGCCCCGTAGTCGCTTTGCAACAAACCCGACCCCTGGTGAATAAAATATACATCGTCCCCATCGGCATTACGAGCATAATACGGCATCGCCCCGGCGGGCCGCACGATTCGCAGAGCTACATCATCATTGTAAAGGAACGTTACCGGTTCGCCGAATGGGTCATCCTCGCGCAAAGGCCGGGGTATTGGCAATTCCCGACAATTAATCGCAGTCGGCTTGAGCGACCCTTCAATTCGAGTCCAGCCGGTTGGCGCATTGCGGTGATAGAGATGCGACACTCGACCATAGAAACCCTCGCGCCCGTGTTCGTCCTCAAAAGTACCTTCGGGCAATGCTACATGGGCCTGTTTCGAGAACTCGCCTTTACCCAGTGGAAACATAGCTTTTCCCTCCACATTGAGTTATTTATCAAAATATGAGAATCTAACCACATTATAGCATATTCACCACCAAAATTAGAAGCAATATGCGCTGAGGCTAACCAGCATGTTAGCATATTCAGCCAGCAATTTGGACAGGAATAATAAATTCAGGCAAATTAGAGAAGTTATGTGATTTTTGGTGCAAAGTGACCATTCTAATAGGCAGAGGTGAATATCTCACCGATAATGTATTTCTAGGCAGTTATAATGTTAAGTTAAGGAGCAGTCATGAATTCGTCATTCTCGATAGTTACACCAAAGTGGTTACAACCCACCCTCCTAGCAGGGGTAATTTTACCATTGTTATTGCTACTGGCGGCCTGTGGCGATAATCCGCCGACCCCGCCCGCTCAAAATACCGTCATTGCGGCTTCGCCAACTGCCTTTACGCCGCCGGTTTCGCCTACGGTTGCTGTCCCACCGACCAAGACAATCGCGCCTACACCGACTACCTCATCAGTGGCAAGTGGCCCGGTCAAGGCTAAAATCGGCAGCGAATTCAAGTTGAAGCTGAAGCAGGTCGCCTTAATTGAGCCGGAAAATTTGGAAGTCCAGTTTTTGGAAATTCGGGAAGACTCGCGCTGTCCGGTCAATGTCAATTGTGCCTGGTCGGGTCAGCTAGTCATTGAAGTGGCGGTGTCCAGAAATAAACAGCCGCTTGGAAAGTATCTGCTGAATAGCATCGAAGCTTATCGCAACAAAGATAAGCCAACCTTTGAGAAATATAATCTGGCGCTGGTTAAGGCCGAACCGGGGCGGGTTTACGAAAACTATGGCTCTAGCAATTCCCAGATAAAGCCGCCTCCGGCGGAGGAACTTACCGTAAGTCTGGCAATGAATCTGGTAACACCGGCAATTGCCCCGACTATTCAAAGCAGCTTAGACCAGCGCAGCCCGCTAAAATATGGGCAGATTGCCGAATTCGCCGCCGAAGGTCTGAGCTTGAAGTTTGACGGATTGAGCGAGGAGTCGCGTTGCCCCAACAGCCAATATGTCGCCTGTTCTCATGCTGGTACAGCGACCATCCGGGTACTGGCTACCAAAGGCAAAATTACCACCACCTTGAGCCTGACTATTCCCGGTCTGACCGACGATACCACCACCAAAGGTTCTGGAAAATCGCTGGACAGCGCCAGGGCTACTTTTGAAGGTTATCGGGTGCAGTTGGTCAGCCTCGAACCGCAACCTGATGCCACGACTGGCAAGACGGCGCTATCGGCCTATACCACCACTCTGCTGGTTATCAAGATTTAACTAGCCAGGAAGATGTAAGCTGCTTCGGGCTGGCTGGCTGATTAGAATCTGATAAGTTTTGGTCTGCCTGTGAGCTGTATCACTAACGATTGGGTTGGCCGCTTCGTTATAAAAGTGATGAAGCTAACAGCCAAAGCCTATCGAGTTATGGAAATTATGTAGTATAATAAAATCTATGTTTCAAGCACCTGCTACTCGCAAGGATGATAGCGAACAGGTCAACATTTATCGAGCAACCAGCGACCAGCAAAAATACAGGAAGATTTTCGATTATGACGCAGGCCCGAACTCTGAATAACCGGTACGAAATCCAGGCCAAAATCGGCGATGGTGGTATGGCGGCAGTCTACAAGGCCCTCGACCTCAAGTTGAACCGCATCGTGGCCCTCAAAATCTTGCGGGATAGCTATTCCGCCGACCCTCAGTTTTTGGTGCGTTTCAAGCGGGAGGCAGAACAAGCCGCCGGGCTGAACCACCCCAATATCGTGCGGGTCTACGATGTCGGCGATGAGGGCGACCTGCATTATATCGTCATGGAATACATCGAAGGGTCTAACCTCAAAGATGTGATTATGCGGGAAGCCCCGTTCAGCACCCAACGTACGATTGAAATCGGGACGCAGATTTGCGATGCTATCGCCTATTCCCATAGCGCCGGGCTGATTCACCGCGACATCAAGCCCCAAAATATTTTGATGGACAAAGCTGGACGGGTTAAAGTAGTGGACTTCGGGATTGCCAAAAGCAGCAACGCCGCGACCCTAACCGAAGCTGGAATTACCCTGGGGACGGTGCATTATTTCTCGCCGGAGCAGGCCAAAGGGATGCCGGTACTGCCCCAGAGCGATATTTATTCGATTGGGGTGGTCCTTTTTGAACTAATGACCGGGCGGATTCCTTTTGATAGTGATAATCCGGTGGCTCTGGCTTTGAAACATATCGAAGAACCTGCCCCCTCGCCCCGCCGCTATAACGCTGCGATTCCGGTGGCAATGGAGCAAATTATCCTCAAATCGTTGTCCAAAGACCCCTATCAGCGTTACGCCAGCGCCGACCAATTGTCTAAAGCCTTGCGTAATCTGGAAAACCCGGCCAGTAATAATACCCAGACGATGCCGCCAGATATGGCGACTCCGCGCCCGCCGGTTGCGCCCAGCCGCCCGACACCGCCCCAAATCCCGGTCAGCCGTCCGGCTACTTCCGCCGAGCCAGGCCAGACCATGTATCAGCCGGTGCGCCCGAACCCGGCCCGTCAGCCTCAACAACCGCGCTATGATGGCTATGAAGCGGCTGTTCCGCCGCCGCTGCCGCGCAGTGGTGCGCCGCGCTATTATGATGACCGCGATGGCCCGCCCGCCTATCGCACCGACGGACGTTCCGCTGGGGCGACTCGCGGACGACCTCCGGTGGCCGAAGTCGAGTCGGATTATCTTTCCGAAGTCCAGGGCGAGCGGGGCGGGGGCTGTCTGCCCTGGTTTTTGGGCGGGATGGCCTTTCTGATGGTAGTGGCCCTGGTGGTGGTATTAGTATTGGTTTTGCCCCAGTTGACCAAGAATACCCCAATTACAGCTACCCCGGTGGCTACTTTGCCCAATAGCACCCCGGTACCGGTTCAAAAAATAGTCGTGCCGAATCTGGCGGGCAAAACCCAGAAAGAGGCCGAAGATGCTCTGAAAGCCGCCAAGTTGCAACCGGGCGAAATCAAGCAGGAATTTAGTGCCACCCTGGATACCGGGCGGGTGATTTCGACTGAGCCAAAGGTCAATGCCAGCGTAGATGTAAACACCAAAATCAGCCTGACCGTGAGCAAAGGTAAGGAGACCGTTCCTTTAATTGATTATATCAATACTCCGCCCGATGCCACCGAAAATCAGCTCAAGCAGCTTGGTTTGGTGGTGCAACGGGCCGAGGATAACAGCCCCACCGTCCAGAAAGGGGCGGTCATTAAAACCGACCCGCCAGGTGGCCCTAATGTTACGGTTGCCAAAGGCTCGACGGTCAAGCTGATTATTAGCAAAGGCCCGGCGGTAGTACCTACTCCTATCCCGGTCAATCCGCCGACGGCGACCCCAGTCCCGGAGCAGGTGCAAGTCCCTGGAGTAGTGGGCAAGGCCCAGGCCGACGGCTTCAAGATTTTGCAAAATGCCGGGTTGCGCGTCCGGGTCGAGGAATGGGACGAAGCAATTATTCGCACCAAGTTTAGTGGCCCGGCCCTGGACGAAGCCCTCAAAACTTATGCTAACCTCAAAAAAGGCGATGTGCTGGGAACTGACCCGCCCGAAGGCAAAATCGTAAACAAGGGTGGAGAAATTCTGATGGCTATCAAGAAGTAGTACAGTGGCCTATTTGGGGTTTACATAACTATACGTGGATCACAAACAGGTTTGCTTATATGCTTGGAAGATTTACTGCCCAAATCTTCCAAGCATAAAATTTTTGGGTTTTAGCTTTGGCCTATTTCAAAGCTCAATTTTCTGATAATTTGTAACATCAACTAGAAAGATATTATGTCCAGAACCTCGAAACGCCTCAACGAAATGGATGACTTATTCGATATGGGTCGCTTTCCTACCAAAATCTATGTCGGAGCAACTGGCAACATTTTGCAGACTATCCTGTTGACCTATCTGCTACAGGGTCGTTTCAAAAATAACGGGGCTTTGTTGGCCTGGGTACTGACTATTATCCCGTTGAACGTGCTGCCGGTGATTCTACTCCGCCAGCAACTCGACAAAAATAGCACGTATCCTTTGCTAGAGGAAATGAGCTTTTTAAACGACCAGCACAAGTTTTCAAGCTGGGTCTATGCTATCGCCTCGGCCAATATGATGTTTTGGATTGTGCTGGCCTGGGCTGCCTTTAGCTTCAAACGCGGACGCTGGATGCTGCTGACAGTAATGACGCTGGCCTTCGTCTGCACCTTTTTCCCGGTTTGGCGAC
>JBBRSG010000012.1:0-69560 GCA_038245615.1 Chloroflexia bacterium | reverse complement strand
AGCCTTTATCGGTTCGAGCAAGCTCTCCCCCCTTATTATACCGTCGGTCGGGTGGTGCAGACTGAAAATGACGCGGCGGCCCTCAATATGATAAGCACTCCCAATTTTGACCCGGCCTTATTCGCGGTAGTATCTGGTCACGAAGGAATTTTAGCTTTAACCGGAAGTGAATTTGCCCTAACCTCGGTGGCTCTGGACCAACCGGAACGCAAACTTTTAAGCGTCAAACGCCAAACTCCTGGCTTTCTGGCGACCAATTTGACCAACTATCCGGGTTGGCGGGCGAAAGTAAATGGAAAGGACACGACCATCCTTCAAACTAACTATACCTTTATCGGCTTGCCAATTCCGGCGGGCGAAAGTAATATTGAGATATATTTTGACCCGCCTATTTTCAAGCTCGGTATAATTATTAGCCTAAGTAGCTTAATCGGGCTGACGGGATTGCTTGGCTGGAATTGGAAAAGTAGTTGATTAAAAAACTGCCGTCAGGTGGTCGGTTGACCGAAATATTATTTTTAGGCTTGCTTTTGGCAAGCTTAGGTTTGATTTTCGTCCCAAATGCTCGTACTACCCTCTGGATGGACTACGAGTTTTCGGGTTGGGTCGCGCCAGTTTCCAATCGTTTCGCAAATGGGCAGGTATTATATGGGGATGGCGGGCATATGCCTTTACCGCCTATTCCGTTTGTTTTAATATATTTGTTGACCAATGGACACGCAACCTGGCTGACCGAAAGTTTGTTTAATTATTTAAGTCAGGCTTTGATAATTCTGGTGCTGTATTTTGGATTCAGCTTTTATTTACCCCGCCCCGTCCCTTTTTTGGCAGCTCTGGGAACTATTCCGATTTTTCTGGCAACTCCTAAAACCATTTTGTACGATGCGAGTTCTCAATTAGTGGCAGCAATCGTAATATTATTAGCAGTCTCTTATGCCGGATTGAAACCATTGTCCGCCCCAACCATAGAAATAGAACAAAATAATGCTTTTAATCCACCTGCATTGCCCAAAGCCACGCTGCTTGGCCTTTTCACCAGTCTGGGTCTATTGACTAAACAAAGTATTGGAGCAGGGACTTTGGTCGGGGTAATAGCCTTGTTATTAGTGTTTCCGCTTGGCGCACCTCGCCGAATACGATTACAAAATATAGCTCTGTTTTTGGCAATGAGCTTTCTTACCTTCGTTCCACTTTGTCTTTCTCTTTCACCTTTTATAAATATCGGGGGCATGCTAAACGATGTTTTTCTGACCGGCACTGAACCAAAAGGCGGCTTTTGGCGCTTTCTGCTCAACCTGGGCAGCTATTCCAGGGAAATTGGGGTCTTGTTGTTCGGGGCAGGATTGGTAATTCTCATTTGTTTTAGAGTTTTTGGCTTGCCTGGCGGACTTCACTCCAAGCCTATCCCGGAAAAAATTGAGACCGAAAGTTCCTCGGATTGGAAAATACCCGGCTGGATAGAGTCAATAGCGGGTCTGGTATCGCTGGGGGTTCTAATCGGGATGATATGGACTGGAAGCCTGAGCGAGTATTTCGGCGCACTTAACCTGGTATTTCAATCTATGTTGTCCATTGGACTACTCCTTTGCTTGTATGCAGTTGCCGCGATTATATTTCCCAATCACTTACCCAGACTTCCTTACTTCGAGGCAATTGCAGCAATAGCTCTGGTGGCTTTTCCTTCAATGATTGGACATACCCTTTCAGTCGTCGAATTTTGGTGGTGGCGCTACAACAATCCAATGATAATGGTGGCGCTGGCTGCCTTGTTTTTGGTGATTTTACCCGGTCTACCTCAAACCTTAAACCTTCGATTTGTGTCAAGAGACCTATTACTTTTGAGCGTAATTGGGCTTGTTTTTGTTGGGTTATGGTTGCCACTGAATAACGAATTGACGGCTGCCGGAAAAGCTAACGAAAAATGGCCGGAAATCAGTTATTTGGCAAACGCCGAGTTGCCCCGGCGGGGTGCGGATATGCGCGACCTGGTGCAATTGGTCCGGGATTTGACCAGCACCGCCGGAAAAGACGAGGTGTTGCTGCTGCCGAATGACCCGAATGTAGAGGCCTGGTTTGACCGTCCCCGTCCCAAACTGACCTCGGCGATTATTTTTACCGACCAGTATTGGGATAAATACGTCGAAACCGACCTGGCCCGCTTAAAAGCCAACCCCCCCCAGGTAATAATTATCGGGCCACAGGGCTTCTGGCGCAGCTTTAGCCGGATTTGGAACAAAAACTGGGGGGCCGAGCGGCTGATTGACCGGATTCAGACCGATTTGTTACCAGATTATTATGAACTTAATCGGGATTTTGAGATTCTTTTTCAGGGACGTACCGAAATAATGTCGATTTATGTCAAAAAATAATATAGGATAGCAACCTGTTATGAAATGAGTTAAAACCAATTCAATTGTAGGACTTTTGGGCCGATAACAGTTGACAAATGTTATAATAATTTGTTATAATAAAGAAAATAATCTGTCTGAAACTGTTTATCTGTAACTTACCCTTTATTTACCTGCTTACAATTTCAGGATGCACCTGGATTCTTCTTCAACGTTTTAAGATTAAACGCCTAGCTAGAGTTTAACCAACTTCGAGCCATTTTCGGGTCTGATTAGTACTTAATTAGGGTTTCTATAACGTGGTTAATATCAAGCCCGATCTTGACGGCGGCTAATTGCGATTCAAGGTGCATCTGGTCTATTATAGGTGTAATCTACCTACACAATTCTGCAAGATAATTTTAGTACGATAAATTTTAGATATTGACCATACATAATTGGAGAGAATTAATAGCGAGGTTTAATAACCATGATTGATACCACCAGTAGCCGATCCAAATCAGGATTGTCTAATAGTATTAGTGCCAAGCTTACCAATAATAACAGCGATGAGAGTGCCGCTAATTCGCCCCGACGACGAGGGCGGCGCTCGATGGCTGAAATGCGGGCCGCCCGCGAAACCGGGCTATCAGTGGTAAGCCGAGCGCCTAAAACCCTCAGTACCGCCGGGAATGGGGCTAACAGTTTGGGGACACGAGTCCGATTAGCCCGCAAGAGATTGGGTCTGTCGCAGCAAGAACTAGCCGGGCCGCAGTATGTGGCTTCGTACATATCAGCAATCGAAAGGGATAAGATTCATCCCAGCCTGAAAGCCCTGGAATTGATTGCCAAGCGCCTGGCTGAACCAGTCGAATATTTCTTGTATGGTGGATACGGTAGCGGGGCATTGCACGAAGGCGAAGCCGGAGCAGAAAATCAATCTTCTCCCGTCCCTGAAACCAGCTTTATTGTAGCAGCCCGCGACCAGTTACGGCAAGCCCGCTTGCTGATGGAGCGCGAAGCCTACCTGAATAACAAGGAAGGCAGTCAGTTGTTAGCCGAAACCACCCGAATTATCGAGAGTGTGCCGCGCCACCAATTGACCGAGTATGACCGGGCGCAGCATAGTCGGCTCGCCGGAATGCTGGCGCTGCGTAAGGGCAACTACGAGACCGCGATTAACGAGCTGGAAGAGGCGATTCCGTTGGCAAACCGCACCAACCAAAACGGTTTGTTGATTGATTTGCATTATCTACTCGGTAACGCCTTCTTTGCCCGGCGGATGGCGGACCAGGCCCTTTCGCATCATCAGACCTGCCGCGACCTGTTGAACACCTATCCCGACCAGGCCAGCCCGGATTTGCATTTGGAAGGGCTAACCGCCCTGGCTAACGACCATCTGGCCCTGGGCCACCCGGAACAAGCCCTCCGCCTGTTCGAGGAGGCCCTGCAAATCGAAGAGGAGTTCGACAAACCTCAAACTCGCGCCGAAAAATTCTTTCAGCTTTCGCAAACCTATCACGCTAAAGGTGATTTGATTCGCGGGCGCAACTATGAGGCGGTGGCCCTGGCAATTTACTACCAGCTCAACCAGCGGCGGCGAGTGCTGCGGTTGTCGTCCAGTGTCGGCGAACTGTTGACCTCTTCTGGCAAGGTCGCCGATGCCGAAAAAATCCTGATGCGGGCAGTCGAGGCCGGGAAGAACAGCCAGGACTTGAGTGGCACCGACCTGGCCCTCACGTACAATTCGCTGGCTTCCTTGCGGATTCAGCAAGATAATCTGGAAGAGGCCCGCGAAATTAGCCATGCCGCTATTGCGGAAGCTCGCAAGGCTGGTGATCGGTTGGCTGAGGGCAACGCTTTGCGGTTAGCCGCCGAGGTGGAAACCCGCCAAAATCACCAGGATAAGGCCCGTGAACTCTATGGGCAGGCTATTGCTATTCTGGAAGATGCCAACACTCCTTATGCGTTAGGCGATGTCTATAAGGCTTACGGTGAGGCGTTATCGCGTTGGGGCGACTTCGAGTCGGCGGTCAATTACCTCAAAAAGGCCTATGACTCGAAACGATAGCTCGGAAAAATAACAAATGGCAGGAATCAGCTTTTGCTTTGGCCTAAAGTTGGTTTCTGCCATTATTTTTCATTTCAATTTTTTGTTTTCCCTTCACTTCAAAGGAAAAGCATGGCGCTGGTAAATTTTAGCTGGCTGATTGAAGCTAAGTTAGCTGGTTCGGACAAACCGGGCGGCAATGGGCCGGAAGATGACGACCTGCATTTTCTACAAGCGCAGGGTCTAAGGGCGATTATTACGCTGACCCATCAGGCCTGTACCCCGACCTTGCTCGAAAAATACGGCTTGATGTCCAAACATCTGCCGGTGGAAGATTTTGAAGCGCCAAATATCGAACTAATCGAAAAAGCGGTGGGCTACATTGAACGCCGCTTGACCCATAATCAGCCGGTAGTGGTGCATTGTCGGGCCGGATATGGACGCACCGGCACGATTTTAGCCTGCTATCTGGTGCATCGCGGAATGTCGCCGCAGCAGGCCCTTTCCGAATTGCGCCGCGCCCGCCCCGGTTCAGTCGAGGTCAAGGCCCAGGAACGGGCGGTTCACGCTTACTACCGCAAAATTCACGCTCACCCGGAGGGGTTGGGGCAAATCTAAAATCTAAAATCTAAAACTCACTAACCACTTTCAATCGTAAATCCTCTGACCTCTACATTTCCCCCGACTCCCTACCCCTAGCCCCGATATTCGTTCTCCAGGATGGACATTATTGCCAGCGACTCGTATTCATCGCCGGTTTCGGTTTTGATACAATCGCGCAAGATACCTTCCAGGACGAAGCCTTCGGAGGCATAGACGTGGCGGGCGCGTTGGTTGTGGGTGACGACATCCAGCCACAAACGATGGGCCTGCCATTCCTCAAACGCCTTGCGCTTGATAATCCGCAAGGCCTCGTGTCCGTACCCCTGGCCCTTTTCGGTAATAATTATCCGCATCAATTCGATATTATAATACGGATTTTGCAGACCTCGGCTAATCGCATACCCAACCCGGTTGTTATTTTCAGGAGTTTCAAAAATAAGATAACAATAATCCGGGTTGCTCACGGCGGTTTGATGTGCTTCCAGCGAACCTTGCGACACAAAAGCGCGATTATCTGCATGCTCTTCGGCCTTCATTGTAAATTCAAGGTCGGCCTCAGTCGCCGGGCGAATTTTCAAAGTAGCCATAATACTAATACCTTTCCAATTATAATTAACAACCTTAATTTTCGACTGCTAATTGGGATAGTTCCGCCTGGGCCGGAAGATTGCCCGCCGCGGCCGCCTGCTGAAAGTCGCGCCGGGCCGCCGCCATGTCCCCTTTTTGTTTATAGACCAGCCCCCGGTAATAGTAAACCGCGACCAGTTCCGGCTCAAGCTGGAGCGCCCGATTGTAATCCACAATCGCTTTTTCTGGCGCTTGCAAGTTGGCATAGGTGTTGGCCCGATGGTAATAGCCATCTGCGCCATCGGGGTTTAGCTCAATCGCTTTGTTAAAATCGCCTAACGCTGCCGCCAAATCGCGCATATTGTTAAAGGCCACCCCTCGATTGAGATAAGAGGTGCTATCATCCGGCTCAAGTGCAATCGCTTTATTGTAATCTTCCAGGGCTGGTTTATACTCCTTTAGATTAGAAAAAGCTACTCCCCGATTGCAATAGGCCGGGGCAAATTCGGGTTGAAGCTGGATAAAGACATTATAGTAACGGACGGCTAGTTCGTATTCCTCGATTTTGAAATAGACATTGCCCAAATTATAATATACCGCCACATAATCAGGGTAAATCAGCACAAACCGTCCATAGTCCTCAATGGCCCTCTCGTAGTCGCCCATCTCTTCGTAGACCCCGGCCCGGTTGTAATAAGTGGTATAGTCGTAGGGGTCAAGCTGCGATACCCGGTTGTAATCTTCAATCGCTAATTGATGCTGGCGCATAATCGAATAGACGTTACCCCGGTTATTATAAGCAGTGGCAAAATTGGGGTCTTGCTCGATAGCCCGGCTGAAGGCAATCAGGGCCTTTTCGTAGTTCCCGGCCTCATAGTGCTGCATCCCCAGTTTATCAAACTCGACTGCGTTTTTAGGTGTTTCCTGCATCCTGTTTCCTTCTAACTTAGGACTTTTGCTGGCAAATCGCCCTCACCCCGGAAAAGTTATATTTGAAAAATTACACTGTAAATTTTTCAAATATAACCAAACTGTTTTTGAGGTCTAGCAAGGTTATCTTCAATCAGAAAATCGTCCCAAGCGAAAGTGTCCTATAACTAAACCCAGTTATTTTTAATAATGATTAATCGTCTTCTGACCAATGTTAATCCAGCTTGGCCCGCATTTCCCGCAGAGTATCGCCATATTTGATACGCCATTCGGGAGCTTTAGCTCGCAGTTTGGACAGCTTGCGCTCGTAGACTTCTTCCAGCGATAGATTATAATGGGTACTCAACTCGAAGAGGCTGAAAAGAATATCCCCCATTTCATCGCCCAGCTTGGCGCGGGCGGTTTCATCCCGGTAGATTTCCAGCTCTAATATCTCTTTTACCAACTCGCCCAATTCCTCGACCAGCGCCAGGGTTGCCCCTAATCGAGGATGGCGCAAATCCTCGCCCAATAACTCGGCGGCTTCGGTTTGATGCTGCCGCAACGTTTTTCCCTGCTCAGTCATAATTTCCTTTCGCCCGCTCCTAAAATCTCACCAGTTGCCGTATAGTCGCGCCCTGGGCCAGTCGGTCAAACCCGACATTAATCTCGTCCAGAGGGATATGTTGACTAACTAACTCGTCAATCGGTAATTTGCCCGCCAGATAGAGATTAATCAGGCGCGGAATATCGCGGCGCGGGACTGCCGACCCCATAAACGAGCCTTTCAGGGTGCGCTCTTGATAGGCCAAAGACGCGGCCTGAATTGAAAGCTGCTGACTGGAATGGGGCATTCCAATACTTATCGTCGTCCCGCCGCGCCGGGTACAGTCGTAGGCCTGGGCCAGGACTTTGGCATTGCCGACGGCTTCAAAGGCATATTCCACTCCGCCCCCGGTCAAATCTCGAATCGCAGCGAGGGGGTTAGCCTCAAGCGGGTTGAGACAGTGGTCAGCCCCCAGCCTTTTTGCCAGCTCGAACTTGGCGGGCTGGGTATCCACCACGATTATTGGGGAAGCGCCCGCCAGCTTTGCCCCCATCAAGGCACTTAGACCAACTCCGCCCAATCCGAAAATAACCACCGGTTCGCCCGGTGCTACCCGCGCCGTATTTATCACCGCCCCGACCCCGGTTATAATCGCGCAGCCAAACAAAGCGGCTTTATCCAGCGAAATATTCTTCTCGATTTTTATCAAAGACTCCTGCACCGCGACGGTATATTGGGAAAAAGCCGCGACCCCTAGATAATGCAAGAGGGGTTGGTTGCCCTTGTGAAAACGGATTGCGCCACTCATTAGCGTCCCAGCCAGATTAGCTTTGCCGCCGTTTTTGCATAAGGCCGGACGGCCTATCGAGCAGTACTGACAGTAACCGCAGGTCGGCACAAACGAGAAGACCACGTGGTCATCGGGCTTGAGTTCGGTCACGCCCGCCCCGACTTCGCGCACAATTCCACTGGCCTCGTGACCCAGAACACACGGCACCGGGCCATCCGAGGTATGGTTGCCCAACTTGCGGGGATGAGGGCGCGGAATAGCCCCGTTAAGGGTCGAGAGGTCGGAATGGCACAAACCCGCGCCCGCAATTTCGACCAGCACTTCCCCAGGGCCGGGTGCATCCAACTCGATTTCCTCGATAATTAAGGGCTGGGACTCGGCGTAAGGGGTGGATTTCTCGGCTTCATACATTACCGCCGCACGGGTTCGCATAGCATTTCTCCTGATTTGAGCGTCTTCTAATTACGCGGGCATATTATAGCATAGTGAGGTAAGAGTACTAAGACGGCTTTTTCGGGCTTTTGGGACTAGAATATAAAAGGGCGAAGGCTAAAATGGTAGTGGCGCTCAACTGCACCGGGGCTAAAGCTTATACTATATTTATTGGAATATATACTTGACTATTTGAAATAGCCTGGATATACTCTTAACAGAACATGCGTTCAAGCTTTTGATAAGCAAGCATTAAACAAATAACCCTAAGGAGAAGTGTTATGGGAAAAGTCATGTTTGGACTTTCGGTATCCCTGGATGGATTTATTGCTGATAAAAATGATGGCGTATCAGAGGTATTCGCGTGGTTTGCCAGCGCATGGGAACATTTCCATGAAGTCGTAGGTAATTCGCTCAACGATACTGGGGTGGTGATAATGGGGCGCAGAAGCTTTGACCAAATTTATAATGAGAATGGGTGGGTATTTCCTGATGGCACGGCTCCCGACTGACCGGTGATTGTCTTGCAATCGCAAGTTCGGGAATCAGTGAAAAAGGGCAATACCCAATTTCATTTTGTCACCGAGGGCATTGAAAGCGCAATTAAGCAAGCAAAAGAGTTTGCTGGCGAGAAAAATGTGGCCCTTCATGGTGGTAGCGCGGTTCAACAAGCCTTGAAAGCAGGTCTGCTCGACGAATTCCATATGAGCATTGCCCATGTTATCCTGGGCGAGGGGATTCGCCTCTTTGACCATCTCGGCTCTCAACCTATCCAATTAGAACGCACCCGAACTCTTGAAACCCCAAGAGCCACCCATCTCGCTTTCCGGGTGGTGAAATAAGACTACTTCCGCCCGTCAACAAATTTCCCCGTTATTTTTGATAGACACTAGCTATCGCCGAATAAGGAGGCTAACAAATCCGGTTGCGATTGACCGGATTTGGTCATTTTCTTAACAAAACGATCAAGTTGAGTTATTGACATCTTCTTTTGAACTACTTATACTTCCCCTAAAGTTGCAGATTTGCAACAAATCTAATCCCCGACCCCTGAATCCCGTCCCTTATTCCAAAGGAGCAAATATAATGAAAATTACCGAGGTAAAGACCTATATTGCGGGCAATCCCTGGAAAAACTGGCTGTTTACGCGAGTGGAAACCGATGAGGGAATACACGGCATCGGGGAAGCGACGGTAAACGGGTTTGCTAAAACTACCGAAGCCGCTATCCATGAGCTAAAGCGGTTTGTGATAGGCCAGAACCCTTTTGATGTAGAAAACCACACTTTGCGGCTATCGCGGGAAGTATATTCGGATGGCGGGCAGATTCAGGGGGCGGCCCTGGCAGGCATCGAATACGCCTGTTGGGACATCATGGGCAAAGTTACCGGACAGCCGGTCTATAACCTGTTGGGCGGTAAGTGCCAGCCGCGCCTGCGAGTTTATGCTAACGGCTGGTATCGCGGCCCGCGTGAGCCGCAGAGTTTTTATGAAAAAGCCAAGCAGGTCGTCGCCAAAGGCTACACCGCCCTGAAATTCGACCCCTTTGGCAACGCCTGGCGAGTGGTAGACCGCGCCGATTTCAAGCTGGCCCTCGATATTATCGCGGCAGTGCGCGAAGCGGTTGGCCCAGAAGTGGATGTGCTGATTGAAGGCCACAATCGCTTTAGCGTCCACACCGCCTTGCAATTCGCCGAAGCGATGGCCCAATATCAGCCGACCTGGTTTGAAGCGCCCGTCCCACCCCAGCGTATCTCAGCGATGGTCGAGGTCGCCCGCCGCAGTCCAGTGCCGATAGCGTGTGGCGAGGATTATTATTGCCGGGAACAATTCGCCGAATTACTCGACCATAACGCGGTGCATATTATCCAGCTTGAGCCGCAATTGCTGGGTATGGCTGCCGCCAAACAGGTCTGCGGCATGGTCAACGCTCACTTCGGTGTAACCGCGCCGCACAGCGCCCAGGGGCCGCTTTGCTCGGTGGCCTGCGCTCACCTGAACACCGCCACCCCCAATTTCTTTATCCACGAGATTTTTGATGATTTTAACGACGACTGGACTAGCCGCATTCTGACCAACCCGGTCAAGGTAGTGGATGGCTATATTGAGCTAGATGCCAACTTGCCGGGATGGGGGACTGACCTGAACTATGAGGAAATTGCCCGGCATCCCTATAATCCTGATAACTTCTTGCCGCTCTTTCGAGCGGGTTGGGAGAAACGGCAACCGGCGGGTTAGGCTGGCGGCATCACCGCTAAAAAGTCTTTAGCGCCCTGCTCCCAGGTGTAGCGGAGACGGGCGCGGGTTGCCCCGGTTTGCCCCATCTGGCGGCTTTCGGCGGGGTGGGCCAGCAGGTAATTCAGTTTATCAGCCACCGCCGAGGGTACAGCTTCTACCAAAAAGCCGGTTTCGCCATCGCGCAGAATTTCGCGTGGCCCACCCTCGTTGACCGCGACCACTGGCAGTCCGGCGGTACTGGCTTCCAGCACCGCCAGTCCAAAGCTTTCGGCCCGGCCCAAATGAGCATAAATATTGGCGGCGGCATACATCGTGGGCAGTTCGGCCTCTGGCACGAACCCGGCAAAAAATAAATTTTTATCCAGACCGAGTTGCCCGACTAACTGGCGCAATTCGGCCTCGGCTGCGCCTTGCCCGACAATCACTGCCAACGCCGCCGGGTATTTTTCCAATACTGCTGGCATAGCCCTGATAAGCAGGTCAATTCGTTTGCGGGGGTGCAAGTGATTGACCGTCAGAATTATCGGCCTTTCGTGCCAACCGTAGCGTTCCCGCAGTCGGGCAACTTGAGCCGCCAATTCCGCATCGTCGGCAGATGGCAATTCCGCGCCGTGGGTGATAATGGTGGACTCCAGGCCGTAGGTTTCGCGGATAAGCTGCCGTCCGTATTCGCCGTTGACCAGCACCGCCGAGGCCTGCCGGGTAAGATAGCGGTCTAGCGGGCGATAGAGCCAGAGGAGCGGCCCGAAAATCCAGCCAAGTTTACCCATGCTGCGGCTGACGGTGGCCCGGTCAGTATAGGCGGCACGGGGTGGCTCGTAACAAAAATAGAGCAAGGGGATTTTCAGGCGGCGAATTTTCCTGGCCCACCACAACCCTGGCAGGCTAGGCGGCCCAAAGAAACAAAGCCCGGTTACGTCGGGCGGCAAATATCGCAACAAGCTCGGCCCAGCCCCATATTCCAGCAACGAGTCAAGATAGTGATTGCCAGTCAAGTTCAGGTTGCGCCCGGTTTCGATTAGCCCGACCAACGGGGAAAGGGCCGGGCGACATTCTTCGGCAAAACGGTGAGTCAAGATGGTCACACGAGGAGCTTGCGGCAAGGCGGTCAGCGCCCCGGCTAAAGCTAATATCAGGCGCTGCGCCCCGGTCAAACGCTTTATCTGGGGATAAATAAAAACAAAATGGGTCAATTAGGGCTTAATCCTCTACCAGCATCCGGGGAATACCATTTTCGATGGCATATTCTCGCGGACATTTGGGGTCCTGGCATCTTTCCTGGCAAACCAGCTTGGTTTTATCCTCGCTCAAGGCTACCTTTTTCTTGCTGACCGGACAGACCAAAATATTCAATAGCTCGTCGCTAATCGGCTGGGACACTTGGGCCGGGTTATCGGACATTAGATTATATCTCCTTTGGCAGTGGTCAGTGTCCAGTGGTCAGTAAACCATTGCACAGCCGACTAATCCTGTACATTCGTTTTAATTTTCATTGACGCGGTTGCGCCTGCTTAATAGAGCTTCCTTCAACGTATTGGAATTTGTTGCCTAGTGTTGTCATTTGTTGCCAGTGGATTTTAGCACGCGGCCTCGCCTCTCGCAACTCTGTAAATTACCTCTTGACAAACTAACATATATAGGTTAGGCTATTATTGTTATATTTAACTTATAACATTAGGTTACTATTTGGCAATAGCCCGGCTTCAGGGCTAACAATGATAGGTAGCGGTTGGCATTGGTATCTAATACTCCAAACTCGAAGTAATTATTCAGAGCCGTAGCGAGTACTCAGCGTTCAAGGGCGACCACATAGGGTCGCCCCTACCGGAATCGAGGTAATGGCGATCCTATATGGTCGCCCATCGAGAGGTGGCTTAATGGTTACAATTCAAAATTCAAAACTCAAAACTCAAAACTACCCTACTGACCACTGGACACTGACCACTGACCACTAAAGGAGGGCTATGACCTTAAACCGGCGCGAGCGGTTGCGCGAAGCGGCTTTGGAGGAAATCAAAACTATTGCCCGCCGCCAGATGTCCGAGCAAGGCCCGGCGGCTATCTCACTCCGTGCGATTGCCACCGAAATGGGGATTGCTGCGCCTTCGCTCTACAATTATTACAAAAGCCGGGATGAACTGGTGACGGCCTTGATTCTGGACACTTTTGAGGCTCAGGCTCAAGTGCTGGAAGCCGCTAACCAGAGTCGGCCCATTGAGGACTATGCCGGACGCTTCGTGGCGGCTTGCCAGGCTTACCGGGAATGGAATCTGGCCCACCCGACCGATTTCGCCCTGATAGTCGGCAAGCCCATCCCCGGCTATAACGTACCTACCGAACTGACGACCCCGGTGGCGCGGCGCTCATTGGCAGTCTTTGTGGAAATATTTCAGGGGGCATGGCAGGCCGGGAAACTCAAAATCCCACCCGAATACGCCGAAGTTCCCGACCTCTTGCACCAGCAACTCGCCGAGTTTTGCCGGATGCAACCGTTTGAACTAGATGGCCCGGTGTTGCAACTGGTTTTGACCGCCTGGGCGCATTTGTTGGGGCTGCTAATAATCGAGGTCTACGGACATTACCAGCCGATTTTGGCTAACCCCGGCGAACTCTATAAATTCGAGGTGATGCTCTGGCTCAGACGTACCGGTTTAGAGCCAGAATAAGATTAAGTTTCTTACTTAAAACCTTTTAGCTACTAAATTATAAGGATTATTAGGGATATGTACGCTTGAATAGGAGCGGATAAAGTACCCTGAGATTATTATACTCAAAAATCAGAAAGGAGGCCTATTATTATGGTAGGCAGCTTTATTTATAACCTGGTGGTTTTTCTCCACATATTTTTAGCAGTTGTAGCGGTGGGTTTCAATTTTTCTTACGTAGTCTGGATTCAGCGCGGCACTAGCGACCCGACCCATCTCAACTTCGCGCTCAAAGGGGTAAAATTTCTGGATGATTATCTAGCTAACCCGGCCTATCTGCTGTTGGCGGTAAGCGGAGCGATTATGATAGCTATGGGCAAGGCCATCCAACCCTATTTATGGGTAGCTATCGCAATCTATGTAGTGGCAATGGGGGTAGCTTACGGAGTCTATACTCCCACTCTCAGCCGACAAATCAAGCTTCTGGCGATTAAGGGGGCGGACGATGCGGAGTACAAAGCCCTTGCCGCCCGTTCCAGCATTATCGGAGCTTCCATGGGATTGATGGTAGTAGTGATATTAGGGCTAAAAGTCCTCAAGCCGACCCTATGGTAATACCCTGAATTTTTGGAAATTAAAAGTCTACCCGAAAAGGTAGGGGCGCAGCAGGGCTAATGAAATTTAACCGGACGGGCCGGAGTGTTAGGCGGTTTAAGCTGTCCCAACCCTAACCCCCGTCCCCTATTGTCAGAGGAGAGAAAATGACCACTCAAGATGAATTACATGTAGTATTCGGGACGGCGGCGCTAGGGCAGGCGGTAATGCGGGCTTTGCTCAAATCGGGCAAACGGGTACGGATGGTCAGTAGAAGCGGCAAAGCCAAAGTCCCGGCGGAAGTCGAGGTGGTCAAGGGCGATGCCTCCGACCCGAACTCGACCCGCGAGACATGCCAGGGGGCGACAACAGTCTATAATTGTGCCGCCCCGGATTATACCAAATGGGCCGAACTGTATCCGCCGATGCAACACGGTATTTTGGAAGGCGCGGCCTCAGCGGGAGCGCGGTTGGTCAGTGCTGAAAGCGTCTATGGCTATGGCCCGGTTGAAGGTGAAATGACCGAGGAGTCACCCCAAGCTGCCACTACCCGCAAAGGTCGGTTACGCACGATGATGTCCCAAATGGTGCTGAATGCCCACCAGAGTGGCAAAGTGCGGGCGGCCATTGGACGCGCCCCCGATTTTTACGGCCCGGAAGCAGTTGTGACCACTATCTATGGTGAGCGGGTATTTTACCCGGTCTTGGCGGGCAAAAAAGTGGCGGTTATGGGCAAGCTGGATAATCTCCACACCTTTATTTATATTGACGATTTTGGGACCGGGCTGGCAACCCTGGGCCAACATGAGGAAGCGATGGGCCAGGTCTGGCATTTACCGTGCGCCCCGACCCTGACCCAGCGCGAGTTGTTGACCATGATTTTCGAGGAAGCCGGACAACCGGCAAAAGTGGGGGAAACACCGGGGGCGATGGTCAAAGGGCTGGCCTTATTTATCCCGGTAATGCGCGAGTTGGAAGAATTGCTCTATCAATGGGAACGGCCTTACCGTTTTAATCACGCCAAATTTGAGAAGGCCTTCGGGAGTACGGTCACACCGCATCGGGAAGCGGTACGCCAGACGGTGGAATGGTTTCGGCAACACCCTAAAGCCAAATAAGTAGAGTTTCGAGTGACTTCTATATACTTTAAAGCGAGGGAGTTTTCAAAACAAAGTTAAACTCACTCTATTGTAACATCACTTACATAATACAAGAGGCGGCGCAGGTCGTTACCTATACCCAGCGAAGTAGGGGTAGCCGGTTTACCGTCAACCTGTATTTCAAGGCGGTTGTTACCAGGGTTAAGAGCGAGCGGCACTTTAATAGTTTGAGGGTAACTAACCCGCCTTGACCAGACGGGAAGCCCGTTAAGGAGCAGACGAGCCTCTCTTTCAGGTTGCAGTAAGCCTAGCGTCAGGCTTAAATCAAGCTTTTTCGGCCCTTGTCCAGGCCACACGATATTAAGATTGGCTTTACCCCAGGCCCAGCGGTGAAAATCCTGGCTGGGGCTGGAGGGAGGGCCACTGGCTTCAGGCTCATACCAACCTTCCCCGACCTCTACAAAAGGTTGAACTGTAAAAGCTGACGGCACCGCATAAACTTCCAACTGCGCGTCCTGGTAAATGGGATCGCTCGGTACAATCCGTTTAATGGCGGCCCGATAATCGGCCAGTTTAGTACTGTTGCTTTGTTTGGTTGTTTGGGCTGAACGCAAGATAATATAACGCACTCGATAATAATTCAGGGCAGTATACCACTCGGAATGCAGCTTTGCCTCCGTTTCGCCTTGAGGGGCGTATTTTACAATATCGGCATTAAATTTAAGAGTAACCAGTTCTTTAAATCCGGGTACACTTCTTTGAAAAGGGTGGTCGTATTCGCGTGAGATATATCCATCAAAAATACGTTTGTGATGTACCGCTTGTTCCGCCATCCGAGGAGCGCCCGACCACAATCCCCCTTGAGGCGGTAACTCCAAAATAGTATAATCCTCTTGGTCACGGCCCAATTGCTCAAAAAAAGGTGAAATCTGGTAAGGGTTGACCGGGTAGGGTACTTGCACAAGTTCAGCAATCAGCAACCCTACGACTATACCCAGCACAAACCGACTTCCCGTTGGGTGTCCGCCTCTCCGCAACCATTCAACCAGCCATTTAAGACCAAAGCTGGCACAAACCGCCAGACACAGCATAGTTATTACTACGAAACGGTCAGGGCTACGCATAATTCTTATAATAGGCCAATTTTCGATAAGAGCATAGGGCAAACTCCAGCCTGGCGTAGGGCCATTAACCCGTAAAGCTGGTCCTAAAGCCAGCACCCAAAAGCAAAAACCGGCAAATCCCCAAAAACGAGTAGCCTTACTAATAAATAAACCTAAAATTGACAACCCTAGAGCGCAATAGCCCAAATAGACCTGCGAGGCCAGCGGCCCGGTTATATAGTGAATATCAAAATTTCGCCACTCTACCCAACTGAAGAAACTTGAAGTAGTCGGTGGTAAAAAGAAAGCAAGCAAATCGGCTGAATATTTGCGGGTATCCTGGGGGTCGGGAAGATAATAAGCAGTAGCGTTCATTTCACGCCACATGGCTAAAAGGATTGGACTCATCCCTACCAAGAATATAACCAGGATTAGTCCAAAAGGCCAAAACCTGGCTAAGGCGCTTGGTCTGAAGATGAAAAAAGGCGGTTTGAGAGTAAAGGTTGAAGCTGACACCGCTTCAGGCACAGAGTATTTAGGAGAGCGCCATCGTAGCCGCGTTATAGCTAAAGAAGGCGCTAAAAAACTAACCCCAAGCCAGACAAAATACAACAAACTAAATCCGATAAGAAAGAGGGTATAATACCAATCGGTTAGAGCCGTAAATCCTAAAAAAAGGGCGGCACTTAGGCTGTAACGGAGGCGCTGCCGTCCGGTTGCCAGGTGAGCAGAAGCTTTGAATAAATACAAGACATAAAAAGGTATCCACTCCAAAGAAATCAATTGTACTAGTCCTTTAAGAGTGCCGAGGTGGTATGGGGCGAAAACAAAAATTAAGCTGGCTACAAAGGCGGCTGGTCGGTTTTCGCATAAATATACCAAGAGCAAATAAGTACCTAGCCCAGCCAAAACAAACGAAAAGAAGACTATAAAATTGTAAGCCACAACCGAACCAAAAAGAAGCTGGACCGGCAAACTTAGCAAACCATTGAGCGGGTGCAGAGTGTGAAAGTAGAGACTCACCCCAACGGGATAATAAATGTAATCGGTGTGAAAAGGATTACGGAAGTTCAAGACCGCTTCTTTTACCCACCATAAGTTCCACAGATTTTGATCCCGATCTTCCAAAAGCTGACCGGGGAGGGTCTGAGCAAAATCAAGAACCAGCGGGAAGGTGAAAAGAACCGTCAATCCAAAATAACCGGCTATTACAACCCACACCCCACTATATAAGTGCAAGCTAAACTTAAATCGAGCTTGTGGTTTGAATAACTTGTCCAAATCAATCCGCCGGGGCTGATTTAGTTTCAGCAAAACAGGCCTCCCCAATTAAACGGAGCTGGTCTTTATAATTAGGATTTTTGGTGGTGACTTTCGCCCTAAGCCTAGCGAAGAGTCGTTGAGGATTAGATTAATTGAGAAGTGGTTAGAAATTTCAGATCCGACGCAGGTCTGCCTCTATCACTTCATCTTTTTGAATTATAACCAATTTCGATTACTTACGCCAGTCGGAATATCTGCTTGAGATACCCGGCAATATCGAGTAGCGGCAGGACTTTATCTATTATCCCCAGGTCAATTGCCGCTTTGGGCATCCCAAAGATGACGCTGGAAGCTTCGTCCTGGGCGATGTTATAACCGCCCGCCTGATTTAAGGAGCGCATGCCCTGGGAACCGTCGCGGCCCATCCCGGTCAACATCACCGAAAGGGTTTTGCCAGGCCAGACCTGAGCCATAGATTCAAAGGTCAGGTCGGCACTAGGGCGCAAACCGTAGCGGGAAGGGCTTTCATCCAGATGCAGCCGACCATCCGACCAAAAAGTCAGGTGACGGTCATCGGCGGGCAAATAGACAAAACCAGGTTGAGGCACTTCGTCTTCCTCCGCCAGCTTGACCTTGAGCGGAGTTTCGCCGTCCAGCCAATCCGCCAGACCGGAGCTAAATCCAGCGGGAATATGCTGCACCACAAAAATCGGCACTGGGAAATTAGCAGGGAGTTGGCCCAACAATCGGGAGAGGGCCGGTGGCCCGCCAGTAGAAGCGGCAATCCCGACTATCTCATACTTTCCCGTTAAGGGCTTATGGTCAGCTTTGGGCGGCAAAGCAGTGGGTTGGGCCAGCGTCTTTTCGGGTGGACGGGGCGCACTTGCTACGGTGCTTTGCTCGCTGAAGGCTTTAACCGGCTTTTCCGGGCGGAGGGGCATAATTTGCCGATGGGGGTCGGCAATAAGTTCTGGGTGGTTTTCGCCCGGCTTATCCTGGAACACTCGTTGTTTGCCCCGCACATGGGTGATGACCTTGATGCGCGAAAGCAACTTGAGCCGGTCTAAAATCCTCTCTTTGCGGTTTTGCCATTGGTCGGCATCCGGCTTTTCCATAATTTCCAGCGCCCCGGCGGAAAGCATATTTAACGACAGGTTGACATCCTGCTTGCTGAAGGCCGTCAGCACCAGAATGGGGGTGGGCTGATGGGCCATAATATATTCGGTGGCTTCCATGCCGCTCATCTGGGGCATATTGACATCCATCGTAATAATGTTGGGACGGTGGCGCGAGGTCAGGCGAATAGCCTCCGCGCCGTTAGTAGCAACCCCCACGACCTGGAGGGTCGCATCTGAACTGATAAGCGAGGTCAATATTTGGCTTACAGTGGGCGAATCTTCGACAATCAGAACCTTGATTAGGTCAGGCATAAGGCAGGTGAGTACTTTCAGTTAGAATTAAGACAAAATAAAAGAGGGGCCGGGCCAATAGGCAAATACTTAATTTCTCAATAATAATTATTATATTAGCAAGTAGCTAGGTTATCAAGCGTGAAATAGTTTCGAGTAACTTATTCTGCTCAAACTGGCCTTTCACGATATAGGCCTGAGCGCCCGCCGCCAACCCTTTGCGGCGGTCTTCATCCGAGTCGCGGGAACTGACGATGATAATTGGCAAATCCTTTAGTTGAGCATCTTCCCGAATGGCGGCACTGAGCCGGAAGCCATCCATATTGGGCATTTCTACATCGCTTAAAACCAAATCGGGCCGTTTTTCGCGGCAAAATTTGAGAGCTTCTAATCCGTCGCGGGCGGTATCCACCTTAAATCCGGCAGTTTCCAAAATACTGCGTTCCAGTTCGCGGGTCGCCAGCGAGTCATCCACCACCAATATTCGACGAGCGCGACGCAACGGCAACGCCACGTTTTCCGACCCGCCATTCTGGGAGCGGGGCGTGAAATTCGGGAAACCGTTATTACCCTGCCGCACACTCTGTACCAACCCAAACACATCCAGAATCAAGGCCAGTCCGTCCGCCCCTAGTACCGTGACCCCGGCTATATTGGGAGTCTTATCCAAAAACGAACCTAGCCCCTTGACTACCACTTCTCGTTCATCCACCAGGGCCTCGACTTCAAAGCAGATAAATCGCTCGCTCGCGTCCTGGCCCGACCCACTACCCACCCCGGTACTCAGCAGTACTCCATTGACGTAATCCTCGGCTTCATCATCTTGAGCCGGAGTTGAGTGGTGGGGCTGGTCACTATCGGAGGGATGGGCCAACCCCAACACGTCGCTTAAATTGACAACCGGGATTAGCTGACCACGCATCCGCAGCACCGGACGACCTTCCAGGGTTTGCAAACTGGGACGAGTAACCCGCACCGTCCCTGAAACCATGACCGAAGGCAGAGCAAAAAGCTGACCACCTCCCCGAACTATCAGCGCGTCTACCGTTGCCAGGGTTAAAGGAATTTCCATATTAAAGGTCGTTCCCTGCCCCACGACGCTCTGGGTCAGAATCCGACCATTCAGTCGCTTGATATTCTGCTGTACCACGTCCATGCCAATCCCCCGGCCTGACACTTCATCGGCTTGGGGGCGGGTACTAAAGCCGGGCCGGTAAATCAGGTCGAGGGCGGCTTCATCACTCAAATTATTGGCGCTGGCGCTGTCCAGGTAGCCCTTTTTAATTGCCACTTCCCGCAAATGCTGGGGGCTAATTCCGCGCCCGTCATCACTAATCTGGATAAGGACGTGACTACCTTTTTGGGAGGCCGTCAGCCGTAAGCTGCCTTCGACCGGCTTCCCGGCGCTCAGGCGCTGCTCCGGGGTTTCAATCCCATGGTCTACCGCGTTCCGCATCAGGTGGATCAGAGGGTCGCTAATCTGCTCCAGAATACGCTTGTCCACCTCGATTGCGCCGCCGGTCACAACCAGTTTGACCTCTTTGCCCCGCTCGTAGGCTAAATCGCGGATAGGCCGCGAGAAGCGGGTGAAAATGGTATCGAGCGGTAACATGCGGATACCCAGCATATTGCGGCGGATTTCATCGGCTGCCGCCCCGAAACGCAGGTTATAGGCTTTGCGTTCCCGCAGAACCTGAGCTAGATTGCGTTCCAACTCGCCATCGAGCGCAATCATTTCCTCGATTCGGGCGAAAATCTTCTTGAGGCCCAGCGCATCTTCTTTAATTTTCTCAAACCCGCCGAATAGACCTGGACCGGGTCGCTCGTCGGACGAAGCCAACAGCAAGCCGTTGCCCGCGATTTTGGCGGCGGTACTTTGCTGCACCCATTCTGGCATTTCCGGTTGCTCGAAAGAGAAAAGCTCGGTAATCCCCAATAAACGGCTGCGCTCCTCGACTGGGACGCGCTCTATCAAATATTCCCGCAACTGCTGGGCCACCCGCGAGCGGGCGCGAGCTTGACGCATGACTTCCTGTAGGGCCAACAAATGCTCTTCGTTTTGCTGTTTGTTAATTACCAGTTCGCCTGCCAGATTAATCAGGTCATCCAGCTTGCCCAGGCTGACCCGGATAGTTTCTTCGCCGGGGCGGTCAGGACGGGCTTCGCTGGCTTCGGGATGGCTGGATGCGGATGGCTCGGTCTGGCTTTGGTCGGAGGCTAACTTACCAGTCCCGTTAGAGCGAGAATTTGCTAAAGCCCCAGTGCCGTTGGAACGGTGACTCGCCCCGTTAGAATGGCCGTTGGAGTGTCCATTAGACCCGCCGTTAGTTTTAACTTCGGGTTGGACTTCGTAGGCGAGTTCGGGCTTGCCCGCCATCACCGCCATTTTAGCCAGCATAATGTCAACGATTTCGGGGGCAGTCATCGGGTTGGGGTCTCCGCCAGAACCAGGGCGGGTCGCCTCGCGGGTCATTTCGCTGATAACATCAAGACCCTCGAACAATATATCAATCGCATTGCGTGGTACTTCGCGGGGCGGTTGGGCATCCCGGTAATTGCCCACCAATTCTTCCATAACATGGGCAATTCGGGTGATAGTCGGAAAGCCCATCATGCGGGATGCCCCTTTGACGGTGTGCAAAAGCCGCATAACCTCGCGTAGCCGCTCGGCCTGGGCTGGCCCATCCCCGATTTCTTCCAGTTCAACAAATTCGCGGGTCAAATTGACGGTATGTCCGTCTATCTCTTCCCGAAAAGTGCTGAGTAGAAATGCCTGTTGTTCCTGCTGGTTCACAATGCCCCCGCCATAAATGACTTGGTTGATTGAGTAAGTTGAAAGATATATTCGACCCGCAACCCGAATTATATTAAATGTAACACAAAGTGTATTACAACTCCATTACGAAGAGGCTCGAAAATATAGATATATTTTCATTTCGGCGCGGTGGCAAGAGTATCGAAAAGCTGTTGCCATTCAGAAGAATTCAAGGTGAGGGATAAATCTACTAGCGGGACGATGTTTTCGGGGCTAGGTTGCCAGAGCGCCCAGACTGCCGGTTTATAAAGCAATTGCTCAATAACGGCGGGTAGCAAATGAATATCCTGAAGTTCAGCCCGTTCCATTTCGTGAGCTTGCTCGACCACAAAGCCGACGTCTTGACCCTGGAACTCGGTTACGATTATCTGGCAGGTAGCTTCATCAAGCGGTTGGCTATTATCCAACCCTAGCAACCCCGCCAAATGTAACACCGGAAGATTTTGACTGGGAATGTGACCCAGTCCGCCCGGTATCGTCTGATTATCCAGAGGCTGGATTTCTGCCAGCTTGAAGCGCCGCAAGCGGTTTATCGCCGCAGCCCGGATTGCCAGCTTGCTTTCTCCGCTCTGGATTACCAGTAATTCCAGTTTATTGCCAGCCAGAGCTTTTTCTTGAGAACTTTGCATGTCAGCTCACTATCGGTTTATGGGCTAAAGTATCAGTATGATAAGTCCGACCCTGCGAGGTACGATTGAGTTCTCGATAGAGGATAGTCAGCATTTCATCCAGTTGGCCCTGAGTTATTATCCCCCGACTAATCAAGAAGGTACTGGCATTGCGTACCCCCATCAAAAAGTTGCGGAGAGCATCCATGCCAGGTTTAGTATCACCCCCCAAGATAGTTTCGTGAGCGCTCATTTCTACTACTGCGCCTACTATTTCCTGCAACCATTTGGATTGTTCGAGCGCCACGATACTACCGCCGTTTTTGCTGTTCCAAATAGTATTCAGGATACGACCAATCTCGGTCATAGCTGGATGCGGTAACACCCAGCCGATCTCGCCGCCTTCCTGGGATACAAAATCACACAAATAAAGTATCCCACCGGGATTGAGAGCATTATACATTTTTTCGACATGCTGGCGAGCCTGAGGCAGATGTTCGATTACCAGAATCGCAAAGATAAAATCAAATTTTGCCTGTCCATTCTTGAGTAAGGCTGCACATTCTTCCAGAGGACGGGTAGCATCATGCATGTAAAAATTGAGGTAGGGGCGCGGTGGACGCGAGAGTTTACTACAGTCATCGGCGGTGGCGATGGCGGTCTGGTCGTTATCAATTCCATTCAGTTCGGCAGCTTCGAGCAACCCACGCCCTTCCAAGACTTCCGCCACATCATGCAAAAACATGCCCTCACCACAACCAAAGTCAAGAATACGGATTTTCTCACGTCGGGCTTTGGCGATTTGAAGTTGTTCCGCCAACCCAAATTCATCTAACACTCGTTGCAGTACCGTCAAAAAATGGGGTTTGTTAATATCGTGTTGAATCAGCAGACGATCCCGATCGTTGACCTGCGTAAAAATATAGTTCTGATATTCGGTAGTAATTTTATTCATCGAAAACCTCAACAATATAGCTAAACTTTAAGGCTTTCCAAGAGAATGGGCAGGTTCAAGACGATTATTACCCGATTATCTTTTTGTTCCAGCACCGAGGCGGCAAAGCGGCCTCGCTCGGCATCTATCGCTAACAGCGGGGGCTGCAAGGCGCTGCGGGGAGTTTCAATCATCTCGACTACCGCTTCGGCGATAATCCCGGCCTCTAGTTGCTCGTGACAAGCTACAATAATCCGGGCATTGCCATCCAGGGCAGCCTGAGCCAGACCCAGTGTCGCCCGAATATCAATCACCGCCGTGATGTCGCCCCGCAAGTTGACTACCCCGGTTACGTGGGCCGGAGTCAAAGGTACACGGGTGACATCGGTCAGGCGGCTGATTTCGCGCACCTGCCCGGCCTCGAAAGCGTACCACTCGTTTGCCAGCCGGAAAACCAACAGCCGAACTTTGGGTTCGTTGCGGGCGGTGAGGCTGTTAGTCTGATTCTGGTTGCGTTGACGAACAAGGTTTAATATATCGTCGTTAGGGCTGGTATCACTCATTTTAGTATCCTGTTGCTAAGAGTACCTGTAAATCAAACTGATGCTGTAGGAACGGCACTGCCGGTTGATTGCGATTAGAAACTAAAGCTTACAAGGCAACAACCCGGACCAAGCCGGGTCTATGCCAGTTTCGATTTTTCGGAGTAATATTGCTTTGATTACACCGGGCCAGATTAAAATAATGCCCGGCTATAAATCGTGATAGACCACCAAAGGAAAATACCACTGATAAAATAGGCAAATTAAATGAACTATGTTAGCTGCAATACCCGGCGGGTGATGCGAGTAAAGACGGTTTCAATCAAGAGGGTCAAAACCCGCTCTCCTTCATCGCCTTTAACTACATAATAATCCGCCCCCATTTCGTAGGCTTTGACCATATTTTTCAGCTTGTTCTCGTTGCTGAACATAATGACGGGGATACTTCGCAAATTCACTTCGGTTTTGAGTTGTTGACAAACCTCAAACCCGCTAAGTCGGGGTAAATATACATCCAGAACTATCAAATCGGGCCGGATGTCGGCAGCCATGCTCAAGCCTTCTTCGCCCGTAATCGCGATAAAGACTTCGTAATTCTTGCTTTCCAGGACTAACCTGGTCTTGACCGCTTGAGTAGGACTATCTTCGATTAGTAAAACCTTTTTTGCCATTATTCAATCCTTTACAACTAGGGAGCATCTAAGTTTACGACGCAATAGTAAAACCATTCATTATGACCCGGTGCAAACACCCCCTATTAGTTACAATCCTACCATAACTTTTCGGTAATTGGCAAGAAGATGTTTTTTAATATAAATTTTCTAACGTCACCTTTAAAAAGCTATATTATTTTAGGAAAGACTTGTAGCCAAACCGGGGTTTTTGGCCCTTAATAGGGTCAATCTTTAGCTTATTATATTATTTTTAATCTGATTAGCTTGTAACAAAAGGATTAGCAAGGTTCAAGTTTTTAGAGCGATTGTCAGCCGCACCACTTCTTGTCCCAATTCGACCAATTGGCTGGTTAGTTTCTCATCCTGCAACCGACCCTCACTATCGAAGACCCGGCGGGCCGGGGAAACATGCATACTGCCCGGCGCAATCAACAGACGCAAGGCCCGCGCATTGTAGATTAAAGAGGTAAGCGCGTTTGGCCCACCGTTTACTCCACTGGCAACCGCAATCAGCCCCCCGACCTTGCCAGTCAGATAGAGTCGAGGGCGGCGCGGCAATAGTTCCAAAAAATCGAGGGCATTTTTGAAAGCCGCACCGGGCGTGCCGTGATAGGTCGGAGCTGACCACAAAAAACCATCCGCCACGCTAAATTTCGCAAGGAATGCGCGGATATAATCCGGGTCGGGATAAGCTTCGGGCGGTTGTTCCGGGCGGAAAAAAGGCAAAGCCAACTGGTTTATATCCAGCAGTTCGGTGGTCGCGCCCGCCTCGGCTGCCGCCCCCAGCGCGATATTCAGGGCCGAAAGACTAAAAGAGGGCTGGCGCTGACTGCCGCCCAACCCCAAAATTTTGATGTTATTGAAACTCTTTGTAGCTGGGTTCAAGGCAGTTGCCGAAGTATCGCTCATGGTCGGTTTGTCGTCAGCTATAATAGCTCAACCTCTTCCACCACAACTTCTTCCACCTCGACCTCAACTTTAACCGATCTTCTACGCTGCGAGCGGTCACTAAAGGCATTATCGCTCTGCTTATCTATGATTGCCCCAATGTCCTGAAAATAAACATCGTTATCCTGCACCGGCAACAAGGTGCGGGGCAGGCCCAACCGATTGACCGTCCGCAGAAGATTGACCGGAAACATGCTTAGATGGTCTACATTAAGCTGTAGCACATAGCCCCAGGCCCGGCCTAAATTGTCGCCGCTGGTCGTACCGGCGGGTGGGGTAAAAATATTGTTCCAAAGGCGGCGCAATTCTTCGGCTCTAGTCAAAATCCGTACTTCACCCCGACCCATCAAGGAGCTTTGGCAGGCTAGACGGTAGCCTTTTTCGAGGCGATGGGTCGGTATCCAGGTGCGCTCAATGTCATTTGGCTCGGACAGATTTTCCGCGCCATCCATTATTCGGTATTCGCAGGTAGTACACAGACCGTTGCCATCGCACACAAAGCCGATATGCGAACGATTGCGGCGAGCCACCGCCAGTAAACCTTCGCCCAGGTCAGCCTCGACTAATTCATCATTGATAATCAAGTTTCTCATGTTTTATCTCCTCATAGCAATGGTCAGTGGTCAGTAAATAAGTTTTGAGTTAAAATGCCAAAACCTAGCCGAATTTAATCCGTCTTCCGCCTTCCTGCCCATATTTTACTGACTACTGACCTTAGATTTTAGATTTATGAAAGCATTATAGCTTTGCTATCGCTTGGATGCAATATCTCGCTGATAATTTATTGCTGAAAACCCGTTACCAGCCCGGCGTATTTATCTACTAAAGTTTGGGCCTGGTCGGAGGTTTGCGATTCGGCGAAAATATGAATCAGGGGGCGGTCAGCATCCGGCAAAATCAAAACCCATTCCTCACCCAGGCTGATTCGCACCCCGTCAATCTGCTGGCTACCGTTTTTATACTGCTCGTGTAGCATCCGCATAACCTTGCCCTTGTCATCCCAGGGACAGGCCACTTTAGTCCGCACCAGGGCATAACTGGGGAGGCTATTGACCACCTCCCCCAGTCGCTCGCCGCGCTTGATGGTCAGCTCGATTATCCGGGAGGCAGCAAACATCGCGTCCATTCCCGAATGAAAATTAGTGAAGATAAAACAGCCTTCGCCATCCGTCGCCAGAATGACCCCGTTTCTCAGGGCGGCTTGCATCTGGGCAATCGGGCTGACTTTAGTCCGCAAAATCTCGCCGTTATACTTCTGGGCGATGCGCTCGAAAATGCTGGGGGCATTGACCGGCACGGCGATAATTCCGCCACCACTAGATTGCAACATCAATCGCACGACTGCCGCTGCCAGTTGCATCGGCTGAATCTGTTGTCCCCGATTGTCCACCGCAAAAAGCTTTTCGCCGCTGGAGTCCAGCTTGAGGCCCAAATCGGCATCCAGGGTACTGGCAATCACTCCTAGCCGCTTCATGCTCTCCTGAAACTGCTCAGGCGTGCTAAAAAGCTTGGCCTCGTCCAGGGCGGCATTCAGGGCCACCACGTCGCACCCCATCTTGTCCAGAATATGCGGCAGAATCGCACTGGTATTAGCCGAGCTATAATCTACAATAATCCGCCGCCCTTTGGGGTTGCTGCCCAACCCGGCAATATCTATCCGTTTGAAAAACTCCTGGGTATATTTCTCAACCGGGCTAGGCGCATAGTCAATATTGCCAATTTCATCCAAATAAACCCGCCGAAAATCTTCCCGGAAAAAGACATTTTCAATCTTGCGCTCGGTATTTTTGTCTATGTCTAAACCGCGTTTATCGAAAAAGCGAATATCTATCGTCCGATTATCATAAGGCGAGAGCCGCACGTGAATGCCGCCCATCGCGCCTTCGGTGATGCGGGTATTAAAGCGAGCCACCGGAATCGGTAGATTACCCAGGTCGCTGACGTTGACTCCCGCCGAGGGCAGGCCACTCAGAATCGCCCGTTTTATCATGCGGGGAGTATGATGCGGTTCGCGGTTGACCGTCACCGTAGCTCCCTTTGGCAAAATCGCACCGTAGGCCGCCCCCAGCTTGGCGGCAAATTCGGGGGTAATATCCACGTTCACCAGGCCAGTCACACCATAGCGCCCGAACAATACCCGCCGCCCCTGGCTGCCCCAGATGAGCGAGGTATTGACCGTCGCGCCTCGCTCGATTTCCTTGCTGGGCCAGATTTTGACATTTGGGGCGATTACCGCGCTTTCACCGACAATCGTATTATCCCCCAAAACCGCGCCCTCGAAAATCATGGCCCGGCTTTTGATGCTACACTGCCGCAGGATGATACAGCCCCGCAATTCTACTCGCTCACCGATGTAGCTATTGCGCCACACAATACTACGGTCTATCGTGGCCCGGTTATCTACTATCGTATAGTCCCGCAAGACCGATGGCCCCCGAATAATCGCCCCACTCTTGACCTTGACCCCGGTGCCGAGGTAAATCGGGCCGTAGAGCTGGGCATCCGGGGCAATTTCCACATCATCTTCTACCCAAATATTTGCCCCCAAATTGCGCCCCGGCATTTCGACTTTGATTTTACCTTCCAGCATATCGGCATTCGAGCGCATATAATCAATCAGGTTGCCGACATCCGACCAATAGCCGTCGGCTACGTAACCATAAATCGGGTCGCCTTTTTCCAGCATTTGGGGGAAGATATTCTGACTCCAGTCGTAGCTGACATTTTTTTCCATGTAGTCGAAGATTTTGGGGTCAAGGACGTAGATGCCGGTATTAACTGTATCCGAGAAGACCTCGCCCCAGCTAGGCTTTTCCTGAAACTGGATGACACTATCATCCTCGTTCAGAATCACGACCCCGTATTCGAGAGGATTAGCCACCCGGTGCAGGGTCAGGGTCGCCATCGCTTTATGGTCATTGTGGAATTTGATGATTGCGCCCAGGTCAAAATCGGTCAGGGCATCGCCGCTTATGACGATAAATGGTTCGTCCAGGAGAGGTTGGGCCAACTTGACACTGCCCGCCGTGCCGAGCGGGATTTCTTCCACCGAATAGCTGATTTTCACGCCCAGATTTCGACCATCGCCAAAATGGTCCTGAATATCTTCGGCTCGATACTGCAAGGTAACGACAATTTCGGTAATACCGTGTTTTTTTAGCAAATCAATGATATGGGCCATTACCGGCTGATGAACAATCGGCACCATTGGTTTGGGGCGGCCCAGGGTTAGAGGCCGCAAACGTGAACCCTCGCCCCCGGCCATTACCACTGCTTTCATCGCGGTTGCTCCTCTTCCTTTTACTGATTACCTTATCATTCTAACCTACCCTCTATGCTTGTGCAATCAAGAAGAAAAGCTATCAGCGTTCAGCCATCAGCTTGAGAAGACGGAAGAGCTAACCTATCTACTTTTAAAGCCTGAATTGGCAGGTTGGTAATTTGTAATTTACTATTGTGCAAAGGTTCAAAATGCTATATCTTAGGTAAAGCTCATAGGTAAAGCTCAAAAGAAGATTACCACCCGGTTTTTGAGGCCGGACCGATTGAAATCGAAGGGAATTGCAAAGCCCAATCACTTACCCGAAAGCTAATAGCTTTTAAAAAAACAGGAGCAGTAAATATGGCAGTCCACCCAATTGATACCGTGCGACTCTACACCACCGAACAATTTATGGCCCTGGACCTCGATGACGGCAAACTTTACGAACTGGTGAGGGGAGTTTTGCAGGGAATGTTACAACCTGGCGAAAGACATGGATTGGTAGCCGATAATTTGTATGGCGAGCTTAGGGATTTCATCAAGCCTCGAAAATTAGGTCGGTTGATAATGACGGTTGGGTTTGAGTTGCCGCTAGACCCCAGCCGTGATACGGTCAGGTCGCCCGATTGGGCCTTTTTGGGCAAAGGCAAGACCACCGGCGATAACGGGGCGGTCACAGTGCCACCCGATTTGGCGGTTGAGGTGCTTTCGCCCAATGACCGCCCCGCTAAACTTAAAGAAAAGTTGCAGGAGTATCAAATTGCCGGGTGGGATTTGGTCTGGGTCATTAACCCCGAAAAACAAAGCGTCGAAGTCTACCGGCTGCTACAGAGCCTTAGCCCGGCTAAAAAGCTTGGGCCAACCGACCAACTGGATGGAGAAGAAGTAATTCCCGGTTTTTCGATGGCAGTCGCGGCCCTCTTCGACTATGACGATTAGACCCTAAGATAGCACCTAACATGCCAGGAAAGCTTATCTCTGTAGGACTTTCACTTTGTCACACCCCTTTAAGAGGTGTGACAAAGTGAAAGTCCTAATAAAGAAAATAGGCCAGAGGGCGAGGGTTGGCAGCCGCAAAAAAACCCCGACCCGCTTCGATTGGAGCAGGCCAGGGTTTTTTTGCTATCAGCGTTCAGCCGTCAGCTATCAGCTAAATGCTTTCAACATTCGATTTTGGCTGTCTCAGCCCACCCGCCGGGGTGCAGTCCTAATTTCCCTGACCCGGACCCCTCTCATGGCGCATCCCTTACCCAACTACGATATTATCAATCTGCCAGAGGCTTATCTCAGTCCCTTTGGGCGACTTCTTGTTCATTTCGCCTTTGACCATACTGACGGTCTGCTTGAGGCTAGTGCCGTCCGCCAGCTTGACCGTGACATTCAGGGTGGCTTTATCGCCATTGATAACCGGGGTATCCAGGGTGAAAGTGTCAATCTTCTGGTCTTTGCTAACTCCGACCAGCTTGTAAATCGCCTCGTCCGCCATGCCTTTGTTGCCTTTGCCCAAAAGCGACTTGCGAAGGCTCTGGCTCAACAGGGCGGCATCGGCGTTTTTGACATCGCCACTCTGCACGTCGGTATAGAACTTCTTGGCAATCATATCCGGGGTAGCTTTTTCGGCGACTGCTGCTCGTTTATTGGCATCGGGGGTCGTCGCTGCCGGGGATTTAGCTGCCGGAGTAGTCGCGGCGGTTGTAGCCGGGGCAGTGGTGGCAACCGGGGCGGCTGTCGTCGCAGCGGCGGCCGTTGTAACCGCCGTTGTCGCGGCAACCGTAGGAGTGGTCGCCGGAGCATTGACCGCGCTGGCGGTGGGGGTCGCGCTACTCTCGCCACAGGCCGCTAACAGCAGACTAAAGCTGGCGAGGATTACTATCATTATCACGGCGGCGTATTTCTTGTTAAACATATTATCTACTTTCCCTTTTCTTAGTTATATTTCTCTTAGCTATATTTTACCGGCCTGGCAAATTTACCGGGCCTTATCCTATATACCAGGTGTACTAGGTATTCGCTATCCAGTTGGACTTGTTTACTGGTCTGCTGCTATTATGCCTTCACATTGTAAACGGAGTGTAACCGCCAACCTAAAGGCTGGTAAAAATATCGCCAGCCTTTGTAAAATGATGAATTTTAAAAAAGAGGTTATAGATGCAAATTAGTGATAAAAGTGGGGAAATAGGCCGACGGCGAGCGGGCGAGGCAATTCCGGCCTTTATTCTGGTCGGGTTTTTGGGCAGTGGAAAAACCACTTTGCTGGGGCGCTTGATTAGTTGGTGCGTGGCAAATGGCTTGATGCCCGGCCTGATACTGAACGAAATCGGGGCAGCCTGGATAGATGGCGAGGCTGTCCGTCGGGAGGGGCTGGAATTGACCGAGCTATCGGAAGGCTGTGTATGTTGCGCCGCCGATGACGAACTTGGCCCGGCCCTGACCCAGATGGCGGAAAATCCCAAAATTGATCTTATTTTGCTGGAAGCAAGCGGCCTGGCTGACCCCGCCGATATGCTGGATGCCCTGACCGACCCCTCCTTATGGAAAACCATTGAAGTCGCCGGGATTATTTCGGTGGTTGATAGCCACCGCTTCGAGGCGCTATCGGCCCAGACCAATCTGGCCCGGCGGCAGGTGCGCTATGCCGATGTTTTGGTAATGAACAAATGCGACTTGATTGACCCTGACCAGCGCGAAACCCTCAAGACCAGTCTGACCGAAATAGCTCCCCGCGCCCACATCTTCCCGGCGGAAAATGGTCTGCCTTATGCCGGAATAGAAGCAGTTTTAGATTATTCTTTGCAGGTAGGCCGCAAACGTCAACAGGCCCAGGAGCAGTATATCGCCCGCGCCCTGAAATTGCCCTCGTTTGATTTAAAGGTATTAGACGGCGGTGAGAACCATAATAACGAAGATGGACATAATCACAGCGACGAGGCGCACGGCCATGCCCATCTTTCGATTCACGTTGCCAGCTTTGACCTGGAAGCCCCGGTGGATTTAATATTATTCGAGGCCTGGCTACGGAGTCTGCCCAAAACGGTCTACCGCGCCAAAGGCTTTGTAAAGGTCAAGGATAGCGATTTGCTGCACACGTTCCAGCACATGCCAGGTTATACCAAAGTGCTACCTTTAGCCACCTATCGCCCTCCGGCCCTGCGCGGGGTCTTTATCGGGCAGGATTTGGATGAGGCTTGGCTGGCAATGCGGTTGAGGGATTGCCAGGGGCAAGGATGAGGAATTAAGGATAAAAAGGGGTCAGGGGTTGGGGAAATACCGGACTGAGGGAAAAACTATGCGGCCTGCGCCCTGAGTTTTCCGGCCCCCGACCCCATCATGGCTCATGGCTATTCCCTCAGTCCTCAGTCCTATAATAGTTTAGGGTCGGGGAGGCGCATTACCGCCAGCATTGTAATATCGTCGGAAGGCTCGGCTTCGGCGACATGCCCGTGTACCTGGCTATCAATATGCCGAAGCAAGGTTGTGACCGACTTGATACCTTCGGCCCGGCTATATTCCAGCAAGTTCAGCAATCGCTTTTCGCTGAAAAGTTCGCCGCCCGGCCCGCGTGCTTCCGGTACGCCATCGGTGTAAGTGAATAGCACATCACCCGGCTCAAGCTGAACCTGATGCATCTTGTATCTTGCCCCGGCCATCATGCCCACTGCCGGGCCACTCAGCCGCAACCGACCCTTGATGCCATCCTGCCCGATAATAATTGGGGCATCATGACCGCCGTTTATATAGGAAAGGGTGCCTTTCTGGGTGTCCAGAATCCCAAAAAACATGGTGGCAAACATACTGGTTTCGCCATGATAGGTGGCGATATAATTATTGGTGAAGGGGACGGCCTGGAGCGCCTCATAGGTATGAGCTGGCATCAGCAAAGGCGGCTGCCCGGCGGGAGTAGGAACTTCGACCAGATAGCCTGCCCCGTGACCGCTAAGGTGCTGTAACCGCTCGTGGGACTGGTAGGCCAGCACCCGCATCAGGCTGCGAGTCAGCGACATAAACAGGGCCGCCCCGACTCCCTTGTCACAGACATCGGCAATGACCAGGGCAATTCGGTTATCGGACAGCGCAAAAGCATCATAAAAATCCCCGGCGACCTCGCGGGCCGGTTCAAAACTGGCGGCCAGTTCCCAGCCCGGCAATTGGGGCAAGGAGCGCGGCAGGAAATCGGCCTGAATCTGCCGTCCGGTCTGCAACTCGCGCTGAAGGGCCTGCATAAACTTCTCAACCTGGTCGTTTTTCTCTTGCAGTTCGTTCTCGATTTCGGTGGCGTGTTCAGTTGTGGTTTCGAGCATCATTTCGAGGTCGTTTTTCTCCAACCACAGTTGCTCGACCTGTTTTTCCAGCTTGTCTATCTGGCTCAAAAGCTGCTCGTAAGTAGCATCTCTTTCGGTTTGAATCATTTGTCCCTTACCTGATAATTATACCGTTACTCGGCTGGGCCGCTTCATCACAAAAATATTGCGGTTGCGGTTGTCTACCCGTTCATAATTAAATTCATCTACCCCCTCGATTGCCAGAAACACGCCCAGACCGCCGATAGGCCGCATATCCAACGGCAAATCCAAATCGGGGGCGGGGGTATTGCGCGGGTCGTAGGCAATTGCGGTATCTTCCAGCGTGACGGTCAAAGTGTCGTCGGTGATAGCCGTCCTTATCGTAATCATGCCCGCAAGCCCGGCCCGCTCGTAGCCATACAGGGCGATATTGGTAGCGATTTCATCTACTGCCAGCCGCAGTGTATAGGCGGCCTTTTTATCCAGTCCCACGCGGGTGGCGGTCTCGACCATATACTTGCCGATAATGTCCAGCGAATCGAGGTTGCCCGGCACTGTCAAAACATCCATGTCTTCTTCTCCTACCCCTGGTAAATCGCATGAAGAACAGCCCGGCGCGAGCGTCATTGGTCGCGCCGTCTGCCCCTCTGCCGGCCTAGACCTGGGCCGGGTCGTAGCTGTCCATAATAATTACGGCCTGGTCGAAGCCGGAGCGTTCCAGAGTATCCTTGATGGTTTCCTGAGCGCCAACCACATAAATATCGGTCTGGCTGCCCATCTTCTGCTTGGCAAACAGGATAACCCGCAGCCCGGCGCTCGCCATATAGTCGAGGCTACTGACCTGCAAAACCAGACGCTGGCACTTGGCGACTACCGCTTTATTGACCTCGGCGGAAAGGGCCGAGGCAGAGCTGGCATCGAGCGAGCCGGTCAGGTTCATCAGGGCGGTATCACCGTTAAATTCCGAAGTCACAATAAAAGCCATTTTGGTCTCCTTGCTTATTATCTTGCTGTTTATAAAGACAAAGATAAAGATAAAATACTGAAAATTGCTAATAATAATTTTGCCAGGTGTTGAAGGGCGACCAGCCAGAGTCACCCTTACCTTCTGCCTTAGCCGACCCACTTGCTGACCAGGATGGCGACGGAGCGCGACCCTAGCAGCAAATGACTTTGTTCGGCTAATTCCGGCTCAAGGCCGGGGGTATAGCTGTCTTCCGGGGCGGCGGTATTGGCGAAAACGTGCCACTTGTAGCCCTCCGGCAGACCCGGTAGCCCAAAATGCTGGCTCTCCCAGTGCATATTAAAGGCCACATAGACATCGTTATCCGACACGGTGCCGCCTTTGGCATGCTGGCCCGAAAGCATAAAGGCCAGAGTTTTCGCCCCGTCCGACCAGTCGGCGTTCCAGGCCTGAGCGCCGTGCCATGAAATATCGGGATAGCCGCAGCCCATGTAATCGCTATTACGAAAATGACCGTTCCCCCGCAAAACCGGGTGAGCGTTGCGGAAACCAATCATATTCTGGAAGAAGCGGAAGATTTCAGAATTCTCCTGGACTAGCGACCAATCCAGCCAGTTCAGGGCGTTATCCTGGCAATAGGTATTGTTGTTGCCCTGCTGGGTGCGGGCGACCTCATCCCCCATCACAATCATCGGTACGCCCTGGCTGACCATCAGCATAGCGACGGCGTTCTTTATCTGGCGGCGGCGCAACTGGTTGATACCGATATCCTCGGTTGGGCCTTCCCAGCCGCAATTCCAGCTATCGTTGTCGTTGCCACCATCATTATTGTTCTCGCCATTGGCAAAATTATGCTTCTCGTTGTACGAAACCATATCCGCCAGGGAGAAGCCATCGTGAGCTGTGATGAAGTTAATCGAGGCGGTTGCCCCCCGTCCGGCGTGGGAATACAGGTCGGGCGAACCCTGCAACCGTTGAGCGGCGGCCCCAACGCTGCCATCGCCCTTGAGGAATTTGCGAATATCGTCGCGGTACTTGCCGTTCCATTCGGCCCAGCGCCCGTGGGCCGGGAACGAGCCGACCTGATACAAGCCGCCCGCGTCCCAGGCTTCCGCTACCAGCTTGCATTTTGCCAATACCGGGTCAAAGGCCAGAGTTTCGAGCAGGGGCGGATTTGCCAACGGTGCGCCGTTCTGGTCACGCGACAGAATCGAGGCCAGGTCAAAGCGGAAGCCGTCAATATGATATTCTTCGGCCCAATAGCGCAGGCAATCTACAATCATATTGCGGACTAGCGGATTATTGCAGTTCAGGGTGTTGCCGCAACCGCTAAAGTTGTAGTAATAACCTTCCGGGGTGAGCATATAATAGCTCTTGTTGTCTATTCCCCGGTACGAAATCGAAGGGCCTTGCTCGTTGCCTTCGGCGGTGTGGTTAAACACCACGTCCAGCATCACTTCGATGCCATTGCGATGCAGGTCTTTTATCAGGGTCTTGAGTTCGTCTACCTGCATCCCCATGCGCCCGGTAGCGGCAAATCCGGCCTTTGGCGCGAAAAACCCGACCTGGCTATAACCCCAATAGTTATAAAGCGTTTCACCTGTGACCGGGCTGGTCTTGCTGTTCTCGAATTCATCAAACTCAAAAATCGGCATCAGCTCGACACAATTCACCCCCAACTCCTTTAGATAGGGGATTTTTTCCCGAATAGCCGCAAAAGTGCCGGGATGCCTGACCCGCGCCGACGGATGCTGAGTGAAGCCGCGCACGTGCATTTCGTAAACCACCAGGTCTTCCATCGGGGTTTCAAGCGGACGGTCACTTTCCCAATCAAAATCGTCATAGACCAGTCGGGCGCGGTGCTGGTATATATCGTCCCAATCGGGCTGCTTGCCCCAGACATCCCGCCCGCCGATAACTTTAGCGTAGGGGTCGGTCAGGATTTTGGTGGGGTCGAAGCGATGCCCGTTGGTCGGGTCAAACGGCCCATCCATGCGATAGCCATACTCGACGTTTTCGTAGCCCAAATCGAAAACTATCATGGTGAAGACGTTCCCAATCCGAAATTCGGGCGGGAAGGGAATCTCGACCATCGGGGTAGGTTCGCCTTTTTCAAAGAGTACCAGGGTGCAGGCGGTGGCAAAGCGCGAGTAAATCGAAAAATTTACTCCCCCCGGCACAAAGCTGGCCCCAAAAGGAAAGGCCCGGCCTATCCGCATCCGGTAGCCCTGATAGCTGTGGGTCGGATGAATATCTATTCGTTGAAGTTCAGGAGCAAGGGTCACAGCCGCACCTCCTCGACTTCTAATTCAAAGGCCGCCAGCCCTTCGGCAAGGTTGGGATATATCGTAAAGAAATCAAGAAAGCCGGTGATAGCCATCGTATCCTGAATCTGCTCCGGCAAATTCACTAATACCAACCGACCACCGTTATTTATCTGACGGCGCACCGAAAGCAGCATCCGTAGCCCGGCGCTGGACATATATTCCACCGTCGCCATATCGAAGATCAATTTGCAATTCGGCCCAGCTAAGGGCAGCAATTCGGCCTGGGCTGCCGGGGCGCTCTTGCCGTCAATATCGCCGCCGATTTCGGCGACGGTCACTTCACCCAGCCTGGTAGTTTTTATCTGCATTGTTCTGGTTTTACCTTGTTAGATTGATTTAATTATAGGGATTAGCTGGTAAATCGGGGTAAACCCGGCAAAGTTATATATTTGAAAAATTTACGCCGTAAATTTTTCAAATATATAACCAAACCCGATTTTGGGCCTTACTGACCAACTGAAATAAACCTCAATACTCAGCCCTCAGTCCTCAGTCCTACCCTAAGCCACCGGAGTCAGGCGCACCTTGATTCTGACATCTTTACCGGTGTTGGGGATTTTGACGGTCAGAGCCTCGCTGTCGAAGTCGTGGTACGGCTCATCGTCGGCCCATACTTCGGTCAGCTTGACGCTCCCTTTGGGCAGAAGGTCGGGCGATACCCGCAGAATGTTATCCTTGAAACCGTTGGCCTTCGGCTTGAAATAGAAGTCCATCGGCTGCTTGGTAATCAGTAGATTAGTATAGACCGCCGACAGGTAGCAAAGCTCGGTGGAGTGATAGCCGCTCATCGAGTGGCTGCCCTTGAACCGCTCGTTGCCCACCAGATAAGGCAACCCATTCGCCAGGACGTTGAAATACACCCCGCCATCGTCGTGGTCCAAAAAGTGAGCGTTGTAGAAGGCTGCCGCTTCACGGGCGTGGCGCAAATACTCGGCATCGCCTTCAGTTCCGTTCAAAATCAGGTAGGCTAGAATCGCCTGCTCCTGCTGCCACCAGGCTTTGCGGTCATGCCACACAAAGCGATATTGCTCCTCGCCCTCGGCTTTGGTGCGCTCTACCACGTCGTACCAACCGCCGCGCTGCTGGTCGCTTCCGGCGGCAGGCATCAGGTCAGCAATCTTGCGGGCCAACTCGACATAGCTCTCTTTGGACTTGAGGCTCTGCATTCGCATCAAGTTCCAGGAAATCTTCAGGTTATGCCCGACTACCGCCCGGTTTTGCTGCCAGCCCCAAGCCTGGTCGTGACTCCAATCTTCGTTGAAACGCTCCTGGACAAACGGGCTATTCTCGTAATCCGGGAAGTATTTGGCAATCGTGTCAAAGGTATATTCCAGGAAATCGGCATATTTCGGGTCGCCCGTCGCCAGATAGAGGTTAATCAGGTAGGCCGGAGCGTGGTCGCCAACCGAGTTCCAGTTTTTGCGGGCGCGATTGTGGCCCAAACTTTCGGCGCGAGGGTCGAGGGTAATCGGGTCAATGTGCGAGAAATAGCCCTCTTGTTCGCGGTCAATAAAGAACTTGTCGAACAGGTCTACCGTCATTTCGGCATCCTGCAAAATGCGCGGGTCGCCGGTTATACGGAAAGTCTGGGTTGGGCCAGCCAGAGCATAAATCTGCTCGTACATGGGGATAGCATCGTAGTCGTCGCCGAATTCTGAGGAGATAAGCTTTTGCTCGCGGTTGCCGGTGACTTGAATCCCGTGATACCAATAAATCAGGTTCTCGTCGGCATCATAAAAGCGCATATGCTCGCGCAGGTACTCTGTGCCTTTTTCGGCGGCTTCCAGAAACTTGTCCTCGCCGGTCATCATATAGGCCGAGGCAAAGCCGTAGACCAACCGCGAAATAGTATCGGTCTCCTGCAAATAATCGCCCTTTTTGCCGCCGCTCAATTGCAGATAAGTGCGGTAGTTGCGATAGTCAATCTCCTGAGTGGGATAATCGAACTGCCATTTCATGTAGCTGTTGGCAATCGAGCGCACCTGCTTGACCCACCAATCCGGCTCTTCCTGGCGATATTTGCCCGGCCCAGCCCCAGGGAAAATCATGGACTTGACCTCAAAGCGATGGCTGTCACCCTGGGGATAAAACACCCCATAGGCAAACAGATACTGGTCTTTGGTCAAAAGCTCGGACAGCATCCCGGTGGCATCGGCATAGCCCTCATCCAGGTTAAAGGCAAAGCGGGCATAAGTATTCGGGGTCATATAAGCCTCGAACTCTTTGCCGTGCGAGGTGCGAAGGCCAAAACTGCGCTCGGCCCGGTTGAAGTGGGTGACATACCCGGCGACGGTATCCGAAAAAGAAAAATCTACTTTGCTCATTGATGATAATTCCTCTCAGCTTGGTTAAAGCTCGATGTTACGTATCCTGAAAATCAGGTCAGCTTACTAAAATCAGGCAATCTCTTTCAGAAAAATTTCCATAAACGCATCCACCACTCCCGGATGTTTGCCGCTAATCAGATTGCCGTCTATGACCGTGTCGGCGGTCTGGTCGCCATCGTAGACCACCTTGCCGCCTGCGCCTTCTACATCACAAATGATATTGTGAGCGCAGGTCACTTTTTTGCCTTCCAGCAATTCCGGGGCGGCACAGTAGAGCCACATGCTGTGGCAAATCGTCCCGATTTTCAGGCCAGGGGTCTTGTCGGCCTTCCGCAAAAACTCGACGGCGGGGGCGCGGTTGGGCTGGTTCTTGACCGGGTTGGCCTCATAGCGCAGCCGATCCATCGCGTAACCGCCAATCAACACAATTCCTTTGTAGTCGGACGGGCTGACATCGTTGACCTCGATCTTGACCTCAATTTTTTCGGTCATGTCGTTGCCCTCGAAGGTCAGGCTGGGTTGTCCCCACAGGTGCGACAGATATTCGACCTGGTAGCCGTTGGCGGGGAAATATTCGTTGAAGCGGCGGAACTCATGCTCATCAAAGTGAGCCTCAACCAGTACGCCGATTTTGCCTTTGCTGGCAGAAACCTCAGTTGTCATTTAGTCCTCACTTTTTATATTTAGAACTTTCGCTGGAAAATCGGGGTACACCCTGGAATTTATTTGCAAGCGAAAGTTCTAATTTAGGTATAGCTGTCAGCTTTTTAACGGTTTAGACCGTCGCGGGTTCAGCCGTTCCTTGAGTAATACGCTCCAACAGATTGGCGGGGGCATACACATCGCGGTAGAAGGTCAGTTGCTCGGTCTTGAGATAGATCCCGCCCCGGTGTCCGCGCCGCAGATAAGTTACGTTGCCTTTGGCGACAGTCTCAAAGGTGTTGTTATCGAGACACTGCCACTCAAAATAAATCGTCTCTCCGGCAAACATAACGATAGGCCAGCACATGGTTACGCCGGGCTGAGTGATAATCGCCACCCAGTGCGCTTCCCGCGAACCCTCATGCTTGCCGTAAAACGGGCCATCGGCGCACAAATACACAAACTCGTCGCGGTACTCATGCTCTAGCAAATCGAAGCGGCCCTGGCGCAAGGCTTCGGGATGGCTGGGCCACCATTCCCGGTTCTCCTGCTCAATCTGGGTGATGGTATAATCCGGGCCGACTGGCGGCATCACCGGCTCGATAAAGGTCTGGAAATATTTCGATTTCTCGATTAGCTTGCTCTGCATATCGGGCGAAACCAGCCCCGGCCTGGAAAAGTCGGCGGGCATACTTTCGTAATAATTGCGCTTTGCCATTATGGATAGCTCCTGTTTTCTGATAACAAGTCCTGCTAGATGGGGTCAACCTCAAACGTGGGCTGGATTTCGGCTAGGGGGTGAGGGCAACCACGCGGGTTGCCCCTACTTGAACCAATAACCCCTTGTTTCAGGGCAACCCGCGTGGTTGCCCTACCCGACCCCAACAACCTGCCTGATAATTACTGGGCCTGATAGCCGTCATTTTCGGTATAGGCTTCCTCGCGGTACAGCCCCAGCGACTCCAGCAACGGATGGTCAGTCACCGAGAAAAGCAAAGCTTCTTCGGTCTCGCTGCCGTTGACGTGTTCGTGCCACGACCAGGGGGGCAGCGCAATCGTGTCGCCCTTCTTCCAGTCCAGCCGAATGCCGTTGATGATGCTATAGCCCGACCCGGCGACCACGTTGTAGACCGCACTGGTCGTGTGGCGATGCGCTTTGGTGTGGATACCGGGGCGCAACATCTGGGCAATACAGCCGATAGTCGGCAGCACTGGGCCACCGTTTTCCGGGTTGGTGTAAATCATGGCTACATCGTCATAGGGGCTTTGCTCGATGTCCGCCGCCGCCAATTCCTTGAGCGCCTGATAGGTTTCGGCCCATTTGTAAATCAGCATGGGCGTACCTTTGGTTTCGGTCGGGCGCTGCCAGGCCGGAATCATCGCCCCATTCCCATACTTGCTGACCGAAATATCGGGCTTGATTGCCGGGAACTGGTACGGGCCGAGGTCGAAGAAGCTCACATCCAGCGCCCGAATCAGGGTGATGTCCAGCCCTTCCATCCAGATAGCCGGTTGGTCGGTAGGATTGCCGTGGTCGTGCCAGGTCCAGGGCGGAGTAATTACCAGGTCGTACAGGTCGTGGTAAAAGCGATCACCCTCGACGGTGGTAAACGAGCCAGCCCCTTCCAGGATAAAGCGCAGGGCGCTCTGGGTGTGGCGATGCGGCGAGGCCACTTCGCCCGGCTTGACCAGTTGCATCGCGGCATAGACGTTGCGGGTCGGGGTCTTCATGTCCGCCAAACCGGGGTTATTGAGGATAAGAATACGGATGTCCTCGACCCCTTGAATCGGCAGTTCCCCGGCCTGAATTAAGTGTTCGCGTACTACTTCGTAAGGCCAAACATAGGGCTGGGCATCCACTACCGGGGTGAATGGCACCATCCAGCTGGCGTGCTTCCAGATAGCCGGGAGAAAGTTGGCATCGGCACTGGCGTAAAATTCTTCTTCAGTTGGTTTAGCCACCACCGGAGCGGTGAGGTCTCTTTCCAGAATAGTCATCAGCGTGGACTCCTTATCGGCTAAAGTTTAATCAGGTCGAGCAATTCTTTGGGAGCGTGGACATCCCGGAAGAAATAGATATGCTCGGTCTTGACGGTAATCCCACCGCGATGACCGCGCCGCAGGAAAGTCACCATGCCTCTGGCGATGGTTTCGCCGGTAGCATCATCCGAACCCTGCCACTCGAAGTAAATCACCTCGCCATCAAACATCACCACCGGCCAGGTCATAGTTACGCCGGGTTGGGCCAGAATAGCGACCCATTGCAGTTCGCGCTGCCCGGCGGCTTCTCTGGTCTTGAACGGCCCATCCTGGCACAGATAGACAAACTTTTCGGCGCTATAGGACTGAGCCAGCAAATCCAGGCGACCCTGGCGGAAAGCTTCGAGGTGGGAAGGCCACCAATCCTTGTTTTCTTGCTCAATCTGGGTCAGGCTGTAATCCCGGCTAACTTCGGGCATTTTGGCCTCGCGCATCCCCAAATATTCTTTGTTCTTTTCAATCAGCTTCTTACCGGTTTCCTCGGAAACCAAACCCGGCTTGGAATAATCTGCCGCCAGTTCCTGATAGTAGCTAGTTCGTTTTGCCATTGTGGATAGCTCCTCTTAGCGATATATACTCGGACGTGAAAAACTCATAGGCAGCCCGAACCTGGGTCGGGGCTATCTTCCGGTAAATTGCATCTAAGTAATTGGTAACTATTCAGCCCTGTCATTCTGAGCGAAGCGAAGAATCTTTATCCTTCGCTTCGCTCAGAATGACAAATTCGAGGCTGGCTGAACAGTTACAGTAATTGCATCTAATCAGAAGATAGTTTCGACCCGGCTCAGTTTATTAGTGGTCAAAGAGCAAGGCTGCTCTAATTACATAATGGTAATCTTGTCGAGGTAGGCGGTGTCCCAACCGTTTTCCTGATAGGTCTTGTAGGCATTGGCGCGGAGGCTGAAAGCGTCCACATAGCCGACCTGCTTGAAATCCTTGTCGAGTTGAACCAACGGCCCGGCGACATAGAACATGGTGGTCATGCCTTCATCACCCAGCACCCGCAGGGTGTGGGACTCGCCCGGCGGCTCGAAGATGAAGCTATCCGGTTCGGCAATCCAGTCGAACTCGTCGTACTTCCACGAACCCTGCAAGCAGTAGGCGATAACAAACGAGGGATGGTAGTGCAGTTCGAGGCCGGCCCCCGGCATACACTTGAGAACGGTAGTGAAGGTATTCTGCACCAGGTTGAACTGCATGAAGCGATTGAAAGTACCGGTTTCATACTCTAACCACTTGGCATCAGCTTCCGCCAGGGCGTAGCTTTTCATCATAGAGTTGACGCTAGGAAAATAAAACTCGTTTTGCTTTTGGCTGTAAGCACTGGTTTCACGAGTCTTGGCGATCTCAAATGTCATTGTAACGAATCCTTTCTGTAGGTCTTATTGCTAAAACACAGTATCAGGAGTCTGCCTCCGCGATATTGAAGTATCCAGAGGCAGATTCTAAAAAGTTGCTAGAGCGGCAGATTGACCTGAAGGCTGCGGGCCGGGTCGGAGCTGGTTAAGGTGCAGACCGTCAGGTTATTTGAAGATACATTTCGTTGGTCAGGGCTGACCTTAATATGGGCAAAAGCCCCGCAATAGGGCAAGGTAATGCCGTGTAGTGCCAGGGAAAAGCCCCAGGCATTAATCGCGGTACTGCGCCATTTGGCGGACGTACCGGGGATAAATTTCGGGTTGCCGCTGGCACTCAGACCGTCGGCAACCGCCGCTTCCAGGCCGGTCAAGCCGTCGTCGGGGTTGGCGGGGAGTAACATATAGCGGCGGGTGGCGGTTTCTTCTAGCGCCCGAATTTCGAGGTCGGCGGGTAGCGCGGCAATCGGCAGGCCCAGGTCGGCAATTACTTCCACGACCCTGGCTTTGGCATCCACCAGTATTTCCTGCAAAAAGCCGTCTTTGGCCCAGGCCCGTTCAATCAGACCCTGCTGAATAACCGCCCGCAGGAGTTGAGCGGTATCTATTTCGCCCTTCTGGAAAGCTTCCTGGACGGCGGCAGCCCGTTCCGGCGGACTTTGCAGTTCGTTGGGCTTGAGGCCACCGATATTAGCGTGGTCGGGTTCGGCTTCTGGTAGAGTGTCGGGGCGGGGCGGTACAATCAGCCACCAGCGTCGGGTGGTTTCCGCCAAAACTTTGATGTCTATAAAGTCGGGGATAAATTCGCCCATCTCGCGGCCTATCACGGTCTTGGGGTCAGTCAACAGTTCCTGCTTGAGGGCGGGATTGGCCCAGGCGTGTTGCATCATTTCTACCTGGCGCACAGGAATTGGGCTGGTCATCAAGGCCATGTTGATTTCTCCTTTATCTAAGCTAGAATTGATTATATTCACAGCGCAAGGCCAATAAACGCTCTGGCTGGAATAAAATCGGGCAGAACTGTAATAAGACCGGGTTGAGTTGAAAAGTACCGTCCGGCTTTGAGGCAATAGCAAACCGATGCTAACCTAGCTTTAGCCGGGGTATCTTGAATTGATTAGAAGTCGTGGGTTGGGGAGCAGAGGACTTCATCGGCGTTGATGAAGCGCTACTCAGTAACCAATAGGCCTATTCAGCCAGGTACGACGATATGGTAAAATTTTGGTTGCTGGGTACATGGGGCTTGAAACCAGCCATTGCTACAATTTGCTACAACGATGCTACTGCTTGAAAAAATTGGCTAACCTCTTACGGCTTGACTATACTAAACCAACATTACGAAAGACCTTACATTGGTATTAAGGCTTCTTAATAGCCGGATTTATATTTAGGCCGAGCGAGGACTCCGCAGCATAATCACGCTGAGGGGCGGTAAGGTGACGCTGATAGAGTAGGGATGCTCGCCCCAGGGATACTCATCCGTCCATACTCCCCCCAGATTGCCGACATTGCCGCCCCAGTATTCATCGGCATCGCTGTTCAAAATTTCCTGATAATGACCGGGGTGCGGTACCCCAATCCGGTAATTAAACCGGGGAATCGGGGTAAAGTTGCAGAGAACAATCAGCTCGTCCTGGGGGTCACGGGCGCGGCGCAAAAATGCCAGGGTGCTGTTATCCGAGTCGCGGGCTTCCAGCCATTTAAAGCCCTGCCAACTATCGTCTACCTCGTAGAGGGCCGGTTCGGTCAAATACAACCGATTCAAATCCTTCATAAACAGGCTGATACCCTGATGCGAAGGAAAATCGAGCAAATCCCACTGCAAAGCCTCGCGTTCGTTCCACTCTTTCCATTGCCCGAACTCTCCCCCCATGAACAGCAGCTTTTTGCCGGGGTGCGCCCACATATAGCCGTAGAGCGCCCGCAGGTTGGCGAACTTTTGCCAGGGGTCGCCCGGCATTTTGTCCAGCATCGAATGTTTGAGATGCACTACCTCATCGTGCGAGAGCGGCAGGATATAATTTTCGTTAAAGGCGTAAACCAGTGAAAAAGTAAGGCTGTTATGGTGATACCGCCGATAAACCGGGTCTTGCTCCATGTAATCCAGAATATCGTGCATCCAGCCCATATTCCACTTGAGGTCAAAACCCAGCCCGCCCATATAGCCCGGTTTTGTAACCATCGGCCAGGAGGTCGAGTCCTCGGCGCTGGTCAAGACCGTCGGATGCTCGGCGTGAACCAGAGCATTAAATTTACGCAGAAAATCAATCGCATCCAAATTCTCCCTGCCGCCGAACTGGTTGGGAATCCAGCCGCCTTCGGTGCGGGAATAGTCCAGATAAAGCAGCGAGGCTACCGCGTCTACCCGCAGCCCGTCAATGTGGTATTTATCCAGCCAGAAAAGGGCATTCGACAGCATAAAATTGCGTACTTCATTCCGCCCAAAATTAAAGACAAAAGTCCCCCAGTCGGCGTGTTCACCCTGACGCGGGTCGGAATGTTCGTAGAGGTGGGTACCATCGAAATAGCCCAGCCCGTGTTGGTCTTTGGGAAAATGGGCCGGAACCCAATCCAGGAAAACCCCAATCCCGTTCTGGTGGCAATGGTCTATAAAGTACATAAAATCCTGGGGCGACCCAAAGCGGCTGTTTACGGCATAATAACCGATGGTCTGATAGCCCCACGAACCATCAAACGGATGCTCCGAGATAGGCATTAGCTCGATGTGGGTAAAGCCCATCTCTTTGACATAATTAACCAGTTGGTCCGCCAGTTCGCGGTAGGTTAGATGGCTTTCGTCGTGGCTGGTTGCGCCCCAGCGTCTGCGCCATGAACCGAGATGAACTTCATAAACCGAAAGAGGGGAAGTATAATTGCTCTTTTTGGCCCGGACGGTTTTCATCCACTCGGCATCTTGCCATTGATAAGTGTCAATATCGGCGACCCGCGAGGCAGTACGCGGACGCACTTCGCTGAAAAAGCCGTAGGGGTCGGCCTTCTCGACCTGATAATCCCCAAAACTCGACCTGATTTCGTATTTATAAATCGTACCTTCACTCAGGCCCGGCACAAAAATCTCCCAAATACCCTGGGCCGGGTAAAAACGCATGGGCAGGACTCGCCCATCCCACTGATTGAAATCACCGACCACGCTGACCCGGCGGGCGTTGGGGGCCCAAACTGCAAAAGTCACCCCGGATACCCCGTTTATCTCGCGCAAATGAGCGCCGAGTTTCTCGTAAGTGCGGAAATGATTCCCTTCTAGCATCAATTGTAAATCGTAATCAGTCAGCACCGGGCCAAAGGCGTAGGCATCGGCAAATTCACGGGATTTTCCATCGGCTTCTTGCGAAATAATCTTGTACTCGAAATCGGCGGGCGGGTCAGAAATAAGTCCCTCGAAGAAGCCGTCAGGATGAATTTTGTCGAGGGAATAGCTTTTGCGGCCTGCCTTTATTTTTACCTCGGTGGCCTGGGGCAAAAAAACCCGGACGGTCAAATAGCGGTTGCCATCCAGCTCGTGATAATGTGGCCCTAGAATAGTGAATGGGTCGCCGCAATAGCCACCTAGCACCGCCGCCAGCGCCGTTTCATCCAACTTTATCTGTTCCCGTACCGTTGCTTCAATCATAAGTCACCCAACTCACTCCTGGAATATACCGACTGCGCCAAAATTATTCCCCAACGCAACCGGGCGCATTGTAACCCATGTTCAGGCTCAGGCGCAAATTTAGTTGGTTTACATAAATCTTGAACAAAAAACCCTCTGCCAGATGTTAATATCTGGCAGAGGGTTTTTTGTTCACCCCGATTACATTTCGCGGTATTCGCCTTCAACCGTCCCACTGCCGGGTTGAGCGCCGCCAGCGCCAGGCTGACCACCTTCCCCGCCGGGCTGTTCCCCGTCCGGGCCTGGGCCACCGGCGTTTTGCTGCTGCTGACCATAAATCGCCGCGCCCACCTGCTGAATCGCCTGATTCAGGGTTTCGGTGGACGAGTTAATCAGGTCAGGGTCTTCGCCCTGCAAAGCCGAGCGGACTGCCGCAATTTTGCCGTTAATCTCGTTTTTGAGTTCTTCCGGCACTTGCGTCCCAAAGTCAGCCATCGTCTTTTCGGCTCGATACGCGGCAGTATCGCCGTTGTTGCGAGCTTCAATCAGACCGCGTTTGCGCTGGTCGTCCGCCGCATGAGTTTCCGCATCGCGCTTCATTTTCTCAATCTCATCTTTCGAGAGACCGCTAGAAGCCGTAATGGTAATCTTCTGCTCGCGGGCGGTAGCCTGGTCTTTAGCCGAAACGTTCAGAATCCCGTTTGCGTCAATATCGAAAGTAACTTCGATTTTTGGAACCCCACGCGGCGCGGGCGGAATACCGTCCAGGATAAAACGTCCCAAACTCTTGTTATCTTTGGCAAACTCGCGCTCGCCCTGAACTACGTGGATTTCCACACTGCTCTGCCCATCGGCGGCAGTACTGAAAACCTCACCCTTGCGGTGCGGAATAGTTGTATTGCGCTCGATAAGCGGAGTAGCGATGCCACCCAGCGTTTCGACGGAAAGGGTCAAGGGGGTCACGTCCAGCAACAGAATGTCCTTGACTTCGCCGCCCAACACCCCGGCTTGAACCGCCGCGCCAATCGCCACCACTTCATCCGGGTTGATGCCCCGATGGGGGTCTTTGCCAAAGAAACTCTTGACCTTTTCAACCACTGAAGGCATCCGGGTCATCCCACCGACCATCAGGATTTCATCAATCTTGTTGGGGGGCAGTTTGGCATCGTCCAGGGCGGCTTTCATCGGCTGGGCGGTCTTGTCAATCAAGTCGCCGCAGAGTTGTTCCAGCTTGGCGCGGGTGAGCGAAACATTCAAATGCTTTGGCCCACTGGCATCCGCCGAAATAAACGGCAGGTTTACATCGCTGGATTGGGTAGTCGAAAGCTCAATCTTGGCCTTTTCTGCGCCCTCTTTCAGGCGTTGCAGGGCCATTTTGTCCTGGCGCAGGTCAATTCCATTCTCTTTTCGGAATTCGTCCGCCAGCCAGTCAATAATCCGCTGGTCGAAGTCGTCTCCACCGAGGTGAGTATCACCATTGGTAGATTTTACTTCAAAGACTCCTTCTCCCAGACCCAAAACCGAAATATCATACGTCCCACCGCCCAGGTCATAGACGGCTACTTCTTCATCCTGACCCTTTTTGTCTACGCCATAGGCCAGGGCTGCGGCAGTCGGTTCATTGATGATTCGTAATACCTGTAACCCGGCAATTTCGCCCGCGTCTTTGGTAGCCTGACGCTGGCTATCATTAAAGTAAGCCGGGACGGTAATAACAGCCTGAGTAATCTTTTCGCCTAAATAAGCTTCAGCATCGGACTTCAGCTTAGAAAGAATCATAGCACTAATTTCGGGCGGACTATAGCCTTTGCCACCCATCCAAACTTCTACGTCGCCGTTAGGTCGGGCCTTAACCTGATAAGGTACAAGCTTGATGTCGCGCTGTACTGAAGGGTCAGTAAATTTGCGGCCCATGAAGCGTTTAATCGAAAAAACCGTATTTTCGGGATTCGTGACCGCCTGCCGCTTGGCAACCTGACCAACTAACCGCTCGTTGCTTTTGGAAATCGCAACCACCGAAGGGGTGGTGCGTGCGCCTTCGGCATTGGGAATAACTACCGGCTCGCCACCTTCCATAATTGCAATAACCGAGTTGGTAGTTCCCAGGTCAATCCCTAGTATTTTACCCATTTGTTTCTTCTTCCTCCAGAAAATTATATTTGGTCAGCCGTGATGACTGTAAAAATTTCATAATGCTACCGACCTGTTTTGGGGTCGGGACAGTCGGCACAAGCAGCCGCGAATTTTTGGTAATCTTGACCGCTTTATGCTACCATATTATACGCATTGGCAAAAGAGAAAGTAGGGGTAATTGGCGTTAGACTTATGTTAGACCTTGTTTGAAGAATCTTACCAGCGTCCGACCCGGCGGGTGAGAATTAGCAGTTCGAGAATGATAAAAACTCCCAAGAGGGCCAAAGTATTGAGCAGATTCGCCCCGCCGACCATCCGCAAAAAAGCTACCAGCAAGATGTATGACCCAAATAACACCGCCTCGCGGCGGGCGCGGGCCAGGTCATACTGTTCGACCCGGCGGGTGAAAAGCTTGAAGCCTAGCTTGTAAAAAAGCGGCAGGGTGATAGTCACCGCCACCATAAAGAGGCTAATCAGCAGCAAGGCCAAGACCACGATATTGGCGTTCCAACCCCGCTCCGGCTCACTCGGTACGAAGGCCACAATATAGCCAAAAAGGGCGAAACTGACTACTCCCCAGTAGCCATAAGAGGGGAATTCGAGAGCTTTGCCAATCGGTATAAAAGTCAGGGCCGGAGCAATTATCAACAAGACATAGGCCGCGATGCGACCTGGAAACCAGAAACTATAATCGCCGACATTCAGCATGAAAATCAGGCCGACCAGTCCAGCCCAGGTCAGGCCCGCAAACCCCGCCAAAAACAAGCGGGAACGGCTACGGACGCTAGGGTTATATTGTAATCCCGACCCTTCGCCGAAAGCTTGAGCTTCGTTTTCGGACGCAGACGGCCTTGATTTAGTCTTAGTTTCCACCATGAATAAATTACCTGAGATTATTTTCGGATTTCACAAAAGTAGCTACTTAACATAATAAAGCTATTACCGCTAAAAAGCAACCCTACTTTAAGGCTCTTTATAGATAAATACGATTTACAATTAAATGCCTCAGCTCCCGATTTTTATCCTGAACATCCTGTATATCCCTGTTAAAATTCTCTGACCCTTGCTAGTTCACCGTAATCTGACTCCCATTGGCAGTTTTTACAACATCAATTCGTACCGGGAAGACATCTTTAAGCTCCTGAATATGGGTGATGACCAACACCCGGTCAAACTCATCTTCGATGCTGCGAATGGCCTCGACCAACCGTTCCCGGCCTGACCCGTCCTGCGTCCCAAAGCCTTCGTCAATCACCAGGGTTCGCAAGGCCGCCCCACTGCGCCGGGCCAGCAATTTGGAGAGAGCCACCCGCACCGCGAAATTCACCCGAAAGGCTTCACCGCCGCTGAAAAGCTCATACGGGCGTGGGCCTTGCTCATCGGTAATCTTGAGTTCAAGGGTTTCGATAGCTTCGCCTTTTTTGCTATCGCGCAGAGTATCAAAGTTGACGGTCATCCGCCCGTCACTCATGCCGCGCAACAGACGATTAGCCTCATCTTCCAGTTCCGGCAACACCGTATCAATTATCAAAGCTTGCAGACCTTTTTTGCCAAATGCCTCGCTCAATTCCTTGTAAATACTGACCTCTTTGGCGGCGCGGTCACGTTCCAGCTCTTTAGTCTTTTTTTCGAGGGCCAGCTTATCGCAACGTTGAAGATTGAGTTCGGCCTCCCGAAGCTGGGTTTTATAGCTTTCGACCTGGCTTTCGGCGGAAATTTTACGCTGCTGGGCCGCCCCCCGTTGGGCGGTAATATCGTTCAAGTCGGCAACTTCTAAGGCTAGAGCCTCAGCGAGAGCTAGATTTTCGGTGGCGGCTTGCTGCAAGCTGGTCTGCTGCTGCTCATAAAATTCAGCCTGCTCCCTCAGGTTAGCCAGTCGCTCAATCGCGCTGTCCAGCCCCTTTTTTTCCTCCACATATTTTTTCAGAGCCACCCGCCGTCCGTCCAGGTTCTGAAAATGAGCTTCATGGAAAGCCAGGGCTTTGAGTTGTTGTTCGATTTCGGTCTGCTTGGCTTTTTCCGAATGACCATAATTTTCGGTTTCCAGAGTGGTATTCAAAGCGTCAAGTTGGGCCTGCCACTGCGCCACGCTCTCGCCGACCTGCCGGGCATCGTGCAGCTTTTGGGTGGTGCTACCCTGCTTACTCAATAACCCTGCCAGCTTTCGGGCCGGGGCTTCCAGTTGCTGCTGCTCTTTTTCCAGCTCATCCAACCCGGCCTTTAGCTCATCCTGGTTTTGCTTGGCTTCTTTAGATAATTGTTTAACTTCTTGCCACTCGTTGCGATATTCCTGAACGATATGGTCGCGGTTTTCCTCGATTATTAATGTTCCGCATCGGTCACACTTATCGCCCGGCTGGGGAACAGCTTTAGCTTTTTCTTCCACTTCCCTGAGAAGTTTTTGCAGCCGCCTGGCTTCCTGATTTGCCACCTCAAGTTCGGTCTGCTTGGCCTGGCGCTCGGCTTTCTTTAGCTCCAGATGCGCGTTGGCCTGCGTCGCAGCGTTTATTTCAAGCTGCAAATCCGCCACCTCTTTTTCCAAAATGGGCAGCTTACGGCGCTGCTCTTCGGCGTTGCGGAGTGAGGTTTCCAGAGCGCGTTTGTCCAAATCCAGTTTATTGCGCTCGTGCTTAATCGCGTTTTCGACTTCGCGACGACGACCTATCAAGTTTCCGTAGAGAACGAACTTTTTGCTCGATTCCTCAAATTCCTGCTCAACTTGTAGATATTCTTTATAACCCTTTTCGGTCTGTTCCCGCCGCCCGATGACGGCTTGACACCCGGCGATGGTGGTTTCAACCTGGCGCAATTTTTGGGATAAGTCTGCCAGCTTTTCGCGGTCAGCCGCCAATTGCCGCAAGAGACGCTGGCGGGTTTCCTCTTTGGCTTTCAGGGCATCTTCCCGGCGCTGTAACTCAGCTAACTCACTTTCACCGCTTTCCAGCACCGCCCGGCTAGTGGCTAGACCTTCTTCTGCCAACCGCTTTTGGTGCTGGTATTGCGGACGCAGAGCCAACTCTTGCTCAATCTCACCCAGGCGGTCATCCAGACGACGACGGCGCTGCTCGGCCTCTTTGGACTCGTCTTTGGCCTTTGTTTCCAATTCATCGTAATAGTTCAACCCCAATATTTCGGCTAATACTTTCTTGCGCTCGCCCGCCGTTTTGGTAGTGAACTCGTCGGCCTTACCCTGCAACAAAAAGGCGCTATTGATAAAAGTATCGTACTTCATCTTGATGGTATCTATAATCCGCTCCTGGGTGGCTCGCTGGGTATTATCGCTGATATTGCGCCAGCCACCTTCCAGGGTGCGAACCTGAAAACTCAATTGGGTAGCAATCCCGCTCTTGCGAGAATGAGTTCGCACAATCCGGTAATCCTGTTCGCCAATCAAAAACTCCAAATCGGCTTGCATTTCGAGTTCGCCTTGCGCCACTATTTCGTCACTGGTAGCGCGAGCTTTGCCCCACAGCGCCCAGGTCATCGCGTCCAGAATAGCCGATTTACCTGCCCCGTTATCGCCGGAAAGACAGGCCAGATGAATCCCGTCCAGGTCGAGGCTGGCGTTTTTGTAGCACATAAAATTTTTCAGGGTCAGTTTGCGGGGAACCAAAGGGGACTCCTTGTCTAGCCTATCTGCACCTCGATAGTCGTCAGGCTAATAATGGCTCTAATTTCGTTAGAGGTATAACCTTACTAAACCTATTATAGCCGATAGAACGTATTTTCGCATCTTTGAGACTTTCAAATCAATAATGTACAGACTGATTGGAATTATTGGGAAAGTAAGCATTTGTACGGGCAATCCCTTGTGGTTGCCCTGCCGTCGCCAGACGGCTTCCCAACGAACTTTAGTCACCCATTAGGTCTTTAGCGTACAGTAAGCGGGTACGCTAGAGACCTTAAAAGATAGGTAAACGTTCATTATTAGCGGCCTTTGGGCCGCAGGGCAACCACAAGGGATTGCCCCTACCAAATGCCACACCCTTCTTCCGCTATGCTGTATTAAGGATTGCACAGCGTCCCCAAAAACTCAAGCATTCCGAGTATTTCGGTTTGGGACGGCAGCATAGCGGGGCGCGGGGCGGTAGCATAACGGGTGATTGCCCCAAAGCGGTCGGCGACAAACACAGCGGCGGGTAATTCCTGCTGAATATCGGCCTCTATCAGGTGCAGATAGCGTTTGTAGGCCCGCCCTTCCTCGTCCGTCAAAAGCGGATAATTGAGAGCTAGTTGATTATGTAAAGCCGTCAATTGCTCTAGCGGGGCAGGTACAATCACCAGCAGTTGCGCCCCGGTCTCTTGATAGGCCGGGTTTTCGGTCTGCAACCGGCTCAGAAATCCGCTATCGGGGTGCGGCAGAAAATACAGCACCAGTTGTTTACGCTGTTTATAATCCCATAGCGCAATCGTCCCACCCTGAGCGGCGGGCAACTTGAAAGCCGGAGCCATCCGCTCCTGGTTATTATATGGGCCAAAGCCCTGCAATTTGGCTACTTCGCTATTCATAAAACCTCACTTTGGGTTAGGGATAATCTTCGGGATTTTCGGTGGCAAGATTTTGGGCCTGCGCCACTTTCAGCAATTGCAAATCGGAACTGAGAAAGGTGAAGTTGGAAAATGAAGGTTGCTGGATGACACTAACTTGAGCAATTCCTGCCGAGGCTAACTGAATGGCATCAAGAGCGCGAAGCCTAAAATTTCCTGGCAGCTTGAACGCCAGATTTACAACCTCATTTAGTAACTGAGCCAAGCCAAAGGTGACTATTTCAAAATTAAAGCGGTCTTGCAGAATTTGAGCATATAAACTTGAGGCGGCTATTTTGGTCAAAGTACCATCAAGCTGGCGCTTTCGGAGGGCGGTGGCGCTCTCGAACAGAGCTAGTTCCGATATAATGGGCTGTTTGCCGACTATATAATTTGTAAGCCAGGCTGAACCTTTTTCTGCAATATACAGCTTTAGAAAAACGCTGGTATCGAGAAATAGATAATCCATCTAAACTCGATCCTCGCGGTCTTCGATTACGGTCTGTGATAATGATTTGTCGCCGAAAGATAAATTACTAACATCAGCCGCCGCAATTTCCGCCAACTCTGCCTCGGTAAATATTTCAGCCAGCGTTGCGCTGGCTTCTTCCGGGGTGAGGCGGTACATTACTGGCCTAGTCGGACTATTATTTATTCCGGCTGGCCCGTTTTTGATTGCAGTGTGGCGCAATTCTTCGGTTACTCGCTGCAAGACCAGCAATAATTCGTCATTATTCAGTTCTCCGACTTTCGCCAGCACCATTTCCAGATTGGCACTCATAATTCACCTGCTTTTCTTCACCGCGATTATTCTCACCGCCCTAATTTTACACCGCCTGTAAACCCGCCCTCAATTTAGGCGGGGAGAGCCTGAATTCGTAATATTAGCTCCTCAATTTGAGTAATCCTTTTTCTAGCCCCAAGCTGCCTATGTAGATTATAAGCCTCAGTAGCAAATTCCAAAGCTTCATCCTTTTCGACCTTATGTAGCTTTAACAAAGCATAATTTTGTAAAACGAAAGCCAAATCTGATTTTACCTGAGTATGATGGGCCAGTTCTAAAGCTCGATAAAATTTGGTTTCGGCAATCTCAAAATTACCTCGATAAATCTCAACCTTCCCAAGCAGAGCATAAGCTATAGTCAATGAGCTAGTTTCTTCGGGATCAGTCTCTTGGTATTCAATGCTTTCCTCCAAAAGATTTGCCGCTTTATCATAATTTCCTACAGCAATTTCAATAGGGGCTTCATATCTCATAAGCTTGGAAATTCTAAGCTGCGAACGATCAACCAATACCGCCACTTTATAGGCATTAGCTATATCCTGCCTAGCTTGTTCTATTTCATTTCGGTCTAAATGTACTTCGGACAAATAACGGTGCGCGTGCATAGCCAATTTATAGTCTCCTACCTCTTCAAGCGTCTTTAAAGATTGTAGGAATAAAGTTTCAGCGGTTGGCTCCTCCCGGAAAAAGCTATTACCAGCCAATTGATAAGTTAGTCTGGCGGCAGTCTTTCTATCACCTTCTACAGCAATTGTTCTTTCATAAGCTGAATTAACATAATACTGAAACTCAGCCCAATAACCTCTAGCCCAAAAAAACCGTGCGTTTCGTAAAACGAAGTCAGCAAGCTCTTTATCTTTGTTGCTGATAATACACCAGTCCATATAACCAAACATATCAGGTATTTCAGGAACATAGTTATTTAATTCGTGATATGGCAAAGGGTCGGTATTAAAATTCACAAGAAAATAAGAAGACCATCTCTTCAGCAAGTCAGCCTTAGACTCGCTATTTTTCTCAAGCTCGGCGCTGGCGTAGGTCTTGGTCAGGGGCAGGAGGCTAAAGCGGTTGGCGGCTTTGTTGACCAGCGAGAGTTTTTCGAGCATAACCAGGCCATCGTCGCGGCTGATTTCGTCCTGCTCGAAACCAGCCACGAAGCCCAAGGCCTCGCGGGTGGCATCTTTGGCAAAGAGCGAGAGGGCCAACAGCAGTTGATAGGCATCGTGGTCCTTGATAGTTTCCACCGAAGCCTGAAACGAGAATTTTATAACATCGCTCTTGGCTGACCCCAACCGGGCCAAGACCGAGTCAACTGTATGCCCATAGCCCATCAACCCAATGCTCCAATTTATCGCCAGAGGCAGCCCGCCGGTGCGATTAAACAGCTTTTTAGCATCTTCCTCGTCCAAACCGACCTCTTTTTGTTCACACTCGCTGCGAATCAGGGCCAGGGCCTCGGCCTCGGATAGTCCGACCAAGCGCACCGGGTAGGCCACATCTATCCGGTGGCGGGTGGTGACAATCGCTTTAGTGGTGAGGGGCAGTTCGCGCAGAAATTCCAGCAGATTTTCGTCATCCACCGTTTCCAGATTATCTACGATTAAAAGGGTGCGTTGCTCCGAAAGCGCGTCCATCACCAAGGCCGACTGTTCTTCGGGGCGAGCGCGGAGAATATCTTCCCGGTCAAGGGTAATCGAAATCGCGGTATAAATATCTTCCAGATTGCGAAGCACCTGGGGACGAGTGCGGATACCATCGGCGGTCAGGACGGTCTGTTTAGCCGAAGTCCAGACAATCGCGGCGAAGCGTTCGGGTTCGGGCAAACTGCTGGCATTGTCCAAAAGATAATAGGCCAGTTCCAGGGCCAAAGCCGATTTACCGACCCCACCCACTCCGTCAATCACCACCACTCCGCCCTGCTTTTTGGGCGACAGCCGCTCAAGCACTTTGGCGCGTTCGGCCTCGCGCCCGACAAAAAAGCTATAATCCGGGCGCGGTAGATTGTGATAAATCTTTGGCCCCGCCGCCGCGCCCGCCTCAGCCTGACCGGGAGCAGTCAGCAAAAGCTGGTTTTGGCTCACCGCCCCTAAAAGCGCGGTCATAGTTTGCTTTTGGTCGGCCTGCAACTCGCGGATAGCCGCCACCGTTTCGCGGGCCTGCTCCATTGACATTTTTTGGAGATGAACCTGATATATCGGCAAAAGCTGGGGAATAGTAATCACCTCGTCCGCCAGACAGCGCATAAAAAAGCGGACGGCTTGCTCCACCCGCTCCGGCTCAATGTTCGGCACGACCTCGGCGAAGGACTGGACAATGGTATCGCGCTCATCGCTGAGATAAGACGAAGGCCGGGTGACGACCTCGCGCAAGGCAGCTTGAACGCTGGGCAAATCCCAAAAACGGGTGCTATTGGTCAAGGCTTCCACCAAATCTTTATCGGGGTATTCGTCGGCAAAACGCTGAACCGCCCGCTCAAGGGCTTTTTCAAACGCCGACTGAAAGCGGGCATCTGACCGGAACGAGCGCACCAACTTGCGCCACCGCTCATCGCTGGAAGCTTCTGACAGAATATCCACCATTTTATCTTGCAACTGCGATTTCACCCGGTTAGGGATAAAACGGACGAGAATATCTATCATAAACGCGCACTCCTGTGAAAAGTGGTCAGTGGTCAGTAGTCAGAAATTTTCGATTTTCAATTTTCGATTTTTGACCTACCAAGAATAGTACTCTAACCAGACGGCAGATGCAACTATTCGGCGGGTTTTTCTATATTTTTCAATAGGTTTTCTACAGAATTGTACAACCCCGCCCGCATGTAGTAGTATAAAGCGAAAGTCGGGATGAGAGAAAACGCGAACCCCTGTACGGGGCTTATCAGCGTGAGGTGGCTCAGGAGGTCTTAATTCTGACCTCTGACCACTGACTACTGACCACTTTTCACAGGAGAACGAGCGATGAGTGAGAACCCTTTTAATGTTAATGGGCCTGGCCCAACCGATTTTTTCAACTGGGTCAACCAGTTCGCCCAACCCATGCTGGAAGCCGGGTCGAAAATGAGCGGGCAGTTTGCCACGCCCCAGGCTGCCGCCGACCCCTGGTCGGCCTGGCGCAAAGCCTACGAAACCAATGAACAGGCCATGACTCAATTTATGGCTCAATTGATAACCACCCCGGAATTTGCCGCCGGATTGGGCCGCACCGCCGGAAATCAGGCTGCCATGCGCGAAGCCATCAAGCGCACCGCCCAAAGTTATCTGGAAGCGGCGAATATGCCCACCCGCGAAGACCTGACCCGCATCGCGGCCCTGGTAGTCGGGCTAGATGCCAAACTGGACGACCTCTGTGACCGGCTGGAAGATAATCTCGACCAGACCGCCGAGAGTACCAATAATATCGCCGCCAGTTTCGAGCGGCTGGATAAACTGGATAGCGTGCTTGAGCGGCTGAGTGCGATTGAGCAAAAGCTGGCGGCTTTGGAAACCAAACTGGAGCGCGAACCCGAAACCCCACCAAAATCAATCACCGAAAAACCCAAAATCAGATTGCTGACCAATCCAAAACCTGAACCTAAAACTCCGGCGACCCCCGCCCGACCTCGCAAGGGTATTCGCTCGATTGGCAAAGCTACTAATCAGGATGAGGAGGATAAGTAAACCAAATGACGGCTGAAATGAACCTGCCCCAATCGGCGGAAATGGCCCAACGCTATCAGGAGGAAATGGAAAAAGCCCTCAAACGCTATAACAAAGCGATGGGTATGATGACCAATCCGCCCGAAGTGACCGTCGGGCAATCACCCAAAGAAGTTATCTGGACTCGTAACAAAGCTAAATTATATCACTATTTGCCTTCGGAAAAGGCCAAACAACGCTATGCCACTCCCTTGCTCATAATCTATGCGCTGATCAACCGGCCATACGTGCTAGATTTGCGGCCCGGCGCGAGCCTGATTGAATATCTGGTCGGGCAGGGTTACGAGATTTATTTGCTGGATTGGGGAACGCCCGGCCCGGAAGATGCCAATACCGCGATAGATGATTACGTTCTGGAATATATTCCTAGAGCGGTCAAACACGTTTTGCGGCATTCCAAAGCCAAAGAAATTAGTATGCTGGGCTATTGTATCGGAGCGGCCCTGACAACCTGCTTTGTGGCGACCCATCCCGATTTGCCGATTCGCAATATGGTGCTGATGGCGGCGCCGCTCGACTTCACCGAAAAAGGGCTGTTCAACAAGTGGCTCGACCCCGAAACCTTTAATGTGGCTCAAGTAGTCCAGGCCTATGGCAATATGCCCGGCGAAATGATTGATTTCGGCAGCAAGCTGCTCAAGCCCGTCCCCAATTTTGTCGCCACTTATACCGGGGCGTTTGACAAGCTCTGGGATGACCGAGCGGTGGAGTCGTGGCTAAGTATGCAGAAATGGGTCAATGACGGCATTCCTTTCTGCGGAGCGGCCTTCAAGCAGTGGATTTCAGAGTTTTATCACCAAAACAAGCTGACCAAAGGCGAACTGGTCTTGCGAGGCGTGCCGGTCACGCTGGGCAATATCAAGGCCAATCTGCTCAATATTATTGCCGAACACGACCATATTGCGCTCCCGGCGGGGTCCAAGCCGATTATGAATTTGGTCGGTAGCCAGGACAAGGAGCAGATTATTCTACCCGCCGGGCATGTCGGGCTAGTAGTCGGGCGCAGCGCCTCCAAACAACTCTGGCCCGCTTTGGATAAATGGCTATCCAGCCGCTCAAGTTGAATTAGATGCAATTTAACAGGGAAAGACAAGATGAACAGGATTTTATAATTAAATTTTCGCATGAAAGTGGGCGAAAGCCCGAAAAATTATATTAAAAAATCTTGAATTTATCCTGTCTATCCTGTACATCCCCGTTAAAAATTTTAAAGGAGAATATTTTCGCGTGTTTTATCGGATAAATTTATCGGCAATTTCTAAACGGCGGCAGACGCGGCTGGGAGTAGTCGCGGTGCTGCTGTTAATCACCCAACTTGGTTTACTAATCGCTTATACCCCCATCGCTCAGGCCGCCAACCCGGTTATCAAAATCGAAAAGGACAAAGGCGAAACCGGCAGTCAGTTGCTGGTACGCGGCAGCGGCTACGACCCTGACAAACTAATTTCAATCGAGATTATTCAAAAAAACAAGCCCAATACCTACCCTGACGAACTGGTTTACCGCATTGGGCTGGTCAACAGCGATGCGAAGGGCGAGTTTACCTGGGAGGGCTTTGTGCCGGTCTCGTATGTCACGGTGGATTATTTGAGCGCCGAACAACCCGCCCAAATAAACCCTTTTGACGGGCCGATTAATATCGAGGCTACCCGCTACGACTACGATACTCAAGTATTAGGCGGGGCGCAAATTCGCTATGGCACGCCCGAACAGAAGGCCAAAGCCACCTTTACGGTTACGGCTAACACCGGCAAAGGCCCAAAGATTTTTAATGGTACGGGCAGCCTGGATGCCGAGCTATTTTTGGAAAAACTGTGGAATCCGCTGGATTTGCCGGTAGCGGCACTAAAGGCTAATCCCAATCGGGGGTATATTTGGGGGCCGCGTCCCCGCTATGCTACTTACGAGCCATATGTGGAGGGCAGCCAGAACGGGTATCGCCCGGTGATATATTTCGACAAATCGCGGATGGAAAATACCGTCGTCAAGCAACCGGCCTATCTGACCAACGGCCTGCTCGTGACCGAAATGGTGCGGGGCGAAATGCAACTAGGCGATACCAGCTTTAGCAAGGGGCAGCCCTCGGATGTCTTCGTGGCGGGCGACCTAGGCAGCAACGTCGGGCCACGTTTCAATACTTTTCAGCCGCTCTTGACCGTCGCGCCTTATCCCGATGGCTCGATTATCAATCAGCAATTGAAAGACGGCAAAGTTCAGCTCAACCCGGCAGCCTACGACAGCTTTGGGGTCAAAGCGGGCAATCAGATTAAAGAGACTAAACATGGAGTTGCCAGTGTCTTTTGGGACTACCTGAACCAGAAAGGCACGGTTGCAACCCTGAGTGGCACGCCCCCGATTTACAGCTATGGCAAGAGCGATAATCTGTTTAATCCGACCTTTTACGCTACCGGCTATCCCATCACCGAGGCATATTGGGCCGAAGTGACGGTGGCGGGCCAGGTCAAGCCGGTATTGGTGCAGCTTTTTGAGCGGCGGGTGCTGACCTACACTCCGTCTAATCCTCCGGCCTATCAGGTCGAAATGGGGAATGTCGGTCTACAATATTTTTCGTGGCGCTACAAGCGGTAAAAAATTATCGCTCAAAGTCAAAGCGAAAGACCCGCCAGCTTGGTCGCGCCGGGCGGCAAACCCCGGCCCTGAATCAGAACCCCAAAATTGCCCAACCCCGCCGGATTAATCAACCGTTGCAGGGCCTCGCGTTCGGCGAGTTGCTGGCGATTGGTGAGGCCGGGGACGGGCAAGCTCAACTTGGCTAACTTCTGGCCCAGCCCCAACCCCAACAAAAAATTGGCCTGTTTGGTCAGGCCGACGGTGGACAGCCCTAGCGTCTCGCCCTGCCGGGTCAGGCCACTAAAATCTACGTGGCTGGTAATATCCTGCCGCCCGATAGCAATATAGGGATTATCGTGGACCCGGTGATTACTGTAGCATTGCAGAGTGCCACTTCGCTTTAAGGGGTGATAGCGGTGGGCGGCACTGTAGCCGTAGTCAATCGTTAGAATGTAACCCGTGTCGAGCGCCCGCGCCACCTGCGTCAGCCAATCCAGCATCCTGAGATTAATTTCGGTGCGGTAGTCTTCCTCCAAACTCTCCGGTCCAAAATCCAGTTGAGCCAAATACCTGGTTAAGGCCGGGTCAGAAAGCGGCCCGACGATTTCCGACAGTTCCCCTGCTTCGGACAGACTTACATACACCTCGCGCCATGCGCCACCTTGGATTGTCACCAGATGCACCGGAAAAGCGTCTACCAGTTCGTTAGAGACAAAACAGCCGGTAATTTCACCCGGTTCTAATTCTTCCAGATTGCGCCAGCCGACCTTGCCGATAATTTCCGCGCCGCCCGGTATCGCCGCCAGGCGACGCTGTTGGGCCAGGCGCAACGGCTCACTGATTTCCGCCAGGGTGTAGCGCAACGCCGCCCACACGTCGGGATAGCTTTGGTGTAACCGACTGAGAATATCACCTGCCAAAAGCCCTTGCCCACCGCCCATCTCGACCACCTGAAAGGTCGTGGGCGACCCCAATCGCTCCCAGAATTCGGCAATCTGGTCGGCGATTAGCTCACCAAAGACCGGGGAAAGACGCGGCGCGGTATAAAAATCACCTTTTGGCCCGATTAACCCGGCCTGCCGCACATAATAACCTTCGCCGGGCTGATAAAGCGCCATGTCCATAAACCGCTCGAAAGTTATCCGACGGTCAGAAGCCGCTTGAATGGCGGCGATTATCGCGGTTTTTAATTGCGGATTGTCACCGCCTGCGCTTGGTGCTATCATAGGCTTGAATTGTACTCTTTTAAGGTATAATTTTCCAATGAAGCGGAACTTTGGCTTGAAAATAGGCTAAGTTCAAAAATATAGCCTGGGTCTTGACCAATTTCGGTCATCTGAAATCTGTTGGTAAAATGGCTTTTCGACCAAAACTAATCATTTCTTATGCGGTGGTCATCACGGTCACGCTGGCGCTGGCGGTGGGCCTGTTTGCGATTATTTTTCGCCAGATACAGGACGATAGCACCAATAAAGCAATTGAGCGATTGCGCTCGGTCACAAACAATCTGAGTGAGTATATCGCCCAGCCGATTGATGGCGAACTCTCGTTATCGCAGTATCAGGCTCTTTTGGTGCGCTTTTCGCAATTGCTGGATGTCCGCATTTTGCTGGTGGACGATGCCGGGCGGGTACTATGCGATACTGTCGTTACCCCACCCGCTTCGATGTTAAACCAACTTATGCCCGGCTATAAACTCGTCCCGGACGATGGTCGCCCTCACGACGGCACTTTCAAATTGAAGGATGTTCCGTATTTTTATTATGGACGGAGCGGGCCAAATTTCCGGGGAACTTCGGCCCAGAGCCAGCCAGCCAGGGTGGATTTTCGATTTGGGCCGACGGCTAATCTGGCGATTGTGAAAACCGACCTGCTGCTGACCGTGCCGCAAGAGAGTCTTTACAATAGCTGGGATACCTTTATAAAGGGAATGGCGGTTGCGGTGGTGGTAGCTTTGCTGGTTTCGACGGCCCTGGCCCTGCTCATAGCCCGCAACGTGACCCGCCCCCTGGTAAAGATGACCCGTGCCAGCACCGCAATTGCCCAGGGTAATTATAATGCTCAACTCCCCGTGACCGGGAACGATAATGACGAAATCGGGCGGCTGTCGCATAGTTTTAACCATATGGCCCGTGAAGTGGCCCGCTCGCACCAGACTACCCGCGACTTTGTGGCGAATGTTTCGCACGAGCTAAAGACTCCCCTGACCAGTATCCAGGGCTATTCTCAGGCTATCATCGAAGGGGTTGCCGATGACCGCGACAGCCTGGAACACTCTGCCGCCGTGATTTATAACGAGGCGGCCCGGATGCGCCGTTTGGTGGATGAGTTGCTGGATTTAAGCCGAATAGAGTCGGGGCAAGCGGCTCTCTATCGGCAAGAACTGGATTTGAGCCAGTTGGTAAGGCGAGTCTTGATGCGGCTTGGCCCGTTAGCCAGTGATAAAAATCTAGCCTTCCAGCATCGCCTGAACGAAGGGCGCGGCCCGATGGTGTTGGGCGACCCTGACCGCCTGGAACAAGTCTTTACCAATATTTTGGACAACGCCTTGAAATATTCGCGGGAAAACAGCATGATATGGCTGGAAATGAATCCAGGGCCAGCGGGATGGGTAGGGGTAGCAATCGGCAATATCGGGCCACTGATTCCGCCGGAACAGCTTGACCGCATTTTTGAGCGGTTCTATAAACTCGACCCTTCCCGCAAACGCAAGGGTGAAAGCACCGGGCTGGGACTGGCGATAACCAAAGAATTGGTCGAGGCCCATCAGGGCATGATTAGTGTCACCAGCCAACCGTTGCCGCCCGGTCAGGGGCTGCCGGGAGAAGGGTTTACGATTTTTACAATCAATCTGCCGACAGTAACCCCGGTGCCGATGCTCAAATCGCCCCCTATCAACCTCAAACGCTAACCAGCTCGCCAACGGGTCATATTCTGATATGCTATCAATAAAGATATTCAAAGCTATAATTAGTTTTTTAGGATTACTGACCTTACTCCAATTGAGTCGGGCTTTTTCGGCTCTTTTTTCGCCTATAATCATTGATTATTGTGAGATGATGGTCGGCGGGGCCGCCCGCCAGTTGCGCGACGGTGCAGGTCTGGCCGCTATCTACGCCCCCCCGGCTACCCCTTATCAGATGCCCGGCGTGCAGTATCCACCCCTTTTTATCTACCTGACCTCAGCCCTCTCCGGCTTATCGGGTCTGAAAATCCTTTTAGCCGAGCGATTGCTGGCCTGGGGGTTTTATGTCGCGTCCGGGCTAGTGGTCGGGCTGATAGTCTGGCAGGAAACCCGGCAACGTTGGGCGGCTATTGCAGCCGGAGCTTTGCCATTCGCTTTTTGGAGCGTGATTATCTTTGTCCACGCGGCACGGGTAGACCCCCTGGCCCTCTTTCTAAGCCTGCTGGCGGCCTACTTCTATCGCCGCATGACCCTGAAAAATACCCTCGATTGGCGCAGCCTGGGACTGATAGCCGGGCTAAGTGTAGCCGCTTTCTTCACCAAACAGACCTACCTGGCGGTGACGGCGGCAATCTTCTTAGACTTGGTGGTTGGGGGTCGGAGATTAAGACATTTTCGATTTTCGATTAAGGAACTTAGCACTCAGTTTTCAGTCCTCAGTCCTGTTCTTGTTTTCGTTGGCTGGTGGTTGGGCTGGGTCGGATTGGGTTTCGGATTATTCGGATGGTGGTCGCGGGGCGAGATTTTTGGGATTTACGACCCGGCGCGGGCCGGAAGTTTTATCTTTCAGCTTGTGCCGGGGTTTGTCGGCTTCTTTGTACTAGACCATGTGGCCTTGCTAATTCTGGCGGCGGTTTCCCTGCGGCGAGAATGGCAGCAAAGTCGGTATTTCTGGGTGATTTATGGCGTGTTCGCAGCCCTGAGCTGTATCACCATCATCAAAGATGGGGCAGTAGATTACTATTTTAACGAACTGGCCTATGTTCTCTCAATTGCGGTGGGCTTATTGGTTGCTCCGCTTCTGGTGGAGGTCAGGGATGAAGGATTTACGATTTATGATTTACCTCTAAAGGAACCGAGGCCGCGATTTACCTTTAGAAGAGGCGAGGCCACGAGTAGAAACCTCCAAATTCAAAATTCAAAACTCCAAATTCAAAACTATTCCTCGGCCCCTGACCCCCGCCTGAAATGGCTGTTAGGATTTCAAACCCTGGTAGCGATGGGCATGTTTTTAGGCTGGAGTCATTGGAAAGATTTTGAGGCCAGCCGGTTGGCCTATCAGGAAGGCTTTACCCTGACCCAGGCAGCCCAGGCAGGCGAGGCTCGTGGTCAAAAACCCGGCCTGATTCTGGTCAATAGCTTCTTGCTGGATAGCAATCGGGCCGACGAAATTGGTGATTACTTTATCTATTCGGTGTTGCTAAAAAACGGACGGCGCGATATGACCCCTTTACTATCCGACCTGGAAACCGGGCGCTACCGGCTAATTATCACCGAAACCTTTAACCGTTGGCCTTCCCAAATCGAGGAAGCCTTGAACCGGCGCTATAATTTGCGGATTATCGCCGACACTGCGGGTCGCCCAATCTATAAGGTCTACACCCCGAACTGATGTTTGGGCCAAAAATAGCTATGCTATAATCGGGCAAGCAAACCAAGTTTGTAATTCAAATCTACCCTATTTTTATGCTGCTACAACAAAAAGCCCAGAGGGATATGTAGAATGAGCGAAGCGATAGTCTACCCTTTATTGTTCAGCCCGGTCAAAATCGGCCCGAAAACCCTGCGTAATCGGATTTTCTTCACCTCGCATGGGATGGCGATGCCGGTTGGGGGCGTAATCGGGGAACGCTATCATAATTATTTGGTGGAACGGGCCAAAGGCGGAGTAGCGGCGGTAGTCACGATGTCCGCCCCGGTGCATCCCTCGTCCGCCGGGTCACCCACCACCATGAATTTATGGCGCGAAGAAATGCTGCCCGAATACGCCCGCCTCTCGGAAGATTTACACCGCTATGACACCATCGGATTGGTAATGTTGTGGCATCAGGGGCATATTGGCAGCAGTCGCTATAACCGCTATCCCTTGTCCGCCCCTTCCGCGATTGCGGCCCCAGGCGGTGATGAGTTACCCAAAGCCCTCGACCAGGCCGAAATCGAAGACATCATCGAATATTATGCCCGGTGCGCCCGAATAGCGTGGCAAGGCGGCATGGACGGGGTGCAGGTGCAGACCTCGGCGGACTATCTGCTGGGCAGCTTTCTATCGCCTTTTTTGAACCGGCGGCAAGACCAGTATGGCGGGTCACTGGAAAACCGGATGAGAGTGGTAGTCCAAATCCTGGAAGCCATCCGGCGCGAGGTCGGGCCGGATTTTATTGTTGGGTTGCGAACTACCGCCAGTCATCAGATGCCGGACGGTCAGGGCTGGCAGCTCACCGAAACTAAAGAATTTGTACGGCGACTCTGTGCCGCCCACCTGATAGATTTCGTGGATGTAATCGTTGGCAGTTATTACAACGTCGGGGCGCTGATGCCGCTCTACAATCTCAAGCGCGGCTTGGCCCAGGACGAGGCCGCCGAGGTGCGCGAGTCGTCCTCGGTCCCGGTCGGTACTACGGGACGAATTGTAGACCCCGATTTTGCCCAGCGCATTCTGGCAGAAGGCAAAGCCGACCTGATTGGGCTGGCCCGCCCCCTTATCGCTGACCCGGAATGGGCCAACAAAGCCCGGCATGGTCGGGCCGAAGACATTCGATTGTGTATGTCGTGCAACCAGGGCTGTCGCGCCCCGGTCTATATCGGGCGGGCCGGAGGTTGCGTGGTCAACCCCGCCGCCAGCTACGAAAGTACCCTCGGCCTCGGTACGGTTAAGCCCGCCGCTACCGTCAAAAAGGTGCTGGTAGTCGGGGGCGGGCCGGGCGGTCTGGAAGCCGCTCGTCAGGCTGCCGAGCGCGGTCATCAGGTGACGCTGTGGGAGAAAAACAGGCAATTGGGCGGAGCGTGGCGCTATGTTTCCGAGACTGAACGCTTTGCTGAGTTTGGCAATATGACCAAGTATCTTATTCGGCAGGTCGAAAAACTGGCGGTGCAAATCGAGTTGGGCCGCGAAGCGACTGCCGAAGCGATTCTAGCCGGAAACTTTGAGGCCGTGATTCTGGCAACCGGAGCGCAACCTGACCGACGTGGTAGTAGTACCGGCCTCGAAAGCAAGATTAAGGGTCTCGACCAGCCGCATGTAATGGTCAGCCGCGAGATTTTCACTCGCCCTGACCGACCCAAAAATAAAGAGGCCAAAACCATTCTGTTCGATGCCGTCGGCAGTTACGAGAGTGTTGGAATTGCGGTAGCCCTGGTCGAGCAAGCCGCCACTTTAGAGATATTGACCCCGGCAACCACTTTCGCCCCGGCCTCGCTGGGAGCAAGCGGTGACACCGGCAGCATTTATGCCTGGCTGTTTCGGCACGGCGCGGAAATAACCCCAATGTCCGACCTGACGGAAATCGGCCCGGACTATGTTACCTACCGCCATGTATTTACTGGCGCGGCTAATCGGATTGAGAATGTCGAGGAAGTAGTGGTGATTTTTGGCAATCTGCCGGAAGACCGCCTTTATTCTGATTTAGAGGGGAAGGTCAAAGAATTACATCGGATTGGCGATTGCCTCGCCCCCCGCTCGGCCCAAATCGCAATCGTGGACGGCAACCGGGTAGGTCGGGAATTATAGGGCTAGTCTTGGTTTCGGCGCTTTAGCTAAAGAGGTCGGATACCGCCATCTTGAAACCTTCGGTTAGGCCTTCGCCGGACAATATCGCCCCTTGATTGAGGGTTTCAGCCGGGTTGAGACCGGTTTCAGTTTGTAGCCGATAAATATCTACCGTCCCGGCTTTGTAGTTAGGCGACGACAAAATGGGATAAATCACCCAAACCAGTTCCCAACCGGCTTGCTGGTATTGTTCCAGTTTGTCTCTACGCTCACCAGGGCGGTCATTAGGGGAATAGATTTCTACCGCCAAATCGGGCGCAAAACCAACTGCTCCGCCCTGAGTCGGTAACTTTGCGATATTTTCGGCCCGGATAAAAGTTAAATCGGGCGCTCGGACGGTATCTTTATCAGGGTCAATTTTTAGCTCAAAGCTACCGGGCGAAGATGGTTCGCCAGGGGCTTGGCCCGCTTCAAAAGAGAATACCCACTTCCAAAACTCTCTGATCAGGCGGTTAGTGACAGACATATGCTCCCCACCAGGCTGCGACATGGTTTTTAGCTCCCCTCTCACCAGTTCGTATCGCTTGCCAGAGTCGAGCGACAGCGCCATAAACTCCTGAACGGTATAGAGCCGATTCAGGTCAAATAGCTGGGTAGGGCTTGCGGGTAAAGCCATAAATGCACGCTCCCTTTTTTGGTGGGCTTTTTAAAACCTCTTTACACCATCAATTTTAACAAAGTCATCGCTTTAAAGCCAGCCAATGTCCAATTGAATAATAACAGATTTGAGTATACACTAGGATTAATAGATTCGTAAGATTTGTAACCGCCCTGAAATCCGGCTCACTTATCCTTAAATTAGGAAAGTTGAATTATAGGAAAGGGTCGGACGATGTTGACGACTGGCGATAATATCAGGCTGAATGAAAATATGACCGAAGCTGCAAAAATTCTGGTAGTGGACGACGATAGCAATATCCTCGATGTAGTGGAGCTTTATTTGCTGCGCGAGGGCTATAAGGTAATTCGGGCGGCGGACGGAGCAACCGCTCTGACCCTCTATACCGAACATAAACCCGATTTGGTGGTGTTGGACGTGATGCTCCCCCAATTACAGGGTCTGGAAGTCCTGAGCCGCATTCGGGCGCAGGCCAATCGTCCCGGTGGTCGAAATACTCCAGTCATTTTACTGAGCGCCAAAAGCCAGGAAGATGATAAATTGGCGGGCCTCGAAGTCGGGGCAGACGATTATATCACCAAGCCCTTTAGCCCCCGCGAGATGGTCGCCCGCGTCAAGGTCGCCTTGCGCCGGGTGCAGGAATCGGGGCGCGGGGCGAATAATGTTGGCTCAAACGATGAAATTCTGACTATCGAGGGGCTGTATATCAATAAAACCAGCCGCAGCGTCCAGGTGCAAAGCAAGCCCGCCGAACTGACCGCCAAAGAATTTGATTTGCTGTGGTTCTTAGCCAGCTATCCCGGTCAGGTCTTTACCCGCGAACAATTGCTGGATAAAGTCTGGGACTATACTTTCTTTGGCGAAATGAGTACTGTCACGGTGCATATTCGTCGCCTCCGCGAAAAAATCGAGGCCGACCCGATGCGTCCACGTCATATCAAAACCGTTTGGGGTGTGGGCTATAAGTTTGAACCCTAGCAGGAATAATCCATGTTAAGTAGCACAAAATTACAACCATTATTGTTGAAGACTGGTGGTCTGGCGCTGGGGGTAGTTATAGGCGGGGCGTTGGGAGCAGTCGGGCTGGCGGCGATATGGTTGAAAGCCCCGGCGGACGACCTGACCCAGCTTTTTTTCTTTTTGCTGACCAGTGGGGCTATCTCTTGTACCCTGATTCTGCTCTGGATTGGCTATAGCCAACGGCTGACCGGGTTACGTAGCCAACTCACAATGGCTTATCTAGCGGGTTCGGTAATTACGATTGTCAATATTATGGTCACGAGCGGCCTGATGTTTCTGAGCGCCCACGACCAGAGTTTGTTAGTCCTGTTGCTAATTTTTTCCGGCGGAATATCGGTCTTTTTCGCTTTTTTCCTCTCGGAGCAACTGGGGCGGCAAGTCCGCGAACTGACTCGCGGGGCGGAGGAAATCGCTCAGGGCAATCTGGCGGCGCGGGTGCAGCCAGGAGGTTCGCGGGAATTGGCCCGGCTGGGCGAAGCTTTCAATCAGATGGCAAGCCAACTGGAACAGGCTTCCGTCGCCCAACACGAAATGGAGCAATCGCGCAAAGAACTGGTAGCGGCGATTTCTCACGACTTACGCACTCCTCTAGCCTCGTTGCGCTTGATGACCGAAGCGATTACCGATGGCCTGACCGATGAGCAGCAAACTGCCATTTTTCTGGAACGGATGCGGGGCGAAGTCCAGTATATGACCGGGCTGATTGAAGATTTGTTTGAAATGTCGCAACTGGATGCCGGGGCGCTCAAGCTGCGCCCGGAAAAGGCCAGCCTTTCCGACCTGATTTCAGACACTCTGGAAAGCCTGAACGGACAGGCCGAACACAAACATCAAATTCTGGAAGGCCAGATCGAAGGCGAACTGCCCGAACTATATTTCGACCCACATAAAATCCAGCGAGTGCTAAACAACCTGATTGGCAACGCGATTCGCTACACCCCGGAAGGTGGTACAATTCGGCTGGTAGCGCGGCGGCAAGACGCGATGGTGAAGGTCAGTGTCAACGATACCGGGGAAGGCATTCCCGCCGCCGACTTGGAGCGCATTTTCGAGCCGTTCTATCGCGGCGAACGCAGCCGGGGGCGTGACCAACAGGGTGGGGCCGGATTAGGGTTGGCAATCGCTAAAGGTCTGGTCGAGGCTCACGGCGGGCGCATCGTAGTTCAAAGCCGCGAAGGACAGGGCAGCACCTTTAGTTTTGAATTGCCACTGAAATAGTGGTCAGGCAATTTACTATTTACCCCCAAAGCGGGTAAATAGTAAATTTTTAGAGTCCCAGCGCCCGAAGATTGCGCTCGTCCAGTTGGCGATTACCTTGCTCATCGTAGGTCATCAGGCCAAAAAGCCCGGCATAGTCCCACATGGTCCAGCCAATCTGATATTTCTCCATCAGGCTACGCACATCACTAATCCAAGTCAGGCGGTCATTGGCGGGCGCAAAAGCCCGGTAGACTCCAAATTCATTAACCGTGAGGGCTACCCCGTTGCGTTTGGCCCAATCTGCCGCCTTTGCGAGCAACCCATCCAGCTTGTTTTTATCCCATTTAAGATTGCAATAATACTGGGCCTCGGTCT